>NZ_JBWYIV010000001.1:0-349086 GCF_056779895.1 Acinetobacter sp. ANC_7553 | reverse complement strand
TCAGCAAGATATACTGATGAAACACGTGATGCACTTCAACAAGAAATTAATGAAGCTTTACAACTCGTTGCTGATGGTCGTGATCCATCAAAAAATGTAACTAAAGAAGAAGTTAAAAAAGCATCTGATGAATTAGACGCTGCAAATGCTGCATTAAAAACCAATGCACAACAAGAGTTTGAAGATTCATTAGCAACTGAAGCGGATTTAACTGCGCTTGAGACGAAGGCGAATGAACTTCAAAAGAAACTTGATGACAATGCAGAGTTGGAAGAATCAGCAAGATATACTGATGAAACACGTGATGCACTTCAACAAGAAATTAATGAAGCTTTACAACTCGTTGCTGATGGTCGTGATCCATCAAAAAATGTAACTAAAGGTGAAGTTCTAACCGCAATTGAAGAGCTTAATGCTGCAGAACAAGCTTTAGAAATTAATGGGTTACCGCAAGAAATAGTACTTCCAGCGGATAACTCAGTTAATTTCATTCCTGAAGTAATTAACCCGACTACTAAATTACCTTCAGCAGAACAACAACTTGAAGATAAAACTGCATTTGCGGTAGCAAGTGTTGGCTTGGGTGCAGTGCTCGAAGCTAATGTTTTAACAGAAGTTCTTCAAAATTCATTAACAGTTGATGTTGCTGATGGGACAGTTCGCAACTTAACATTGAAATCACAATCAGGTGGAGTTTCGATCGTCTCGATGTACGATCTTAAAATTTATCAATTTGATGAAGAAACTGGTCAATACAAAGAGTACATGACTGAGAAACAATGGTTGAAAGCTTATTTACTGGCTGGTGTTTCTGAAGAATTGAACGTGAGCCTTCCAGAGGGTAAATATATTGTATTCTTAACACCTTCTGTTGGGGTAACAGTATTAAGTGGTTATACACTGAAGGTATTGAATGACATTATTCTAGATTATAATGAAGTTGTGTCAGTCGATGGTGAAGCAACTGGTAATGTAATCACTGATGCAGATGCTGTTGATGGTCAGGATGTACTGCCAACTGGCACGATTGTAGAGTCAGTTATGGCTGGTACTAATGCAGCAATTACGTTGAATAGTAATTCTGAAACTGCGATCGAAGGTAAATTTGGTACATTATTTATCAATCAAGACGGAAGCTATCGTTACGAGATTAATAAAGACTTTAAAGGTCCATTCGGGCAAGTAGATGAGTTTACCTATTACGTTAAAACAGAACTAGGTAATACAGCTTCTGCAAAGCTTAATATATCGATTGATAATAAAGTTGTTGAGGTAAAACAATCAGAAATTAACGACACTGTTATCATCAATCCACTTCCTGAGATTAAAGATATCACTGGTGAAGTACCTAAATTAACAAATGTTAAAGTGTTAGATGTAAGTTTGTTAGATCCAGTTATTAAAGCCGGTGCAGTTGATTTATCTTCATTCATGAATTTCAAAGTGAATGAAAATAATGTTCGTGAAATGACTTTCCAGGGCGATGGCGGTGGTGTAAGTTTAACTTCATACTCTTTATTTGTTTACAAATTCAATGCTGATACCAATGAATATGTCCAAGTTCACAGCATCAATAACTGGTACACAGTAATTTTAGGTGGTAAATCTAAGGAAGTTACTCTTAAATTTACAGAGGGTGATTATTATGCAGTGACTGTTCCAACAGGACTTAATGTGCTTGGTGGATCTGGTCTATATGTTAATAAAGACACACTTTATGATTATTCGACTGTTAAAACAGACAATGATTTTGTCGGTCAAACTTCAGGTCAGATTGAATTAGCTAATGGTTCAGAAATCATTATTGCTGGTAATACTCAGCTTGTTGAAGAATCAGAACTTCAAGGTGTGTATGGTAAATTAATTCTCAATAAGGATGGAACTTACCAATACTTCGTAAATAAACCTAGTGAAGGCACAAGCTTACCATATGGTGAAATCGAGACATTTACTTATGTCATTAAAGATCAGAATGGAAATAGTTCACTAGAAACGTTAACGATTAAAATTGATTTAGCTGTTGCGCAAGATGATTTTGAAGAATCTGAAATTGTAATGCAAAATAAATCAGAAACTATTGTGAATGATACAATTTTAGATATTGGTCTGGCTCAACGCACTATCGATGCTAAATTTGCAATAGCTGAAAACTCAGTCAGTACAGTTGCAATTTCTTTTGAAAGTACTCTATCTCTAACTTCATCACGAAGTATTAGTTACACAGTGAAAAATGCAGATGGCACAGTAGTTAAGACTGGTGAGTTAAATGCTGTTACTGGAAAAGTATTACAGTTAAATGATCTTCCCGCTGGTGTATATACTGTACAAGCTAATCTCGTTAATCCTGGACTTGCTTATTTCAAAGACTCTACAATCACGTTTAATACTACGTACTTGAATGAATTTACTCCAGTTGCTTTAGATCCAGTTATTGGAAACGTTTCCAATAATGATGAAGGTTTAAATTCTATTAGTTCTTATACTATTAATGGATTAACGACGTCGACTTATAGTGGTAATCCTAGTGTAACTGTCGAAGGTAAATTTGGTACTCTTGTATTCAATAATGATGGTAGCTATACGTATTCACCATCTGGAAAAGGATTTGGTAAAGAAGAATTTAGCTATACTGTTTCGACAGTTGGTGGAACGACTTCAACAGCTACTTTAAGCTTTGATGTAAACAAATCATTTACAAGTTCGAAATTTAATGACGCATTCACTGGAAGTGATATCGCGGATAAATTAATCTTCAACTTACTTGATGAAGCCGATGCAACGGGTGGAAATGGTTTTGATACGTGGTCAGATTTCGAAGCAGGTGTCGATGTAATTGATGTATCTCAACTATTTGTTGATGCTAATACTTCAACTACATTCTCAACAGATTCGACTGATCAAGTTGCGGATATCTTAAGTAAATATATCACTGTTAAAGATTCTGTAATTTCAATCGATCGCGATGGTGAAGGTACACAATTTGAAGCTACTCAATTGTTGAATATTGGTCCTCAAAATGCAGATCTGACGTTGGAGCAGTTACTTCAAAACGGTCAAATCATTTATTAATTCTTTAAAAATACGCATACTACGGTATGCGTTTTATCAAAAAAGGCGAAATAATGTTTCGCCTTTTTTATGGCAATTTAATCTTTTAATTCAGGAGGGAAACCATCTTCAGTCAAAACTTCAGCGATTTTTTCAAAGCTATATGTTGTACGAATATCTGCAATTTTGTTGGCAACATCTACATTGACGCTTGCATTAGGATCAAGTGACAATACAGATGCAGTGACACCTTTAGCACAACCCGAACAACTAATATTTTCAATAAATAATTTCATAATAACCTCTTGCGTTAGTTAACATCTATCACTGTCACGATTGAATATGTTCAATTTTATTCAGAATACTGCAGTTTGAAGTCGAATCATTAGAGCACATCTGACTCGCAGCCTTTAATTTTAAAATCATTGATTGCATCGAATGAATTTGTTCTGTCAAAAAATGGATATGTTGATCTGTAATTTTTTTCACATCAGCACTTTTTCTGTCAGGATTTTTCCAAAGCTCAACTAAACTTTTGATTTGATCGATCGAAAAACCAAGATCTTTAGCATGTTTAATAAAACTTAAAGTCGAAAGGTCTTGCTCTGTGTAAACACGATAACCGCTAGCGTTTCTGATCGGAACAGAAATGAGATCGATTTTTTCGTAATATCGAATCATTTTAGCAGTTAAGCCTGAACGTCGTGCTAATTCGCCAATATTCATGATCTTTCCTTTGTTTTAAGCTGCTAATTTAATTTCAAAGTTTTGAGTCTTAAGGCATTCGCTAATACAAATACCGAAGAAAGTGCCATTGCGATTGCGGCTAAAACAGGTGAGAGCAGGATACCAGTCAAGGGATAAAGTACGCCTGCAGCAATCGGAATCAGACAAATATTGTATAGAAAAGCCCAGAACAGATTTTGATGAATATTTCTAATGGTCATTTCGCTTAATTTGATGGCTTTAGATAAGTTATTCAAATTTGATGACATTAAAATAAGGTCAGCCGTTTCAATGGCGACATCTGTACCTGAACCTATCGCAATACCGACTTGAGCTTGCGCAAGTGCTGGAGCATCATTAATCCCATCACCAACAAAAGCAACATTTCCATATCGGGTTTGAAGGGTCTCAACAATGTTTAACTTTTGATGTGGTTTGACCTGTGCATAAACTGCATTGATATTAAGTTGATTCGCCACATATTGCGCTGCATTTTGATGATCGCCAGTAATCAAAGCAATGTGCTTGTCGTTCTTTTTAAGTTGAGTCATAACCTCGTAGGTTTCAGGTCTTAATTGATCCGTGATTAAAATAATTGATGCAAGCTCACCATCGATCGAGACCGCGATGGGTGTTTGAGCTTCATCTAGTAATCTTTGATGGTGGGAGAGTGCATGAGAGATCTTAGCGTTTTCTCGAGTAATAAATTCTACAGATCCAATTTTAATATCCTGATCATCCAATTGTGCTTGAATGCCGAATCCTGAAATACTCTTAAATTCTGAAATTTCGATCATCTTTACATGATGATCGGATGCATATTGAACAATCGCTTTAGCAATTGGGTGCTCGGAATGATATTCAACGGATGCAACAGTTTGTAGAACCTGTTGATGTGTAAATGGTGCGAAAATCTCGATATGACTAATCGCAGGTTGCCCTATTGTTAATGTTCCAGTTTTATCAAATGCAAATGTTGAAATTTCTCGAAGTTTTTGAAGTGAAGTCGCATTTTTAAATAAAATTCCGTGTTCAGCAGCACGTCCCGTCGCAACCATTATCGACATCGGGGTTGCAAGTCCCATCGCACAAGGGCATGCAATAATCAAAACAGAAACGGCATTAATCAACGCATAGCTGAGATTAGGTTCAGGTCCAATCACTAGCCACGCGATGAAAGTAATCATCGAAATCAAGAGGATAACTGGAACAAACCATAAGGTGACTTTATCGACTAAAGATTGTATGGGGAGCTTTTGTGTCTGAGCATTTTCAACCAACTGAATAATTGAAGATAAAATGCTACTTTCAGAAGAATGTTTGGTTTCAATGACAAGAAATCCATTTTGATTGAGGGTTCCACCAACGACTTCTGAACCCATCAATTTGTGGATTGGAAAAGATTCACCACTGATCATTGATTCATCCACAAAACCCTCACCTGAAATAACCACGCCATCTACAGGAATTTTTTCACCAGGCCGAACTTCAACCTGCATACCGATTGTAATTTTATCAATCGATATATCTTTAGTCTGGAGGTCAGATACTCTAACTCGCGCTGTTTTAGGTTGTAAGCCAATCAGATGTTGAATTGCTGCAGAAGTTCGACCTTTAGCTCGTGCTTCTAGATATTTGCCTAACAAAATAAATGTAATAATGAGTGTTGCAGGCTCGTAATAGACATGTACTGATTGTTGTGGCAATAAACTTGGAAAGAACGTAGCAACAATAGAATATAAATAGGCAGCTCCTGATCCTAAACTCACCAAAGAATTCATGTCAGGATGTAAATTTATCAGTGACTTGATACCTTGTGTGAAAAAATGCCGTCCAGGTATAAAAATAACTAAAGTCGCAAGAATAAATTGGAATAACCAGCTCTGATTCTGACTGATGTAAGTACCTATAAAATGATGAAATGAAGGCAAGAGGTGCGAGCCCATTTCAATGATAAATATAGGTAAACTGAGTACAAGTGCGATAATAAAATGCTTGAGAATTTTTTTTGATTCAAGTTCGCGATTTGGAAGTGCTGTGATCGTTTGCTGTTCAAGTACAGCTTCAAACCCTGATCTTTCAATACGCTCAATAACTTGATCAACAGGAACTGGATAAAGTAGATCAATGCTTGCTATCTCAGTTGCCAAACTTACTTGTGCTGCTAATACACCTGGTATTTTTAGTAAAGAACGTTCAACTCGGCTCACACATGCAGCACAAGTCATGCCTAAAATTTTTAATTTTATTGTTGCACATTTTTTAATTTTAAAACCTGTTTTATTTACGGCTTGAATGATTTGTTGATCTGTTACGTCTGTTGTTAACTCAATTTGAGCTATTTCAGTGGCGAGGTTCACACTGGCATCTTGAATACCATCGACTTTTTTTAATGAGTTTTCAACTCGGCTTACACAAGCAGCACAGGTCATTCCTTCAATTTTGATTTGAATAGATTTAGTTGAAGTAGATGACATACTTAACTCCATATGCTGATTGAAATAAGGTCACGATCATTCTAAACCTTCCCATTGTGGTAAGGTCAATAAGATTTGTTTCTTGTTTCATCATTACTGATTGGAATCCAAATTAGGCGTACGTTCTTTCCTCACTTAAATTAAAAACAATATTCCAAAAATCCATTTAAATTGAATAAATTTTCTTAAATAAAAAATCATCAAAACAAATCAGAATAAAAAATAACCAACAAAAAGAATTATCGATATGATCTAAAGCATTCAATTTAATTGATTAACAATCTTCAAAATTTCAGATATTTATAAAAAATGGGTAATGATATGAATGATAAATTAAGTTTTGGTTTATTCGCGATTTTATTGAGTACCATGGCATTAAGTTCTAATGCGCACAGCGCAGATTATAAATGGAAGATAAGAGGTGCGATTAGCAATATTGATCCCACATCTTCTCCAGGTAGTATTTTTAATCAAACAGCACCCGTCACAATAGATGATGCTTGGGGAGTCACTGGCACGATCTCTTATTTTTATACACCAAATATTGCATTTGATGTATTAGTCGGTTTGCCACCACAGCATAAAATTAATGTTGCTGGTAATGAAGTCGCAAAAACAAAACATTTACCTCCAATTTTTAGTGTGCAATATCACTTCTTACCCAATGAAAAGTTACAACCTTATGTGGGTCTGGGCTTAAATTACACCTATTTTTTTAATGACCGATTATATAGTGGTGATAAGTTCGATCTCTCAGATTCTTTTGGTTGGGCTGGTCAAATAGGCGTAGATTACCAATTTAACCCTCAATGGAGTGTTGGTGCTGATATCCGATATGCGGATATCAAAACTGATGTAAAAGTAAATGGAGAAAAGGTAGGAAGTGTGGACGTAGATCCAACGGTGTATAGTTTAAATATCGGATATAGATTCTAAATATTAGGGTTTAAAAAAAGGAGTCAATGATAAGACTCCTTTTTTATAAATATCAACAACAACCTTCAATTAGTCATTGATGATCCCAGTAACACCAGTCACGATCATATCAATGGCAATCGTACCGATAAGCAATGCAGCAACACGACCCACGATATCTACATATAAGTCGATATAATTAGAATATTTATGCTGTAAATTATCATGCAAATATTTCATTAATATCAAAAGACTACAGGTTAAGAATAAGGTCATAAAGATGACTGTGATCGTCTGCCATAAACTTAATTGAATGCCAGTGATTACAGATGCAGAGATTGTTCCTGGACCGATCATAAAAGGCATGGCGATCGTACCAGCCAAATGGTTTGGTGCTCCACGCATGACCCCAATCGTATCAGCACCTTCAAATACATAACGATAACCGATCACCAAGAAAATGATTCCACCAAAAATTTGGAAAGATTCAAATCGTGCATGAAGTACATCATTAAAAAAAGCTTCACCTGTTTTAGCAAAAATGACAAAAACCACAAAGCTAATCAAACTACCTTGGATCAGCGCCATATTAAAAACTTTTGCATCTGAATTTCGAATAATCCCAAGCATATAAATGCTCATTAAAAAGGGATTAAGCAACGAAAAAAATAGAGCAAAGGCGTTTAGACTTTCTGACATGGTCATTTTCCTTGTTTAGATGAGCTACTACTAACTAAATGTCACGATCAGGAAATTGTGGACGTTTACCTGGACTGATACGGTTAATATGAAGGTACATCATATGACGTTCATATTTGTCCAAAATGTCGTTAATCACTTGTTCTTTGTTGTAACCGACCAAATCATTACCTTGCGAACCTTCAAACAAGTAACTTTCTAAACGATAGTAATAACGCTTTGTTCGTTTAGCACGGGTACTAAAGTTAGGGGTGTCATAACGAACGGGCCAAATCTCATATACGAAATTTTCTTCTTCATTCAAGTGAATAATGAGGTCCAAATGATAAAGCTCAGCATTATCTTCAAGACGCTTTGTATTCACATCGACTTTGACACCTTTGGATAAAAGTTCCTGTGCCACGGCATTCATTGCAGGTTTACACACGTCATCTAACATTTTTAATGTTTGTTCATGGCTTGGATGCAGCATTACGCGACTGAGTCGCTTTTTCCAATTGAGAATATCCACATTGCCCACGACTGGCGCGGCATTTAAGCTAGTACTGGCTTGTCTGAAATCTTCCAATCTCAAAGATTTATACAAACCCGCCATCACAAAGAATATGACAAAGCTAAAAGGCAGACCCATGATGATGGTTGTGTTCTGTAAGGCAGTAATACCATTTGCCATCAGCATCGCCAAGGTGAGTAAACCAATGGCTATAGCCCAAAATACGCTGAGCCATCTTGGAGAGTCATGCTCGATATTGGTGAATTTTGTCGTGAAATTACCCAAAACAAGAGCGCCTGAGTCTGCAGAAGTAACGTAAAATAATAATCCTGTAATTGTTGCTATACCTGCTAAGAAGGTAAAACCAGGATATTGTGCAAGTAGGTCATAGAAACCATGCGCTGGATTTTCTAAAACGGTTGTTGCAAGTTGTGCATTACCATCAAAAATTACATTGTGAAGTGCACTATTTCCAAAGATGGATAACCAAGTCAGTGTAAATAGTAGAGGAATAATCAACGTACCAAATACAAACTCACGAATGGTACGACCACGAGAAATACGTGCTAAAAACAGACCAACAAATGGCGACCATGCAATCCACCAAGCCCAAAAGAAAAGCGTCCAACTGTTCATCCATTCTTTAGGTTGTTCGAATGGAAAACTCATTAAACTCAATTTCGGAAATTGACTGAGGTAATCACCTAAATTTTGGATTAAGCCTGCGAGTAAGAATTCTGTATTACCAATCAAAAGAATAAAGAGGAGTAACCCAATCGAGACATAGATATTGATTTCAGAAAGTACGCGAATCCCTTTATTCACACCTGCCGTTACTGAAATTACAGTAATGACCACCGCGATACCGATCAAGCCAGCTTGAATCCACAAATTTTCAGGTAGATCGAAAAGAACATGAAGGCCATAATTGAGTTGTACGACACCAATACCGCAGGTAGTCGCGATACCAAAAATCGTACCTAAGACGGCTGCTGTATCTACAGTGTGACCTATAGGGCCGTTAATTTTTTTTCCAAAAATAGGGTAGAGAGCTGAACGGATCGTAAGGGGAAGGTTATAACGATAACTGAAGTAACCTAAGGCTACACCAACCAATGCATACATGCTCCAACCAGTTAAACCATAATGAAACAAGGTCCATACCATAGACTGACGTGCTGCTTCAAAGGTTTGTCCTTCGCCCACAGGTGGGTTCATGTAATGCGATAAAGGTTCAGCCACGGAAAAGAACATGAGATCAATACCAATACCCGCAGAAAAGAGCATTGCAGACCAACTTAGTAAACTAAATTCAGGCTTAGAGTGTTTAGGTCCTAATTTAATTTCGCCATATCGAGAGCATGCGATAAATACAATAAAGACAAAATAGAGTGTCGCAGCCAACAGGTAATACCAACTAAAGGTTCTGCTTACCCAATTGAGGGTTTGTGTAATGACGTTATTAGCAGCTTCATTAAACAAAATTGTGGTGATCGAAAACAAAAGTATCAATGATGCTGATACATAGAACACGACCTTATTCAAACTATCCTGCGTTTGATCATTTTTGTTATGCATAAATCAGTGACCATTCAATGAGTAATGAAATGATCTACAGCGCAGTTCGATTTATATCCTGATAGAAGCTTGCTTGATCCACAATTACAAACTTTTGCAAATACAAAACAAACTGAGCTGTACATCATGGAAGTAATAGCACTATAATTTTTATTGATTGAACGTTCAATTAAAAAAACGTTTACTAATGTTACAGCGTTATTATTGATAAACGCTGATTATAATCTCCTGTAGGTTTAGGTCATCTTATGCCAAAAGTTGGTATGCAACCCATTCGTCGTCAACAATTGATTGATGCTACTCTCTCCACTGTAAATGAGCTCGGTTTTGCTGATGCATCCATTCAACAGATTGCGCAAAGAGCAGGTGTCTCCACGGGTATTATTAGTCATTATTTTGGTGGCAAGAATGGATTGATTGAGGCAACCATGCGCTATTTACTACAGCAACTTGGAGAAAGTGTAAGGGATCTAAAATCAGAGGTTGGACATTCTCCAGAAGATCGTTTAATGGCGATTGTTAAAGCGAATTTTGCAACTCCTCAGACCAATCAAGCCGCGATGAAAGTATGGCTCGCGTTTTGGGCTATTAGTTTGCATCAACCAGATCTACACCGATTACAGCAAGTGAATCACTGTCGTCTACATTCAAATTTAAAACATGAGTTTTTAAAACATTTAAGCCCCCTAAAAGCTGAGCAAGCAGCCCAAGGGTTGGCTGCATTAATTGATGGGTTCTGGTTAAGGGGCGCATTAACAAGAAGTGAGATTGATACCGATCTTTCTATCCGTCTTTGCCATGCCTTTATCCAGCAGCAACTTACACAATAATTTTTAATATTTACTATATCTGAGGCTAATCGTATGAATAAATTCCCGTTACAACGTCCTTATATTCATGGACAATTCGTCGATGCTCAATCAGGTCAAACTTTTGATTCGATTAATCCAGCCACGGGTCAAGTTCTTGCGACCATTCAAGCATGTTCTCAACAGGATGTGGATCAAGCCATTCTATCTGCCCAACAAGGACAGAAAGTTTGGGCTGAAATGACTTATATGCAGCGTTCAAGAATTTTAAATAAAGCTGTAGCTATTTTACGTGAAAGAAATGATGAACTTGCCACCATTGAGTCCTTAGATAGTGGTAAAGCATATAGTGAAACATCGACTGTAGATATTGTGACAGGGGCTGATGTACTCGAATACTACGCTGGAATTTTACCTGTACTCGAGGGTCAACAGATTCCTTTAAGAACAGATTCATTTGTCTATACACGCCGTGAACCTTTGGGAATTGTAGCTGGTATAGGAGCATGGAATTATCCAATTCAAATTGCCTTATGGAAGTCAGCACCTGCTTTGGCGGCAGGGAATGCAATGATTTTCAAACCCAGCGAGATTACCCCATTAACAGCCTTTAAATTGGCAGAAATTTATACCGAAGCTGGAGTGCCAGATGGGGTATTCAATGTTGTAACAGGGGGCGGTGATATTGGTGCCTATTTAAGCCAGCATGTAGATATTGCGAAAATTTCATTTACTGGTGGTGTGAGCACTGGAAAAAAAGTGATGGCTCAAGCTGCTGAATCGAGTCTTAAAGAAGTCACGATGGAGTTGGGTGGGAAGTCACCATTAATTATTTGTGAAGATGCTGATTTAGACTTAGCTGCAGATATTGCAATGATGGCAAATTTCTATAGTTCTGGACAGGTATGTACGAATGGGACACGAGTGTTTATTCCAGAATCATTAAAACTAAAATTTGAAGAAAAGCTATTAGAACGTATTCCTTATATCCGCTTAGGTAATCCGCTCGATCCAGAAACAAATTTTGGACCAGTATCTAGCTTTGCGCATATGAATAAAATTTTGGCATTCATCGATTCTGCTAAAAGCGAGGGAGCACGTTTAGTGTGTGGTGGTTCTAGAGCAACAGATGATCATTTAAAAAATGGTGCTTTTGTACTGCCTACAATCTTCAGTGATTGTCGAGATGAGATGACCGTTGTTCAAGAGGAAATCTTCGGTCCTGTGATGAGTATTTTGACATATACATCAGAAGAAGAAGTGATTCGTCGCGCTAATAATACTTCTTATGGATTAGCTGCTGGCGTGGTTACCCCTGATATTGTCAAAGCACATCGAATCATCCACCAAATTGAAGCAGGTATATGTTGGATCAATACGTGGGGTGAATCGCCAGCTGAAATGCCAGTCGGTGGCTATAAGCATTCTGGTGTAGGAAGAGAGAATGGTTTAACGACTTTACAACACTACACGCAAATCAAATCGGTACAAGTGGAATTAAGTCCATTTCAATCTGTATTTAAAGCCTAAGGAGAACACTATGACATATGATTACATTATCATAGGTGCAGGTTCTGCTGGGAATGTACTTGCAGCGAGACTCACCGAAGATCCAGATATTAAAGTTCTGCTCCTTGAAGCGGGTGGCCCTGACTACCGTTTAGATTTTAGAACTCAAATGCCTGCTGCTTTGGCTTATCCTTTACAAGGTCGACGTTATAATTGGGCATATTTGACCGATCCAGAACCACATATGAATAACCGCCGTATGGAATGTGGACGTGGTAAAGGTTTAGGTGGTTCATCATTAATTAACGGTATGTGTTATATCCGTGGGAATGCCATGGATTTAGAGCAATGGTCTCAAATGAAAGGACTCAGTCATTGGCGCTATGCTGAATGTTTACCTTACTATAAAAAAGCAGAGTCTAGAGATATTGGTGCAAATGAATATCACGGTGATCAAGGCCCAGTAAGTGTTGCTACGCCAAAGTCAGACAATAATGAGTTATTTCATGCAATGGTTGAAGCGGGTGTGCAAGCTGGATATCCACGTACGGATGATTTAAATGGATACCAACAAGAAGGCTTTGGTCCAATGGATCGTACGGTGACACCTCAAGGCAGACGTTCCAGTACCGCTCGTGGCTATTTAGATATGGCTAAAGGTCGTCAGAATTTAACGATTATTACGCATGCCACAACCAATCGAATCTTATTTGAAAAAAAACAAGCTATCGGTGTTGAATACATTCTTGGTCAAGATGCAACTAATTTACACAAGGTCTATGCTGAGCGAGAAGTATTGCTGTGCGCAGGTGCTATTGCATCGCCTCAAATTTTACAGCGCTCTGGGGTAGGAGCTAAGTCATTATTAGAGTCACTGGATGTAAAGGTTGTGCAAGATTTACCGGGAGTGGGTGAAAATCTGCAAGATCATTTAGAAATGTATCTTCAATACCAATGTAAGAAGCCCGTCAGTCTTTACCCTGCATTAAAATGGTATAATCAACCTAAAATTGGCGCTGAATGGCTGTTTTTGGGTAAAGGAATTGGTGCAAGCAATCAGTTTGAAGCAGGTGGATTCATCCGCTCTAGTGATGAGTTTGAGTGGCCGAATCTCCAGTATCACTTTTTACCAATTGCAATTAACTACAATGGTACCAATGCAATCAATGAACATGGTTTTCAAGCACATGTTGGATCTATGCGATCGCCGTCAAGAGGAAGAATTCGCTTAACCTCGAAAAATCCTTTTGATCATCCGAGCATTTTATTTAACTACATGAGCACTGAACAAGATTGGCGCGAATTCCGTGATGCAGTGAGAATTACACGAGAAATTATGCATCAGCCTGCATTAGATCAGTATCGAGGTAGAGAAATTAGCCCAGGTTCAGCATTAAAAACAGATCAGCAAATTGATGAATTTGTAAAAAATCATGCAGAAACAGCGTATCATCCTTCGTGTAGCTGTAAAATGGGTGAAGATGATTTAGCTGTTGTAGATGGTTACGGTCGTGTCCATGAAATAGATGGGTTGCGAGTGGTCGATGCTTCTATCATGCCGCTGATTATTACTGGTAATCTCAATGCAACGACGATCATGATGGCCGAGAAGATTGCTGATCACATTCGTAATCGACCTGCTTTAACCCCTTCAGATGCACCATTTTATCGTGCAGAAACTTCACCCTTATTTTCTTAATTATAAATTTTATGATGATTAAAACGACTCAAGCAGTGCTGTTGAGCACTGCTAGCTTTATTATTTTACCCAGTTATGCAAATTCTACGAATCAAGAAACAAATTCACCAATTCAATTTGATGGATATGTCACATTAACCTCCAAATACATTTCACGTGGTTTAACAAATGCACCAGAAAATGATGACCTCGCAATTCAAACAGGTCTAAACCTTAGTTATAACAACTTCTATGTCGGGTATTGGGGGTCTACACTAGGCTACTCTTATGCTGAACTTCAAGGTGATAAGCGCCGTAAAACTGATAAATTAGAGCACGACTTTATTGTCGGCTACAGTTTTGATACTGGTAGGACAAATTGGAATATTTGGAATGCCACTTATTTCTATCCGAACACGTCAAATACAACTTCCAATGAAATGGGGGTAACTGCCACACACCAATTCAATGATAAAAACTCTTTATCAACCAGTTTATCTGCATATACATATGATGTCGTGTATGCAAACCAAGGGGATACTTATCTAAACGTAATATATACCCATCAACTCAATGATAAATTATCTGCTACAGCAAGTGCTGCAGCGAGCTATTATAATGATAAAGGGAAATATGAAGGTCTAGAGCTTGGTGATACAGAACGAGAATTTGCTTATCGCTTCTCATCTATCGGGCTAGACTATGCCTTGACACCAGAACTCGGATTGAGTGGACAATATATTTTTGGTGGTAAGAACCGCTATAACGAAAAACAAAAAAATTTAGGTGTAGTGTCTTTCACCTATAGTTTCTAATTTAAGAAAATCCACAAATGCTTAGGCTTAAATTCTGAACACCAAAATAGCCTAAGCAAAATTGTAATTTTTAAATTAAACTCATCAATAAATAAAATCTCGACATATCAAAGATTACTAGTAAAAAACTTATCAACTTGGTATCTATTTAATGAGTGATAGAAATAGGGATTGAGCAAAAATAGGTCATGAATATGACGAGGAGAATAAAATTTTACGCATTTTTTTATTCAAGAATCTATTTAGAAATAGTTCATGTGAAAAAAGTTCAGTGAGATTTTTTGATGTTACATAGATGACTATGCTCAAGTACTAACTGATTTCAGCCAAATTCATAAATCAACTAAACATCCTATAATTTATAATTCGTGAAGGGCAATGGATTGAAAAAATAGAACTATGAATGTTCATATTAAACATAAGGTTAGAATTTGATTCTCTCCAATATTAAAAAAGGGCTTTTGATTGCTATCTTCAGAGATAAACAACTAAACGTCTAATCTCATTTATTAAGTTTTAATATTTTGAAGAATTTTTTTCTCATCCTTAACGTCGCTATCGGAAAAATAGCAAAGATTTATGAAGAATATTTTTAATTGTTTTTATTTTATTGCTGTCATCAATATTACAAATATACCTTAGACAAATATCTCCCTAAAATCATTGAACTTATTTCGCTTTTTGAGCCAGTATTAAGAATGCTTTTAACCTGAGTGAGCTGGCTTATCTATGAGTAAAATCTCTAATTTAGATATCAAATTGTACTAAAAGTAGTAGAGTCACTCAAAGAAAGCAAAAAAATTAAAATTTCAGCATTAAAATTCAGAGCTTTAAATGCTAAAGCTCTGAATTTAATAAATTAACGTGTAATTTTCCAAGTTTGATATGAATTATTGCTTTGACATCCAATCATTTGTAAGCGTGCCATACTATTTGCACCATCAGCGGCATCAAGGCATAGACCTGTTTTTAAGTTGATATATTGGCTTGTATGGCGGCTATACATCCATCGTTGACTACTATCATTATTGCACGGCGCAACTTTAACGAAATTATCTTTAACATCGCCCATCAAACAAGCATCCCGATGAGTTAAATATAAGCGATGTGTGTGATCCGTACTCAGACGTTGATTACCGTTGTTAGGATCGCATGAATACAATCCCATTTGTTGACCACCATCCAAGCTATCTGCACAAAAACCTCGTGCGCCATTTTTCAAAATGAAAGGTTTTTGCTGGGTGTAATTGGCATTATTCACAGTTGAAATACAAGTAGAATCATCCGTGCAATGCGCTGATGCCACTTGTACACAATTTCCATAAGTTTTAGTCGTTTGTGATTTAGACTTAATTGAAGCGTTTGCTACTGCAGGGTAGGTCGCTGAAACAGATGTATGAACATCATTACAACTGTTATAGCCATAAATACCGTTGGGTTGTTGATGCTGTCTGAAATTTTCGGTAAATGTAACTAAACTATCAAAACCACCCCAGGTCTGCGGCACATTGATTTTTGCAATTTCAAGTTGTTTACCAGTACTCATATTTTTAACAAAGGCTGAGACTGTACTGTCATTATTTTTCACAATCTTAAAATTATATTTCGTGCCTTCTTTCCATTCATAAGGTAAGTCACATTGAACGCCATCACCTTCATGATCAAATTGTCTGCAATACGCAGGGTATCCTGATTTCCAAGATGTCGTTTTCCAGATTGAGAAATTTAAATACTTCTCATCATTGCTTCGTTGCTGTAATCCAACATAACCGATATTTCCATTTTTTAATGAAAATTGATTGGCCCAAAATGTATTACCATCATTTCCTGGCTCATTGTTAATGATGATTTGATTTTCAAGTGTTGCAAAGCCATTAGCAGGAATACTGTTCCAATGGTAGTCAGTCGAAACTATTCCGCCTGCAACCACGGCATACGCATTTGAAACTCCAAGTAACACAGAAGTACTTAAGGTGGTACGAATAATGAGATTGGGCAAATTCATTGTTATATGCTCATATGATTATAAAAATTAGGTCATAGATTCTTTAGTTTTACTTATGATTCTACAGTGATGAATACAATTTAGAATCACTATAAATAAATTTTATTAAAGTTTAACTAAACACTAAACATATTGAAATGTTATAACATAACAATTATGATTTAGGTTATTTCAAAAATCAAGATCATTCATTGATTGCAATAAGCGATCAAATGATGTGGTTGAACATGAAAACGAGTAACTCACCATGAATATTGATTCTTCAAAACCTTATAAATTACCTGTCACTGTTCTGTCTGGATTTCTTGGTGCAGGAAAAACCACACTTTTAAATCATATTTTAAATAATAGAGAAGGAAAACGTGTCGCAGTAATTGTGAACGATATGTCAGAAGTCAATATTGATGCTACTTTAGTCAGAGAAGGTGGGGCGGAATTATCACGAACTGAAGAAAAACTCGTTGAAATGAGTAATGGATGTATTTGCTGTACTTTGAGAGAAGATTTGTTAGTAGAAGTAAGACGATTAGCGGAAGAGAAAAAATTTGATCAACTCGTCATTGAATCTACCGGAATATCAGAGCCTCTACCTGTAGCCGAAACATTTACATTTGAAGATGAAGACGGCGTATCTCTAAATGAGTACGCTCGTTTAGATACCATGGTGACGGTAGTCGATGCATTCAATTTTTTACGAGATTATCGTTCATATGATCTTCTTCATGAGCGTGGCGAATCACTTGGAGAATTTGACCAACGTACTGTTGTGGATTTACTGATAGATCAAATCGAATTTTGTGATGTTATTATTTTGAATAAAACTGATTTAATCGATGAGCATCAGAAGTCCGAACTTTATGCGATTCTCAAAAAGCTTAACCCTAGAGCAAAAATTGAGTCATCCACATTTGGTCAGGTTGAACTCGATAAAATACTCAACACAGAGCTTTTTAATTTTGATGAAGCCTCACAAGCACCTGGTTGGTTAAGAGAGTTGAGAGGAGAGCATAAGCCTGAAACTGAAGAATATGGAATCGAAAGTTTCGTATATAGAGCAAGAAGACCCTTTCACCCACAACGTTTTTACAATTTTATTCATTCAGAATGGAAAGGTGTTATACGCTCAAAAGGATTTTTTTGGCTTGCTGCGGAACCAACAATGGCTATGTCTTGGTCACAAGCTGGAGGTATGGCTCGGCATGGTCAAGCAGGATATTGGTGGACTTCGGTACCACAAGAGGAATGGCCACAAGATACGCAATCTATTCAGGAAATTGAATCGAGTTGGCATTCAGAAACGGGGGATGCCAGACAGGAAATTGTTTTAATTGGTCAAGAGATGGATAAAGAGCAATTAATCCAAAATTTTGATCAATGTTTACTTACTGATTCGGAGATGAGTTTAGGACCAATCGTTTGGTGTAATTTCTTTAACCCATTTGAAACTGAAAAAGAACTACTCGCCTAAATTGTGCAAGTGATTCCTTAACAAATTAAAAGTAATCTGAGTTCTCCTGCATTTTCTTTTGGAGCACGGTGAACACAAGGAAGTACTTTCTGATCAGGATGATCTACAGCCAAACGCCAGAGATGACCAACTCCTAAACTTAAAGGTGTTGCACTATTTTTAGGTTGATAGTGAAGATCCATATAGGTCTCTTCAAGAAAATCGTCAAACTCATGGTCTTCGCCATCAAACAAGGATTTAATTTTTTGACGGATTTCTGGGATAAGAATTTTTTGTTCGACCTGATCATTGGAAATAATATCGCTAGCCGCCCCGTAATAGGTACACAAATATGTATCCGTTGCTAATGGCGATCGATCTACATGAAAAGAATATACATCAGTGCTGATAAAATCCAATTCTTCATCACGCTGATACTCTTTGATTAAGTTTAAAGACGGCGATGCACCCAATTCGGTGAGCAACATTATATCATTGAGGATAATGTCTCTCGCTTTGCTTGCAGAGTCTGAAAGTTTGAGTTGCTCTAATTGTTCGATGGTAATTTCAGTAATATCTTCTATGAGTGTAAGTTTTTCAACGATTTCTTCGAAATTGAAGTCTAAATGCCTATACCAACATAAAGCATTGACAGGGTCTTCAAAAGCTTCATTCGCTAATGCTTGGAAAGTATTCACCAATTTGGCTTGAGGATATGAGTGAATGAGTTCAAGCATATGATCTAAAACTTTTTAAAAACATATTATAACTTCTAGCTCTAGACTTGATAAGACTGGATTTAGATAATCGATCGTTGTCCTATGTAGTAGGAGAGTGGGGCTTCCACCCATAACTACACGCTGTCAACAATAACGATAGATACTCATTAAGGCTATTCTACAATTGGGTGTAAAAAGCTAAACTTCAAAGCCTCCGTAGTAATCCAATAACTCATCTAAAATGTCAGCGAGTTTTTTGCGATGTAAAGGATCATTGGAGCTGTTCATAATAGATCAACTGAATTGTGTAAGATGAGCATTATAACCTGAGCTAGACAAAAATTGAGAACGTTGCTGTATAAACTCAATGGTCCATCAAAAATGACAGGTTGTGTTTTGGTTTTAAATTTTTTTTCCTAATTTGAATTCTAATCATTCGTTGTTTTATGCCATGTAACAAGACAATAGCTAGTATTGGTGCGCTGTTAAAGATATCCTATTTAACATAATTTGAAATTATGCGACTTCAGATTGACTTAACCATAATTTTTTATTTTAATATTGAACTATAAAAAAAAGTTTTCATATAAGAAAATAAACTTTTTTCTGTGAGTAATATCATGAGTGAAAATTCATTTACAGCAATTCGACAAGTTAAAGAATTATATAGTGATTTCCAAGTAAATCAGCATTTAAAAGCAGGTTGGAAATTACTTGCAGTAACAGCTTTAACACATAGGCATGATCGTGGACACGAAGAAGCCCAAACAATATACGTTTTAGGTAGTGAAGAAGAGCCATCCGAAGAAGAAGTGAAATTTGATTTTGGTGATGACAACCCAATTATTCCAACAGAACATCCATTAAATCCTTAATCATGTTAACTTAATAAAGAGTCCACGTCATCTAATGGTTGACTCTAGTCTTAAATTTGAAAATAAAAGGGCAGTTAATCTTCCTTACCCAAAACTTCTTCTCGGCATTTTATAACTTCTTCTGCTTTTAGATTCTTCAAGTGATATTTAATCAGAGCATGTAGTACATCTGATTCTTTCATCTAAAGTTTTTTCTTAATGACGAATTTCATCGAAGATTCTTTAATGCCGAATTCTTAGCCATCACAAATTATATAAACCCATGTTCAGGGTTATTGTTCTAGATATCTTATTTAACATAATATACATTATGCGAAATTGTGGCGAATCAATCTCTGGTCAATCGACAAATCAATATTTCATGTGTATACATATGCTTAGTCAATTTTAAAGAAAATCGATTATGGATAATCAAAAAAGAATTCATGCTTTCACGGATAATATATTAGGTACAAGTGATGCGATTGAGCTCTCAAACAGAATTCAATCTAAAGACATCTCAATTGATGAAGTTTTAAGAGCTACGATTGAACGCGCAAAATTCGTAAATCCTCTGCTAAATGCAATTGAATTCGAAAACTTCGAACAAATACTTAAATCGCCTACTTTTAAACCTAATCAGATTTTTTCTGCAATCCCTACATTTATTAAGGATAATTTGGATCTTATTGGTTTTCCTACGCAACAAGGATCAACATCGTTCAAATCCAAGGAAAAGATCAAAAATTCTAAAATTACTCAACAAATGTTAGATACAGGCTTAATTGCACTGGGTAAATCCAAAATGCCTGAATTTGGCTTAAATGCTTCAACAGAATTTAAGTCTGGGGATTACACACGCAATTCTTGGCATACTGATTATTCGTGTGGAGCTTCTTCAGGTGGAGCTGCGGCACTCGTTGCATCAGGCGTAGTACCAATTGCACATGCAAATGATGGTGGTGGTTCGATACGAATTCCTGCAGCAAATTGCGGTTTAGTCGGTTTAAAGCCGACACGTGGTCGTTGGTATCCAAATGAAGGTTCGCAGTATTTACCAATTGACCTTGTTTCAGATGGTGTTTTAACACGTTCTGTGCGTGATACCGCGTTTTTCTTTGCTGAAATGGAAAAACAATATAAGCCAAAAAAATTACCCGAAATTGGCTTAATCCAGCATCCATCCAGCAAACCTTTACGGATTGGTCTTGTTTATGATTCATTACAAACCAATACTGATGCTGAGACCCGTCAAACTGTTGAGTCTACTGCTCAACTACTCAGGAATTTAGGTCATCATATTGAAGAGTTTTCACTTCCTATTCCAGATTGGTTTGTAGATGATTTCAGCCACTATTGGGGTTTTTTATCATTTATGATTCAACAGTTTGGAAAACCGCTACTTGGCAAAGATTTTAACGTCAATGAGTTAGATCATCTAACAGTTGGACTTGCAAATTTGTACAAGAAAAATTTCTATAAAACCCCTTTATTTCTGTACCGTTTAAAGAAGATCCAGCGCATCTATCAACAAATCTTCCAGCAATATGATGTCATCCTTTCGCCAGTTTTAGCGCATGTTTCGCCTCAAATTGGTTATCTTTCACCTCAACTCGAATTTGATGTTTTATTTGAGCGTTTAAGAAATTATGTGGCATTCACACCTATTCAAAATATCGCAGGTGCTCCAGCGATATCATTGCCGATGGGTATGACCAAACTAGATTCAAGACCGATAGGTATTCAGCTTTCTGCTGATTTGGGACAAGAACGTTTACTGATAGATCTCGCTTATCAGCTTGAACAGATACAACCTTTTAAAAAAATATACGATTAAATTCATACGCTAAGGATCATTAATCAAATTCTTGATGATCCTTATCAACAATACTCAGTGCTTGTTTATCACTTTTTATGCATAATATATATATAAATGTGATTTAGAGATTTGTATGGATTTAACGAAGCATTCTGTGGAACGAATCATCCCAGCTTGGAAATGGTTAAAAAAATACAATACTCAAGATTTTAAATCTGATCTTCTTGCATCTGTGATCGTGCTTGCAATGCTTGTACCACAAGGCATGGCATATGCCATGATTGCAGGCTTACCTCCAATTATGGGGTTATATGCCAGTATTATCCCTATGATTGCTTATGCATTGATTGGAGGGAGTACTACCCTTTCAATTGGTCCAGTTGCATTAATCTCTATGATGACTTTTGCCACGCTACAGCCATTATATGAAGTCGGTTCACCAGTCTATATTCAAGCTGCCTATTTGCTAGCAGTAATGGTTGGCATAATTTCGTTTTTATTGGGATTATTCAGATTTGGTTTTTTGATTCGTCTCATTAGCCATCCTGTGATTAAGAGTTTTATCATTGCTTCAGCCGTCTTAATTGCATTAGGTCAAATAAAATTTATTCTTAATATTCCATTGCAATCCAGTAATTTAATCGAATTTTTTACGAGTTTGGCTCAATACATTTCTTTATATGATTTGGTCAGCTTATCTTTGGGTTTAGCTTCAATTTTAGCGCTCATTTATTTACCACAATTACTTAAAATTCCAGCATTTTCAAATCATCAAAAAATGATGCAATTTATACAAAAAGCATTACCGTTATGCTTAGTGCTATTTTCTATCTTACTGGTTCAGTCCTTTGATTTAACTGCTTATGGAATTAAAACAGTAGGTGAAATCCCAAGTGGATTACCCCCTATTCAAATGCCGTACTGGACTTGGGACATGGTAAAAATATTGCTTCCTGGCGCAGTAATGATCGCTATGGTGAGTTTCGTTGAATCTATTTCGATCGCGCAAGCTACGGCTTTTCAATCACGTAGCAATTTGAACAGTAATCAAGAGCTTGTTGCGCTCGGTGTTGCAAATTTTGGCGCTGGAATCAGTGGCGCATTTCCTGTCACTGGTAGCTTATCACGTACAGTGGTCAATGCTGATGCTGGTGCTAAAACACCTATGGCTGGGGTTTTATCCTCTCTACTTATTATTGTGGTCAGTCTATATTTTACAAGCCTATTTGAATATTTACCTTTAGGAGTATTGGCTGCAACAATCATTGTGTCGATATGGAAACTTGTTGAGATTAAACCTTTTATAGAGGCTTGGAAATATTCTAAAGCAGATGGTTTAGCAATGACACTCACATTTTTAGGAGTGCTGTGTGTAGATATTACGACAGGCTTAATGGTGGGTATTATTTCAACATTTGTGTTGCTGTTATGGAGAATTAGCCGTCCACATATTGCAGTGATTGGTCTCGTTGAAGGCACGCAGCATTTTAGAAATATTTCAAGACACCAGGTTATTACCAGTAAAAGGCTCGTTTCGGTGAGAATTGATGAAAATTTGAGTTTTCTCAATGCAAACACCCTGAAGGAATTTATTATTTCAGAAGTTAGCCAACATGATGAGCTTCAACATGTTGTCATTAACTGTTCCAGTATCAGTAATATTGACTACTCAGCTTTAGAGACTCTTGAGGAAATGAATTCTGAGTTATCTAAACTCAATATTCAACTACACTTAAGCGAAGTCAAAGGTCCTGTTATGGATCGCTTAAATTCAACCAACTGGATACAACATCTGACAGGTAAAATATACCTCACTCATTTCCAAGCAGTATATGAATTAGACCCGCATTTCAGTGAAAATAAATCATCTTTTGCATAAGAATTTGATATTCTTAAGTAAGAATTATCAAAAAAAATCCAGTGATTTGATTCACTTAATTTTTATTATGAATAAGTTTTATATTTAAAATCATTTTTAAGTATAGAATACCCGACTTATTTATCCGATTTTAAGCCAGACTCGGCATTATTAGGTTCAGTTATGTTCACTGCTCTAGCACGTTTGAGTTTAGTCACCAAAATCCTTATCGCCATTATTCTGGGCGTTTTGGTGGCTATATTTTTCCCTCAAGTTGCACCACAATTAAGCTTGCTGGGTGATTTATTTATTAAAGCCCTTAAATCTGTTGCACCAATCCTTGTTTTTGTTTTGGTCCTTTCTTCGATTGCAAACTTTAAAGTTGGTGATAGCAGCAGTGCGAAAATCAAACCCATTATGATGATGTATGCCGTAGGTATGTTTTTATCTGCGTTAACTGCTGTCGTTGTGAGTAATTTATTTCCAAGCACTCTTTTCCTAGATGTCGCTGCGCAAGCTGATTTACAGCCACCTGGCAGCTTGACTGAAATTCTTAAAAATTTATTACTCAGTTTTGTTGCGAATCCTATCGTTGCATTAAGTGAAGCAAACTTTATTGGGATTTTAGGTTGGGCTGTTGCACTGGGAATAGCATTCCGCCATGCCACAGACACCACAAAACAGTGTCTGACGGATGCTGCGAATGCCGTGAATCACGTGATTCGTCTTGTCATCAGTTTTGCACCTTTCGGTATTTTTGGACTTGTTGCGGTTACTTTTGCAGATGCAGGTCTTAAAACCTTAGCAAGTTATGCACAATTATTATCTGTTCTATTAGGGACTATGTTCTTTGTTGCACTTGTAATTAATCCAATTATGGTGGCATTTGTTACGCGTTCAAATCCTTATCCATTGGTTATTCAATGTCTACGTGAAAGTGGGATCACCGCATTTTTCACCCGTAGTTCAGCAGCAAATATTCCTGTGAACTTGGATCTTGCCAAGCGTTTGGGTGTGAATGAATCGACAGCGAGTGTAGCAATCCCGTTGGGTGCTGCAATTAATATGGCGGGCGCATCAGTAACGATTACCGTATTAACATTAGCAGCGGTGAATACACTTGGTATTTCCGTTGACTTTACTACAATGCTTGTTCTTTCTGTTGTGGCTACTGTTTCTGCCTGCGGGGCTTCGGGTGTAGCGGGTGGTTCACTGTTATTGATTCCTGTCGCTTGTGGCTTATTCAATATTTCACCAGATGTGGCTATGCAAGTTGTAGCCATCGGTATGGTGATCAGTGTTCTACAAGATTCAACTGAAACAGCACTCAACTCATCTACAGATGTATTGTTTACTGCTGCGGTTGATCGCGCTCCTTCAAAATAATATATTCATGGCATAAACTTTTAGAATGAAAGATATGCCATTTCAATTCCTTCCAAACTGGGTACAATTTGGGGCTTTCATGCTTGCGGTAAATGCAGGCATGATCAACGTTTTGGGTCTCATTTCTCTATTACATCAGTCAGTTTCACATATGACAGGCAATGCAAGTCTGCTTGCGATCGGTATTATTGACCATGATTTCAAAGCTGTATTTTTTCTGATTCTTATTATCCTGAGTTATGTTTTAGGCTCTAGTTTTAGCGGTCTGATATTGGGGAATAGTCAATTTAAACTCGGACGCAGATATGGTCTACCATTGAGTTTAGTGACTTTTTTTATTCTGCTCTGTTGGGTATTTATTCCCTATTATCCTCGTTATGCACTGCTATGGGCATGTTGTGCGATGGGTGTACAAAATGCCATGGTAAGTCATTATAAAGGTGCGATTATTCGCACGACTCACCTTTCTGGTGTCTTAACCGATCTTGGTTTAGCATTTGGATATTTTGTAAGAGGTCTTACAACGGAATCCAGAAAAGTTATTTTGCATTTAGTGATTTTATTTGGTTTTATTATTGGCAGTACTGTTGCGGCATTCAGCTATCCTTATTTACAATTAGAAGCGTTTTTAATTCCTGCAGGTTTAAGTTTTTTACTGACCCTGATCTATTGGATTTTATATTTCCGTCATTGTTATTTTCAAAAATCGTAGTTGGTATTACTCATGGTAAAAAATGCCTTGCAAGCACAATTGCTCAAAGCTGGTTTAGTCGATCAAAAAAAGGCTAAAAAACTTTCTAAACAAGCTGTGCATGAGCAACGCACGGGTCAAAGCAATGAAGCTGAGATTAAAGCTAAGATTGAACAAGATTTAAAGCAAAAATTAGAAAAAGATCAGAGTCTAAATCTTGAAATCAAACGCCAGCAAGATGAAAAAGCATTACGTGCAGCAGTAGTGCAAATGATTGGTCAGCATAAAATCAAAGATATTGATGGTGAAATCAGCTACCAGTTCGTTGATGAAAATAAAATTAAGAAAATTTATATTAATCAACAAGTTTACAATGCACTCGTGGCAGGTACATTAGTTATCGCCAAAGATCAAACAGGTTATGCTGTTCTACCAAGAGCGTTATCTGAGCGGATTAATGAAAAAGTCGAAGGATTTATTATTGTGAATAATGCTGAGAAAAATGAGGCTATTACAGATGAGGAAGATCCATATGCAGCTTATGTTATTCCAGATGATTTAATGTGGTGAATTCCTCAAAAGCCTAATTTATTAGGCTTTTTTTACGCTTGATGTGTGATTCAGATTGCGGTGTAGCGGGTATAAATTCATGATTAAGATGCTTTAGGTCATATTGCTGCGTCCAACCATCACGAGAAGACTCTATCAATTTTCTGCGCTCGTCTTTTATTCTCTGATTCGATTTTTTTCAATCGATGTTGTTTTGGAGAGCTTAAAAAAAATAATGGATTGATTTTCTCATATTATTTTTTCATTTTCAAAATGCTGAAAATGAACAAGCTCAATAATGCTTCTTTCAGGACCTTTCGTGTAGGTTAAGAATACAGTGAGATTGAGAATGAAAAAAAATCTGGTTACAAGATAAGCTTTATAATTTAAAAATGTAATGACGATAATCTAGGAAATTTTATAGTGTGACTTAATTCACATTAATTTTATTTAAAATAGAAGTTCATAAAATTTATTTCAAGTAATTAATTTAATCTATTCTGTTTGATAAACGTTAACTCTAATAAATTTAATAACTTAAACCATTAAGCTAATACCAATTCATTTAGAGGTGATCAAGTTGGACAGATTAAATTTTGTAACTCAAATCCAAGAATGGTCAGATCAATTTCCTTGGTTAGAGATGTTGACCTCTCTGAGCATTCTTATTCTCATTGCATTTATCGCAAATTTTATTGCTAAACAAGTGGTCGTCCGTGGTATTCGCAAAATTATTAGCAAACTACGTTTTAGTTATAGTGATGTCTTAGCGGAACATAGCGTTATTCGAAGAATTGCAAACATTGTCCCAGCATTGGTGATTATGAATGGAATTGTGACGGTTCCTCACCTGTCTGAAAAAGTCATTACATTGATTCAGATGTTTGCACAAGCCTTCATTTTCTTAACCATTGCCTTGGCAATTAGTCAGCTTCTCACCATTTTTAATATTATTTATCAACGTAATCCTAAATCTCACAATAAGCCAATTAAGGGTTATTTACAGTTAGTTAAACTCATTATTTTTGTTGTTTGTGCACTGATGGTCATAGGAACATTTCTTAAAAAAGATGTTTTCACGCTATTGGCAGGTTTCGGGGCAATGGCAGCAGTGCTCATGCTGGTTTTCCAAAATACAATTCTATCTCTAGTGGCTTCAGTTCAAATCTCTTCATATGACATGGTTCGGATTGGTGATTGGATTGAAATGCCAACCTTAAATGCGGATGGCGATGTCATTGATATGTCATTACATACGGTGACCGTACAAAACTTTGATAAGACCTATACCACTATTCCGACCAATCGTTTGGTGACAGATACTTTTAAGAACTGGCGAGGTATGCAAGAACAAGGTGTTCGTCGTATTAAACGTGCACTCTATATCGATCAAAATAGTGTTCACTTCTTATCTGCAATGGAATACAGCAAACTTAAAGAATTTCTGATTTTAGAAAAATATCTGGATGAGAAACAAACTGAGTTAAAAAACTTTAATCAGCAATATGCAAATAATGGGGTCAATAACCAACGTCGTTTAACCAATTTAGGAACATTCCGCGCATATATTGAATACTATTTAAAAAATCATCCAGGTATTGCACAAAATCAGTCCTTAATCGTTCGTCAATTACAACCGACAGGTGAAGGTTTGCCTATAGAAATTTATGCTTTTACAAATACGACAGCTTGGGTGGCTTATGAGGCGATCCAATCCGATATTTTTGATCATCTTTTGGCGATTCTTCCTGAGTTTGGATTAAAAATATTCCAGATTCCTTCTGGGAATGATTTCAAGATTCCTCAAGACACAGTAAACTGAGTTTTGATTAGATGAATTAAGATTAGTCGTATGCTGCAGTGGTTTGAAAGACTCGTTGATCCATATCCATCCAAAGATTTAAATCAGCCCTTGCCGAAGAAATTTTTTCCATTTGTTTGGCAAGCAGCATCAGGAGTTAAGCGCTATCTCTTGGTGTTGGTGTTATTTACTGCAGCAACAGCTTCATTTGAAGCTATTTTCTTCTCTCAAATTGGTCATTTAGTTGATTGGTTGTCCGCATCGACGCCTCAAAATTTTCTCGAAAATAACCAAACAAATCTGATGATTTTGTCTGGTTTTCTACTTGCTAATATTTTCTTTGCAAGTTTGCAATCAATCATAAGGCATCAGATTTTATTCAGTAGCTTTCCAATGCGCTTGCGTTGGCGTTTTCACAACTTATTACTTCTTCAAGGTTTAGACTTTTTTCACAATGATTTTGCAGGTCGATTGTCAGCTAAAGTCATGCAAACTTCACTTGCAGTTCGTGAATTTTGGGTAATTTTGGGGGATATCGTTACTTATGTGGTGATTTATTTTATTACCATCAGTGTGGTTTTAGGAAACGTCTCCCCTCTTCTCCTTATTCCCCTGATGGCATGGTTGATTTTATTCATTGGCGCGGCATCCTTCTTTATCCCGCGACTTGGAAAAATTTCAAAAAAGCAGGCTGATGCACGCGCGGTGATGACTGGTCGTGTGACTGATGCTTATACAAATATACAAACAGTAAAATTGTTTGCACATGCTGGTCGTGAAAGCCAATATGCCAAAGAGTCTATGCAACTTTTTATGAAGACGGTGTATACCCAGATGCGTCTGGGAACTGCTTATGAAATTAGCATTAATCTACTGACCGCAATTTTATTCTTTGGCGTTTTAGGTACAGCAGTTTGGCTTTGGTTTATTGGTGAAGCAAACATCGGTGTGATCGCCGCAACGACAGCCATGATTTTAAAGCTGAATAGTATGGCTTCTTTTATGATGTGGCAAACTTCAGCCTTATTTGAAAATATTGGTACCATCCAAGATGGGATGACCACGCTAGCCAAACCAATAGCAATTCAAGACAAAGAAGCTGCACTGCCACTCGAGGTACGCTCTGGTGCGATTAAATTTGATAATGTGAGCTTTGCATATAATCAAAAAAATGTTATTAATCACTTGAATTTAGAAATTAAACCGGGTGAAAAAATTGGAATTGTCGGTCGGTCTGGTGCTGGAAAATCGACACTGATCCAACTACTACTTCATTTTTATCAAACCCAACAAGGTAAAATTTATATCGATGGCCAAGCGATTGATGAAGTCACCCAAGATAGTTTAAGAAAAAACATTGCTCTCGTGACGCAGGATACTTCTTTGCTGCATCGAAGTGTTGCTGAGAATATTAAATATGGTCGACCTGAAGCGACTGATGAAGAAATGTATGAAGCTGTCCGTAAAGCTCGAGCAGAAGAGTTTATTCCACAGCTTACAGATCTACGTGGTCAGACAGGATATGACGCTTATGTAGGTGAGCGTGGTGTAAAATTATCTGGTGGGCAAAGACAGCGTATAGCAATTGCACGGGTATTCCTAAAAGATGCTCCAATTTTGATTTTAGATGAAGCAACCAGCGCACTCGATTCAGAAGTGGAGGCTGCGATTCAGGCAAGCCTTGATGACCTGATGGAAGGTAAAACGGTAATTGCAATTGCACACCGCCTTTCAACAATCGCTCAAATGGATCGATTAATTGTTTTGGATCAAGGAAATATCGTAGAACAAGGATCTCACGATGAGCTGATCCAACAGAATGGAATTTATGCCCAACTTTGGCAACGCCAAACGGGTGGATTTTTAGTTGAACAAAAAGTGAAAGACAAGGAATTAGACGAAGATGCTTTATCTTGATGATTTAAAAGTGGGTGATCAGTTTAAAAGTCGTGAATATGAGTTAACACTCGAAGAAATTAAAGAATTTGCACAAAAATATGACCCTCAAGTCTTTCATACTGATGAAGAGGCTGCAAAAGATCATCCTATTTTTCAAGGTATCGCAGCCAGTGGTTGGCAAACTTCAGCCATTACCATGCGTCTCTGGACTGAATGTTTTCCAATTGCCAAGGGGCTTATCGGTTCAGAGTCAAGCTTAAGATGGCCAAAACCAGCTCGTGCAGGTGATCGTTTGCATGTGGAAGTTGAAATTGTTGCTATCAATCCTTCAAAAACAAAGCTAGATCGTGGAATTGTGAGTTATGTCACACAAACAAAAAATCAGCATGGTGATGTTTTGTTGATTTCAACCACAAAAATTGTCGTTTTTAAGGCTTAAACATCGGTTTCACACTAGATTTGTCCGACAAAATTGGTATTTTCTATCTGGAATTTATGTCAGTATTATTTTCACCAAAAATTATGAAAAAAATTGTGTAAAGCAATGGATCGCACATGAAAACAGTTTCAGTTCGCCCAGATTTAGGCATTCCAGGTGTTTACGGACTCTTACTTTTAGATGTTGTTTCTCGTTGGGGTTATAGTGCTGAGTCGCTATTCGCTCCCTTTGGATTCACCAACGAGCAACTTGCCGATCCTGAATTTAGAATTCCACTCCATGTAGCGAATGAGATGATTATTCTCGCGCGCAAAATGACAGGTGAAAGTTCTCTTGGTTATCATCTTGGTAACCAAATGCGGATTTCTATCCATGGTTTTATTGGCTATGCCATTATGACTTCGAATGAGATTACTGATGCACTTATTTTAGCCAACCGCTTTATACAACTGCGTATGCCTTTTCTGCAATTTCATTTTTCGACATTTACAGAACAAGTTTCTTTGCAGTTACAATGTGATATTGATCTTGAACCGCTGAGAACTGAAATTGTCATGGCTTTGACTTTTGGTGTCATTACCATGGCAAAAGCACTGACAGGCATAAATGATTTGTATGGCGAAATTAATTTCGACTTTCCTAAACCTGAAGGCTTTGACAAATACATCAGTCGTCTACACCCTAAAACGATTATTCATTTTGACCAGACTCATTTTCTTGCCAGTTTCGATAAAAGTTATTTAGGCTTGAAGATGGTTAACGCAGATCCGATTGCCAGTCAAATTGCAATTAATCAGTGTGAAGCAGAACTATCAGAGCTTGGAGAACGCCGTCGAATTTCAATGCGTGTTCGCGATATTTTGACACATTCTGAACAGCACTATTTAAGTATTGAAAATGTGGCAGATCGCCTGCATATGTCTGATCGTACACTGAAACGTCAGTTGGCTGCAGAAGGAACTTCTTTTTCAACCTTAGTGGATGAAGTTCGATATCGTCATGCAACCTCCCTACTGTCACGTACTGACTATTCACTTGAACAAATCGCAGATGAACTCGGTTATTCAGATGTTGCGAATTTCAGTCGTGCATTTAAACGTTGGAGTGGTCGAAGTCCAAGCAGTTGGCGTAAAGATCCATATTTATAGAACTTTCGTTTTTAAATAAAACACTGTATAACACAAGAAAATTTTTCAAATCGAATTGAGGAGTCGTGATGAATCATCCTTCAGAGCTTAAATATGCTCGCACACACGAATGGGTACGTATTGAAGGTGATCTCGTTGTTACTGGGATCTCAGATCACGCACAAGATGCATTGGGTGATCTTGTCTATGTAGAAGCACCTGAAGTAGGTCGTGAATTGACTGCTGGTGAACAAGCGGGTGTAGTTGAGTCTGTGAAAACAGCTTCTGATATTCATGCTCCTGTAAGTGGTGTAGTTGTAGAAATTAATGAAAATCTAGAAGATGATCCAGATTTTGTAAATGATGATCCCTATGGCAAAGGCTGGATCTACAAAATCAAACCATCTAATTTGGCAGATGTAGAACAACTTCTCTCAAATACAGATTATGAATCAGGTTTGTAATATTTATGACCAGTCTACGGACTGGTTTTTTATTTATACATTTTCGGATGAATGGCTCACTTTTTGCTGTAATTTTCATGTAATTTGATTATAATTAATTCAACTTCTCTCCCTACTTCATTGCTGACCAAAACCAAAAATAATTTTATTTGGCACAGATTGAAGCTTTTAATGGTTCAATATTTCAAGGTTGTCTATGTCTTCTATACATGCTGAGCATCTATGGAATAAATCTTTTATTCTGTGTCTAATTAATAACTTATTTATTTTCATCTTTTATTTTGCTCAGACAACGATATTGCCAATTTATATTCTGAATGATTTAAATGGTAATATTACCCAAGCTGGGCTTGCACTGACTTTATTTCTAGCTTCATCGATCGCAATACGACCGTTTACCGGTCTCATTATCGAGAAGATTGGGCTTAAAAAAGCACTTTATATCTCTGAGTCATTTTTTGTACTGCTCTCTTTCGCTTATATCTTTGCTGATAATCTAACCCTATTACTGGTCATTCGGTTACTACAAGGAATTTGGTTTAGTATTTTGACCACTGCCATGATACCAATCGTCAATGACTTCATTCCAAATCAGCGTAAAGGTGAAGGCATGGGCTATTTTGTCATGTCAGTCAATCTTGCCATTGTACTAGGACCCATGTTGGGCTTGATTCTCATTCAACCATGGGGATATATTCCAGTGGCTACCCTTTTAGCTGCAATTGTTTTTATTGGTTATTTGTTCTGCTTTTTGATTCCGATCCAGACACAATTTCAAACTTTTAAGCGCAAAACAAAAATTAGTCTTCATGATTTTGTTGAGATTAAAGCTTTACCTGTTGCGATGATGGCGATGCTCATCTCATTTTCTTATGCAAGTATCATGTCTTTTATCTCGACATATGCTGAATCAAAAAATTTATTGACCTATGCGAGTTTATTTTTTGCTGTTTTTGCAGTTTCCATGATGCTCCTAAGACCCTTCACAGGAAAGTTATATGACTCCAAGGGTCCTGCCTACGTTGTCTATCCAGCGATTGTGAGCTTTAGCATTGGGCTATTCATTCTAAGCCAAATTCATTCTGCTGCCGGATTATTGATATCTGCTGTCTTTATTGGTATAGGCTTTGGATCTGCTCAGCCATGTCTTCAAACGCAAGCCATTCAAGCTGTAGCACGTGAACGTGTTGGACATGCGAGTTCAACTTTTTACACCTTTTACGACATTGGCATCGCATTAGGTTCTTTTATTTTAGGGATTGTGATCACACACTATCAGTATTCGATTGCATATATATTATGCGCAATATTGACGCTATTAAGCTTGCTGTTTTACCGCTTCGTTGTTCAAACTAAAGTAAAAGCGGTCTAGATAGTTAAAAATTTTTCCAAAAAAAGCCTTCAGATGAAGGCTTTTTTTTTATTCAATTAGCTTTCTGCATCTTCATCAAACATACTGAAGGTTTGTGAAGACGTTTCAGCATTCTCTCGGATGCGTGTACTTTTCAGTTTAATTTGTAGACGTAATTCATTTTTAGAGTCAGCATTACGAATGGCTTCATCATAACTGATCGCACTTTCGTTATATAAATCAAACAATGCTTGGTCAAATGTTTGCATCCCCAGTTCTCGAGACTTGGTCATAATTTCTTTCAACTCATGAAAGTTACCTTTCAAAATCAAATCCGAAACTAAAGGTGTATTTAGCATGACTTCTACAGCAGCTCTACGTCCGACACCATCTTCAGTTCGAACTAAACGTTGAGAAATAATGGCTTTCATATTTGATGAAAGATCCATAAGCAACTGATTACGCCGTTCTTCAGGGAAAAAGTTGATAATTCGATCTAAGGTTTGATTGGCATTATTAGAATGCAACGTGCCTAGGCACAAATGACCAGTCTCTGCAAAAGCGATCGCATGCTCCATGGTCTCCATATCACGGATTTCGCCAATTAAAATTACATCTGGTGCCTGACGAAGTGTGTTTTTAAGCGCATTATGCCATGAGTGACAGTCCACTCCGACTTCTCGGTGAGTGACCATTGATTTTTTATGTTTATGCACGTATTCAACTGGATCTTCTACAGTAATGATGTGCCCTGCTGAGTTCTCATTACGGTAATCAATCATGGCAGCAAGTGAGGTAGATTTACCCGATCCAGTGCCACCAACCACTAGAATTAAACCTCGCTTTTCCATCACCACATCTTTCAATGTTTCTGGTAATTTCAACTTTTCAAAGTTTGGAATTTCAGAGGTAATGGTACGAATGACCATCCCTACATTAAGTTGCTGTTGAAAAACATTCACGCGAAAGCGCGATACATCTGGGACATTAATGGCAAAATTACATTCTAATTCACTCTCGAATTCTGCTCTTTGTTTTTCATTCATTAAGCTATAAGCGAATAGTTTTGTTTTTTCTGCAGTCAAAACTTGAGAACTTAAAGGCTTCATTGAACCTTGATGTTTCATACTTGGAGGAAAATCAGCTGAAATAAATAAATCTGATCCCTCATGGTCAAAAACGCTTTTAAGCAATCTGAACATGAATTGCCGAGCTTCGCTAAGTAATTCATTACTGAACATTAATTTCCCCAAGTTATAAATATTAAATACTTAAAATACTAATAGAAATATAAGGTTATTTCAGCTGTTTCATCAAATATTTAATGCTTTAAACAAACATTCAAATCTTAAAGGCAAAAAAAGAACCCATATTTCATGGGTTCTTTTTTACGAATTATATTAGGAGAGTTGTTGAGCAACATCCAAAATCAATTGCTCTGTACTTAACCAATCCAAGCATCCATCAGTCACTGATTGACCGTAAGTCATGTGATCAGAAATTTTCTGATTGCCATCGACTAAAAAGCTTTCTAGCATGACGCCACGGACTTGTGTTTGAGGTCGTTCATTCACAATTTGCTTTAATACAGCAGGTTGATTCAATGGATTTTTAGCACTGTTCCCATGGCTACAATCAATAATCAAAGCTGGTAATACATGGTTATTGTTTTCTTGAATCTTTTTAATTTCAGCGAATTGGTAATTTGTACCCTGATTCGATCCACGTAAGATCAAATGTGCGTGCGGATTACCCTTTGAAGATAAAATGCTTGGACCACCATCTTGGCTTAAACCAAGAAATTGATGCGGCTGTGAAGCGGACTGAATCGCATCCAATGCAATTTGGATTGATCCATCTGTACCGTTTTTGAACCCAATGCTATAAGGCATATGGCTAGATATTTCGCGGTGAATTTGCGACTCGCTTGTTCTCGCCCCAATCGCACCCCATGAAATCAAATCATCAAAATATCCTGTTGCCATTGGGCTTAAGATTTCTGTAGCCAATGGCAAACCCATTTCAGCAATTTGAATGAAGAGCGATCTAGACTGTTCAAGTCCTTTTTGCATATCTGCTGAACCATTTAAATCTGGATCATATAAAAAGCCTTTCCATCCTACAGTGGTGCGGGGTTTTTCAATATAAGTACGCATCACGATGAAAATCTGATCTTTGACTTGTTCTTGCAGTTTTTTTAATTTTTGTGCGTATTCGAGGGTTGCTTTAGGATCATGAATCGAACATGGACCAGTAATGACCAATAAACGTGGATCATGACCAGCTAAAATATCTTGTATGGTTTGGCGATGTTGACGAATCTGAAGTGAAACTATCGGACTAACAGGTAAAGCTGATTTTAGTTCTAATGGTAAGCTTAATTTTTTTTCTAAAGTATGTTGAGCTGTCGTTATAAGCTGAGAATTAATTGCATTCATCTTGAATTCCTTTGGGCAGCAATTGCCCTATCTTTTATTTGAGCGTGAGGTGTCTATTGGCTGGGTTTTGTTCTTGACTAAAATAGAACCAATAACCGTTGCTAAAATAAAAAGTATTCAATGTTTTCATGAGATGCTCCTATATTTGTTGAGATGAAAAAAAACCTGATTGGTGTTGCCAATCAGGTATAAACTTGATGGGCAACATTTTTGTTGCCCGAACGCGTCTAGGCAACTAGATGTTAAATTGCCAAAAATAATAATAAGCGTTAGTAATCAAGTGTGTCGTTTTCATCAAATTATCTAAAATATAACCCTTAAAAGTAAAATACGCATAAATAGACTGATTGACAAGCAATTTATATAAAAAATATTGTTATATCAGTCATAACTCAAAGATATCAATGGTTTATTGCTTATCTATAGGAAGCCAATCTTTTATAGCGCATATTTGTTTGAGCATCAGTTGCTCAGCCTCAGACTTACAAATCGCTTGGCTAAATAAAAAGCCTTGACCATATGCACAGCCAACATCCTGAAGACTTAAGAGCTGTTGGCATGTTTCAACGCCTTCAGCGATCACATCCAATGACAGAATAGGTCCAAGCTTAGCAATGCCCTCTACAATTGAATTGATTGACTTCTCCTCATTCATTCGATTCACAAAAGCGTAATCAATCTTGAGACAGTCGACAGGATAATCTCTTAAATGCGTCATTGAAGAATGACCGGTTCCGAAATCATCCAATGAAATTCGAAGACCATAGTTTTTGAGCTTTTGCAGTGCTCGAATCACAAATTCTATTCCGCGCTCAGACAGGATATGTTCTGTAATTTCAACCTCGATTAAATGAGCAGGAATTTGATGTCGTTCTAAACGTTGAATCAACAATTCTGCATAATTGTCACGCATGAATTCAACTGGAGAGGCATTAATTGAGATCGGTACAAGTTGAACTCCCTTAGACATCCAATCCGCCATGTCACTCAGAATCTTTTCATGCATGATTTCACTGATTTTACTGGCCAGCTCATAATCGTTAAACGCTTCTGAGATTGAAGCTGGATAATGAAGTTGCTGCTGTGCATCATGCCAACGCATCAAAGCTTCAAATCCGATTAGCTGACAGTTATCTAAGCGAACCTTAGGTTGATAATACGGTTCGATTAAATTGTCCTGTATGATATAGCGAGCAGTATCAAGTTGTTGCATCTTCTTTTCAGCAAGTGCAAACATTTCGTTATCATACATACGATACCCACCACGACCTTTTTCTTTAAGATCATTTAAAGCGGTATCCGCACATTTCATCAATCCGAATACATCTTGAGCATCTTTAGGATAAATGGCACATCCAATACTCATCCCACTATTAATCACTTTTCCTGCATAAGTGATGGGGGCAATATTTTGTTTAAGCACTTTCTGTGTGGTTTGATGTAATTCTTCTTCTGAGGTCATCCCTGTCACGATAATTGCAAATTCATCTCCACCTAAACGTGAAACAATACACTTGCGATCCAAACTCTTTTGCAGACGTTTAGATAAGACTTTAAGTAGATGATCTCCAGCAGGATGACCTAAAGTATCGTTAATGTTTTTAAAATGATCGAGATCAATAAACATCATACCAATAAGTGTTTTCTCACGATTTGCCTGTGAAATCGCCGTTTTTAATTTATTTTTGAAGGCACGACGATTCATCAGATCGGTCAGATCATCATATTCACTGCTGATTTTAAGTTTAGCTTCGGCAACACGTTGACGGGTAATATCACGTGATACACAGAGAATACTGGTCGTATTTCCTTGTTCATCATGCACAGGTGTTAAAATATTATCCCAATACATCACAGTATCGCCGTGTGTGCTCATGCCCGCAAAACGGGCATTCTTCCCTCGAGCTGCTGTTTTAATCGCTTTTGCCCCCTGTTCGCGTACTTCAGGTGGTAACAGCGTTAACCAGTCCATTCCAAATTTCTTAACACGCTCTTGACCCAGTAATGCCATGCATCCAGATTTGTTCATGTGTTCAAGCTTGCCATCTGGTGTGATAATTTTTATACAGTCTACGCTGACATCGAGCATATCTGTATTGGCACGTAAGGCCTCAGCAGTTTCACGCATTTTGATTGTACGATCATGGATATTTGTGCAACTTATCATCCAATTTTGCTGGTTGGATTGAATCACCTTAGGTTCAGCAAGCATTAAGAACCAAAAATATTCACCTGATTTATTTTTTATACGACACTCTTTTTCAAATTTCTGACCGTTTTTTTGAGCATCATTCCAAATCTGATAAAGATGTTCAGCATCATCAGGATGAACAAATTTAAGCCAGTCTACGTCACGTAAGATTTGCGTATCCGCACCGATATATTGTTTAAGTGCGAGGTTACAATACCCTGAGTTGGTGTGACTGACCCAAATCAAATTGGGCAGTAAATCGAGTGCAAATTTAAAGTCATCTGACAGTGTTATATGCAAAGGCACAGCTTTGGACTGTAAATGATCAGCTCTATTCAGATCCAGAATGCTCATAGTTCACCTATTCGAAAATAACAACCCATCAAAATGACGAATACAAAAATCAGCGTAAAATTTAGAATTTAATTAATCAGTATTTAAATTTCGTTAATAATGATTATCAAACATCATTAATTTTAAAATACGTGATAATAATAACACTTAAATGGATTAAATTAATACAAATACCATTTCTGCATGATACATAATTTTTATAACTTGTGAATATTAAATAGACAAAATGCATAAAAAATAATGAAATACGACACAATAATGAATTTATTTGATAATTCTACATCTTAGAATTAAATAATTCCGATTTTAATTAAAAAAACACCTACTTATATTAAGTAGGTATCGAATAATATAAAAATAATCTAAACTTATTATTAATTTATTATAAAAAATCTTTAATGTTTTTGATAACCTCACTTGGTTTTTCTGCATGTAACCAATGTCCAGTGCCATCAATCGTCACAAATTTAGCTTTAGGATATTGAAACCGAATAAGATCATTATCGCGCTCCAGATTAATATAATCGGATAATTCTCCTTTTAAAAACAAAGTTTCATTCGATTGTGGATTAAGACGTTCCCATGACAAAATCTGAAAATATTGTTGTTTAAGTGCATCTAAGTTAAATAGCCACTGTCCATTGCGGAAAGATTTGAGCAGAAATTGAATAACGCCAATTTCATTAATATATTTCTGCATCAACTCGGTTGCCTCCTTTCTTGAAACAACTTGAGCTTTTTGAACTTCTTCTAAAGCTTTGAAAATTTGATCATGATGAGATTTTTGATAAGCGACGGGTGCCATATCAAGTACAATCAACTTAACTACTCGATGTGGTACAAGGTTTGCTAAGTGCATGGCAACTTTCCCCCCCATCGAATGACCAATGATGTGAAATTGTTGCACATTCATATCATCTAAAGTTTCTACAACATCTTGCGCCATGAGTTGATAACTCATTTGATTAGAATGAGGTGATAAACCGTGATTACGCAAATCAATTTGGATGACATCATGCGTTTCCTGAAATGCTCTCGCGAGCATGCCGAGGTTCGATAAACTACCAAAAAGACCATGAATCAGAACAAGAGCAGGTTGACGTGGATTCGCATTTGATTTGGTGATCTCAGCATTTAGTCGCATATATATACTCAAATAGCTTTAAAAATGTGATTCAAATTCTAACAGTAGAGTTTGTATTTTAGTGTTAGTTTAATTTTTATTTATATAATTCAGTAAATTAAAGACAATCAAAAAAATTCGGTTATAAGTAAAAGTATTGAGTTTTATAAAAATTAGTCCTGTAATTCGATCTTGAGATCGTGCGGAAATTATATATATTATCCGATTAAACTTTTTACTTTGAACATTTTAGGAAATTTAGACCATGTTTCATCATGTAGATGCTTATGCAGGTGACCCTATTCTTTCACTTATGGAAGAATATAGTAAAGATGAGCGTACTCAAAAAGTGAATTTGAGTATTGGTCTATATTATAACGAAGACAGTATTGTACCTCAGTTAAATGCGGTCAAAGCTGCGTACAAAAATATTGAACCGAGCAACGATAAAGTTAAACTTTATTTACCAATGGATGGTTTGAAATCTTATAACGAAGCGACTCAAGCATTAGTTTTAGGTCCTGATAGTCAAGCGCGTAAAGATGGTCGTGCTGTCACGATTCAAACACTTGGTGGCTCAGGTGCACTTAAAGTTGGTGCTGATTTTTTGAAAAAATATTTCCCTGAGTCAGATATCTGGGTAAGTCAGCCAACTTGGGATAACCATATCGCAATTTTTAATGGCGCTGGTATCCAATCTCATTTCTATCCTTATTTTGATGCTGATACAAATGGCGTTAACGTTCCAGCAATGCTTGAGGAATTAAAAACACTAAAAGCAAAAAGTATTGTTTTGCTTCATCCTTGCTGCCATAACCCAACTGGTGCAGATTTAACGCCAGCAGAATGGGATCAAGTGATCGAAGTACTTAAGACGAATGATCTTATTCCATTCCTTGACATCGCTTATCAAGGTTTCGGTAAAGGTCTTGAAGAAGATGCATACCTTATTCGTGCTTTAGATAAATCAGATATGAATTTCATTGTGAGTAATTCATTCTCAAAAATCTTCTCACTGTATGGTGAGCGTGTCGGCGGCTTAACATTTGTCTGTGATGATCAAGCTACTGCTCAAAAAGTGCTTGGACAATTAAAAGCAACTGTACGCCGTATTTATTCTAGTCCAGCAAGCACAGGTGCATTGTTGGTTGAAAACGTGTTAAACAACGCAGATCTAACTGCTCAATGGCAAGCTGAATTACAAGAAATGCGTGAACGTATTATTAAAATGCGTGAATTGTTAAATTCTAAATTGAGTGCGGCTCTACCTGAACGTGACTTTAGCTATCTAGTGAAACAACAAGGTATGTTCAGTTATACAGGTTTGACTGGTGAACAAGTGGACATTCTGAAAGATAAATATGGTATTTATTTAGTCCGTAGTGGTCGTATGTGCGCAGCAGGATTAAACTTAAATAATATTGATTATGTGGCTGAATCAATTGCAGAAGTTTTGAAAGCTACCGCTTAAAAACAAAAAACGGGCATATCGCCCGTTTTTTATTGCTCAATTAAAAATGTACAACAGTACGGATTGATTTACCTTCGTGCATTAAATCAAAGGCTTTATTAATGTCTTCTAGACCCATAGTATGAGTGACGAAAGGTTCTAATTGAATGTCACCCTTCATCGCATCTTCAACCATTTTTGGTAATTGAGTACGACCTTTTACCCCACCAAATGCTGTACCCATCCATTTACGTCCAGTCACTAATTGGAATGGACGAGTTGAGATTTCTTGACCTGCACCAGCCACACCAATAATGACAGATTGACCCCAACCACGGTGTGCACATTCAAGCGCTGAACGCATTACGTTTGTATTACCGATACACTCAAATGAATGATCAACACCCCATCCAGTCATCTTTACAATGACTTGTTGAATAGGTTGATCATAGTCTTTAGGATTAAGGAAATCTGTAGCACCAAACTGCTCAGCCAATTTAAATTTTTCTGGATTGGTATCCACTACAATAATTCGGCCAGCTTTGGCTTGTTTAGCACCTTGAACAACTGCTAAACCAATACCACCTAAACCGAATACAGCAACAGTGTCACCTTCCTGTACTTTAGCAGTATTGTGAACCGCACCAATACCAGTCGTTACGCCACAACCCAATAAACAAACGTGTTCAGGGTTTGCTTCAGGATTAATTTTTGCTAACGATACTTCGGCAACAACTGTGTATTCACTGAATGTTGAACATCCCATATAATGGTAAATAGGTTCGCCGTTATACGAGAATCGAGTCGTTCCATCAGGCATAACACCTTTACCTTGAGTGGCACGTACAGAGACACATAAGTTTGTTTTATTTGATTTACAGAACAAACATTCGCCACATTCTGCAGTATAAAGTGGAATGACATGATCACCTGGTTTTACACTGGTTACACCTTCACCAACTTCAACTACAATACCTGCACCTTCGTGACCCAGTACCGCAGGGAATACGCCCTCTGGGTCTTCACCAGAAAGTGTAAATGCATCAGTATGACAAACACCTGTATGCGTAATTTTCACCAATACTTCACCAGCTTGTGGTGGAGCAACATCTAATTCAACAATTTGTAATGGCTGACCTGGACCGAATGCCACCGCTGCACGTGATTTCATGATGAAAACTTCCTTTGTAAATTAAGATTTAACAGATAAGTTACAGTAACCGCTTTTGATAAAAACATTCAACTATTTGATTGATGATATTATAGCCATACAACTGAACAATAAGATTTAGGAACGACAGCTTTGATGCTTATGTTGCGATATATATTGTGTTTACTCACATTCTTTATTTTAACTGGATGTAATTTGGCGATGAATACAAGTATAAAACAAGCCCCAATCCAACCTCATACCACACATTGGCTCAGCAATACACCAGAAACAAAACGCAATATTGAACAAGGTTTAACTGCATTCTTACCGCTTCATGATCCTTTTATGAGTATGGCTTCACGTGTTCATTTAATACGTGAAGCACAACATACGATCGATTTACAGTACTATATCTGGGAAAATGATGTGATTGGTCAGCATTTATTGTCTGACCTACTTAAAGCAGCTGATCGTAATGTGAAGGTTCGACTGTTAATTGATGATCAAAATGGCACTCAATTAGACTCGACCTTAAGTGCATTGTCTGCACACCCCAATATCGAAATTAAGCTATTCAATCCCTACAAATTTCGCAGCTTTAGAGTTTTGGATTATGTGTTTCGCTTTAATAAAATCAATCATAGAATGCATAACAAACTGATTATTGCTGACGGAGCGATTGCTGTTACTGGGGGGCGTAATATCAGTAATGAATATTTTGATGCCAGTGACAATTTTCAATTCGCGGATATGGATATTTTATTTGCAGGGCAATCAGTTTCAGCTGCAAACACGGTGTTTCACCAATTTTGGAATGATGAGCTGAGTTATGATATTCAGCAAATAATTCCTGAGTCTCAAAAAGAATTGGCGCATTTAAGATCGTATTATTCAACCAAGCAAAATTTTCAAGGTGCTGAAACTAAAAAACGTATTGATCAAGCAGAACGTTTTTTAGAAGAAAATTTAAAAAAACATCCTATTCGCTGGTCTAAAGCTCATTTTGTTGCAGACAGCCCCAATAAAATCAGAGCGAAAGCTCAATCTCATGAACTGCTGTTTAATCAGTTCAAATCCATTATGGGGAAACCTGCTCAAGAAATAAACTTGGTGTCTGCCTATTTTGTTCCTACTGTTCATGGTGAGTCTTTACTCAAACAATTGAGTGAGCAGAATGTCAAAGTTCGAGTTTTAACAAACTCATATTTGGCAAATGATGTCCCGATTGTTCATGCATTTTATCAAAAATATCGAACCTCACTCTTAAGGTCAGATGTAAAACTTTACGAGTTTAAACCTTATATTGAACGGTCTGATCGGACTTGGTATGAAATTATGACGGGTAATGTTATTCCTGCGAAAGGAAAAAATGCGTCGCGGCTTCATGCTAAATTTTTTACTGTAGATGATAAAGTTTTTATTGGAACATTCAATTTTGATCCACGTTCAGCGTATTTGAATACTGAACTTGGACTAATCATTGAGTCAGCCGATTTTAAAACAGAGATATCTCAATCTTTAAATGAAAATCTTCCCAAAGTTGCCTATCAACTACATTTGGATGCACATCAAAACTTAAGATGGGAAGAACAACGAGGTGAAGAAAAGTTAATACATGATCATGACCCTGAAACGACTCGTTTTCAGAGATTTATGTTCAAGTCTTTGTCCTATCTCCCAATCGAATGGATGATGTAAATTCTTTGTTGTGACTGGTTTGTACAACCAGGATAAATTGCATTATTATTCACGTTTTATTTTTTGAACCCTTGGTTCTACTCTACTCCCATGCAATTTTTTGATCTTAGTCGACAGTATAATCTGAACGACATACTCACGCCTTTTTTATCCCTTGAAGATTTATCTCAGCATGAATGGTATTTAGCTAAAATCAGTGTTGATTATGATTGCCTTACTGATGAAGACCTAATTGAAGGTTCTATCACCTTAAAGTCTAACCATAATGTTCAAATTGAATTGGCTTGGTTAATTTTAGACAATGGTCATGAGTTACAAGTTTTGTTCAAAGGCATTGAAACCTCTGGCTCAGAACAAACGCTTGTGATTGTTAAGGGTGCTCGCTTAGTTGATGAAGAAGGACAAGAATTATCTGCTCAAGCATTATCTTTATGGATTGATGGTACTCTACTCAATATGCTTCCACATATTCGTAAAGAAATTAAATCACGTTTAAACTTGTGGGATTATGTAGATTATGATGTGTAATAAGCATCTCGATTGACTTTAATAGGTTGTTAAATTAATCCAATTGACTGGAAAAGTTCACGATAGTATTCGGCTTTCTTTTCAAGAGCTAAAGGATAAGCTCTTGAAGAAGATGGCATACGATGAATTCGGATTTCTTTGTTATCAAATTGCAGATCCACGACTGTACCCATTTTAACTTTAGTGTGTACAGATGCATTCATTGACTTTAATAAGGTCTCAGTTGCTTTATCACCTGTGGTCATAATATCTCGACAATATGGAATTTTTTTAAGCAATAGAAACATATCTGTCGGTGTAACGATTTCTAGAAATTGATCTGAGGCATTGTCTTTCAAACGCCGTACTTGATAGGCTGTATCAAATATTGCAATGCCCAACTCATTTAGAAAATCTTTCAGCATTTGCTCTTTGAATTGTTTATTTTCACGGTCTAGAAAATAATGAGAGTCTTGAAAAAAGATCAACCCATATATTTTCCACATATCATTTTGAAAATTCGGATAATAAAAATCCATTTTCCATCTTGCTTTCGGCGGAGGAAAACTGCCAAGCATGAGCAATTTGGCTTGATGAGGTACAAATGGCTCAAGTGGATGTGTTTCGATATCAGTCATATCAAATTTCGGTCTAACTTTTCGATCTAAAGTGATTTTGAATAATCGAACTAATTTTTTTTGCCCAAAGCTGATAGATTTCTTTACTTGGATGAAATCCATCCTCAGCCATCTTCAAATTGAGTTGTTTATACTCATCCAAATCATATTTAACCAATTCAAATTTTGGTTGTGGTTCAATCCAATTTTCCAATTCAACATTCATTTGATGGGCATATTTTCCAAACAACCAAGCTAAAGGATTTGGTAATGCAGGAAACTCATTCATCGGTGGAACTCCAGTCGCGATAATGAGCTTGGGTGAAAATTTCTCAGCGATCAGTGAATATAATTGTTCTTGTAGGCAGATCCATTTTTGCGGTGAGATGAGCTGTGTTACATCATTGACCCCTATCGAAGTTACTACAATATCAAACTGATCGTCATTAATAGCCTGTATAGTTCGAATTACATCTGAAGTACGATTTCCAGTTTTTGCAATTAATGACCAGCGAATTTGAAAATGATCTCTAAGTTCCTGTAATAATGTTCCGCTTAACGCATCTTCTTGAAATTGCACACCCACACCAGCAGCAGCTGAATCGCCTAAAATTAAAATTGATATTTGAGGACCATTCCCAACCAAACCATTTCTTTCCCCCAAAGCTTCTGCTAAACGAGGTGTATTTTTCTTGACTTGGTAACCTTGCACAAGTAAAGCTGGAATGAGTGCGATTGTCGCTAATTTAAGAAACATGTAATTGATTTTAGGTTTTGATATTTTCTATTTTAAACGATTTTTTGATATTTTCATTGCTATTTATTATTGAAAATAATTATCATTTACATAATTAATTCAAAGCTAAAATCCATGAATCATCCTATCAAATTTTTTTCTATATTGATGTTAATGAGTTCCACAGTAAGTGCTGATCTTTCTTTAAATCATTCATTACAAGTCAGCACTCAACCTTATGCCCCTGCATGTGAGGATATGGATCCCAAAAGTAAGGTGCTTCAACAAATCCAAAAACAGATTCAGATGTATCCTGATCAAAAAAATCATCTCCTCGATCAATTTTGGTCGGAAATTCGGAAAAATCAAACCCCTATAATTGAAGATTTTAATGAAACACACCAACGTGTCATTTATTTATATCGTGGTGCAAAACACAATGTGCGATTAATCGGTGGTCCGAGTAATGATCATGAATGGTTAACTCGGCTTAAAGGTACTGATATTTGGTTTAAAGAAAGTATTGTTGATTCAAGATTTATCGGAAGTTATAGTTTTGCTGTGGATTCGCCGAATATCGATGGATATTTATCAAATTACTGCCCACATTTAAACCCAAATTTAAAAGAATCACGAGATCAGCGTAGATCTATTTTAAAGGTTCAACAACTCGACCCTTTCAATCCTCATAAGTGGTTTGATTCTAAAAACATTGCCATAAAAACGAATACCACGCTGAGGAATGAAAATATCGCAAAACTTAGTCGAGCGCCTAACTTTATTGATCCAACTCAAATGGCTGAAAATAGTGAAAAACAATTAGTTTCATCCGTGTTGAAAAGTAAAGTTTTGGGAAATGATCGTCTTATTCAGATTTATGAAACTCCACCTCAAGTCGGAAAATCATATATCACTCTGATTTTTTTTGATGGTGAGCAATATGCACATTTAGTTAAAGTTCCTCAGATATTAGATCAGTTGGTTCAACAACAGCAACTCCCACCTATACAAGCTGTTCTTGTTGGACACCCAAATGATCAATTACGTGCTAAAGAACTTAGCCCCAATCCAGAATACACACAGTTTTTTCAAGAAGAATTATTGCCTTGGATGAGTCAACATTTGCCCTACCAACGTGATCACAACAAAACAGTCTTATTGGGTTCAAGTTTGGGTGGTCTGAGTTCTGCTTATTTGGCGTTGAAAACATCCAATGAGATTAGTCACGTCGTGCCACTTTCTGGTTCATTTTGGTGGAAATCTGATCCAAACGATACAATCAATGGTATGAGTAAACTGATCAGAGCTTCAACATTAGACAATACAAAGAAACTCAATTGGTATATTTCAGCCAATAGCTATGAATATTCGAGACAAAATAATAGCTTAAGCATTCTAGAAACCTCTCCGATTGTCGCTCAGGATTTAATCGATCAGGGACACAATGTTCACTATCAAGAATATATAGGCGGACATTCATATGCCGTTTGGCAAATCGTCATACAGGATGCTTTGAAATATTTCTTTAAAAATAAATCCCACTAAATGTGGGATTTATAAGACGTTTTTTTAACTCAACTTATTGACGAGCTGAAGCGGTAAAACCTTCATTGCAAAACCCAATGGCAACCATGGCCACTTTGGTACATATGCTTTGACTGGTTGCTTTTCGATTGCTTCAGCTAATAGTCGTGATCCTGTGGCTTGATCGACCTCAAAAGGTAATTTTCCAGCACCTTCATTAATTTCAGTTCGAATGTAACCAGGATAAATCGTTGAAACTTTAATTGGTGTTCCAAGAAGTTCAGCTCGAATCCCTTCGGCTAAATGCGCAATTCCCGCTTTACTGGCAGCATAAGCTGTAAGATGTTTTGGCATACCACGCAAAGCACTCATCGATGATATTACAACTAAATGTCCTGAATTTTGAGATCTAAAAATTTCGACCGCAGCCTCACATTGTGCCATCGCAGAAATAAAATTAGTTTCAACTGTTGCTTTATTAATCGCAAAATTACCTTTACCGATACGACGTCCTTCGCCCACACCAGCATTGACTATCACTCGATCGATAGTGCCTAGCTCATCTTTAAACTCTTTAAATACACGGAAGACTTGCTCATCATCCGTGACATCCAATACCTTCGCACTTACTTTTACCTGATAGCGTTGTTCTATTTCATCTTTTAAAGCATACAACCTTTCTAAACGACGAGCACAGATCGCTAGGTTATATCCTTTTTTTGCAAACTCTTGTGCCATCCCAGCACCGATACCTGAGCTTGCACCTGTAATTAATATAGTTTTGTTCATTCCATTTTCTCTCTATGGCATATAGCCTTGATCAAATCCAAGTGAGCAAATCACGATCCTGTTCTTTTAAATAATGATGTTCATTTAAACTGAGTAATTGTGGTTCGGTACCAACTAATCTTAAGGTGGTAAAACTGGTATTAGTGATTGCCCAGTTCAATGCAAAAGTTTTGTCTGCACTTAAACCAAGTAAATGCCCTGCAACGACAGATATCACACCACCAGACGTATAAACTACGGCATAGCGAGATTTTTCTGTTTCAAGTTGTATACATAGTTTGTTCAAGCCTTGAAGTACTCTTTGCTGAAATTGAGGCCAGCTTTCATCATAATCATGATGATGATCCCCCTTAGTCCAACGTTGAATTGCACCTTCAAAAATTTTTCCTAAATAGGCACGAGGATCTACCGCTTGACCAACATCTTTTTTAAGTAATGCAGGATCTGCAAAACGTGGTTCATATTTTGCAAACACTTGTTGATGATTGAACTCGTTCCAATGTGGATCGATATCAATCTGACTGTCAGGAAAACATTCATTCAAAGAGATATACGCCGTTTGCTGATGACGTTTCATCGAGCCAGCTATGACATATGGTCGCTCTTGTAGTAACTTTTGAAAATATTGTCCCAACACACGTGCTTGAACTTCACCTTTCTGAGAAAGCTGATCATAACTTTCAGCACCAAATGAAGCTTGACCATGTCTGACCAAATATATTGTCGTCATCTTGGCAGAATATCCTGTAATTTTGCGAGATAAGTTTTTGCAATTTCATTCGCTTCAAGCTTTTGTATACCTATAAGTTTTAAAGCACGAATATGTAATGCATGAATCACAATCCAAAAATCCTTAAATGCAGGATTATCCGTTTGTTTATGGTAATAACGATAATAAATTTGTTGTGCTATGACCGCTAATCTAAAGATCCCAAATACTTCATAGAACGTCCAGTTAGATGGCTTTAGTCCTGTTTTTTCTAGGTAATAATCCACAACTTCTTTACGTGTAAACATACCTTTAAGATGTGTAGGTTGTCGACGTGTCGATTTAAAGATCATATTGTCGTTTTCTTCAACCCAATATGCTAAGGCTGATCCTAAATCCATAAGTGGATCACCAATTGTCGCCATTTCCCAATCCAACACCCCGATGACCTCAGTAGGCTGTTGAGGATTCAAAATGACATTATCAAAACGCCAATCGTTGTGAATAATACAGTTGGTTGAATCCTCAGGAATATTGTCTTTAAGCCAATTTCTTACAAACATAAAGGTCGGCACATTGATAGTATGGGCTTTTTCGTAGCGACAGTCCCAACCCTCGATCTGACGACGGCAGTAACCCTCACCTTTTCCAATTTTTTCAAGTGCTGTTCCTTGATAAGGAACTTGGTGCAATTCAATCAATTTGTCTAAAACATTTATACAAAGCTGATGCACATCAAATTCAGTGAGTTTTAGTTCTGGTGGAAGCTTTGCCCTTGGTATAATTCCCTCTATTCGCTGCATCACATAAAAATCGCATCCGAGTACAGATTCATCCTGACATAATGCCAGCATTTTGGGTACGACTGGATATAGATCTTTTAAAGCTTTCTGAACATTATGTTCTCGAACCATATCATGAGCAGATTTGGCTTTGGTTCCTGCGGGTGGTCTTCTTAATATCAGATCTGCATTGCTATATTTGAGCCGGTATGTCCAGTTCGAAGCTCCACCAGAATATTGTGTAACTTCTACAGGTTCAATCACTTCCACGCCATTTTGATTTAACCAGGTTGTGACTGAAACGATATCGAGCTCTTCACCACGTCTGACTTGCCCTGCTGTATCTATAACTGACATATTTCTTCCTTAAATCGAGTACGCATCTTATTGAGAATGACGAGTTGAAAAACCACGTTTCGCGAGTTCCAATTTTGCAATCATGCCTTTATGCACCTCATCTGGCCCATCTGCCAAACGTAATGCACGCGCTTGTGCAAAAAAACCTGTCAATGGCGTATCTCTAGATAAACCTGCACCGCCGTGAATTTGCATTGCCATATCGACAACTTTTTCCAAAACACTAGGTGCAACGACTTTAATTGCAGAGATTTCAGTGAGTGCAGCCATATTGCCCAGTTTATCCATTTTATATGCCGCATATAAGGTCAAGAGACGTGCTTGATCGATGGCAACACGCGCTTCCGCGACTCTTTCCAAATTACCACCAAGTTTCAAAATTTCCTTGCCGAATGCTTTTCTTTGCATTCCACGATCAATCATTAATTCCAATGATTTCTCTGCAGCACCGATACAACGCATGCAATGATGAATACGTCCTGGACCAAGTCGCCCCTGTGCAATCTCAAACCCTTGACCTGCTCCACCAATAATATGAGTGACTGGAACACGAACATTATTAAAGGTCACCTCTCCATGACCGTGTGGCGCATCATAATCACCAAATACAGGTAACATTCTTTCAATTTTTACGCCCTCAGTTTCAACTGGAACTAAAACCATTGAATGTTGTTGATGTCGACCTTTATGTGCGTCTGGTGTATGTGCCATAAATATAATGAGTTTTGCATTAGGATCGCCTAAGCCCGACGACCACCATTTGCGTCCATTTAAAACAATTTCGTCTCCCTCAATTACAGCAGTAGCTTGCATGTTCGTTGCATCTGAAGAAGCAACTTCTGGTTCAGTCATGCAAAATACGGATCGAATTTTTCCTTCTAAGAGAGGTTTTAACCATTGTTCTTTTTGTTGTTCTGAGCCATAGCGCCAAATTAACTCCATATTACCGCTATCTGGCGCATTACAATTGAAAACTGTAGGAGCCAATAAACTACGGCCAGTTAACTCAGCAATGTGTGCATATTCTTGAACTGTTAAACCTTGACCAAATTCTGGGTCTGGTAAAAAAAGATTCCACAGATTTTGTGATTTAGCTTTTTGTTTGAGTACTTCAAGTTCTGCTGGCCACGTCCATGATGTCCAATCATCACTTGGATTTAATTGATGAACTTTATGCCAAAATTCTTGTTCTATAGGCTCTATTTCGTCTTGAATAAAGCGTTGTGCTAAATCGTAAAAGTGTTTAGCTTTTTCCGTTAATTCAAACATTAATCCCTCAAACTATATTCTCATCACGCTTTACATCAACATAGCTTGAAATCTACTATGAATAAAATGATTTATTTAAATATTACTTTATGAATAGAATTCATCAGGAATCTGTGGATCTGAGCGCTTTTTCACACATTGATATCAATCTATATCCATTATTTATTGCGATATACGAACATCAAAGTATCAGCAAAGCCGCAAATTTGATGTGTATTACACAATCTGCAGCTAGTCACGCTTTACAGCGATTAAGATTACAATTGAAAGATGATCTTTTTATCCGAAGTGGTATAAAGATGGTTGCGACGCCCTTTTCACATCAAATTTATCCACGAATAAAAGAAACATTAATCGCAATTCAGCATATCTCGACTCATCATATATCTTTTGATCCACTGACGATTCAATCTATTCGTATAGCAATTCATGATGAAATTGAGCCTTTGATTTTTCCGCAGTTAATTCGTCATTTTCGTGATCTTGGACTGGCGACACGGTTTCAAAGTATCAAGTTAGATCGAACTAACTGGGCAAAAGATTTATTATCACAGCAACTTGATTTAGTGGTCGATCTTCAACAGAAAGTTGATGAGAAAATTTATTTTACCCCTTTAGTGAATGATCGCTTTGTCATATGTGGTTTGACAACCATCGAAAATTTAGAACAATATAAACATGCCCAACATATTGGTGTTTCATCAAGGCATTCTGGTGTGCTTATTGAAGATTTACATTTTAAAAAGTTGAATATTCAACGTGATATTTTTTTACGCTGTCAACACTATTCAACAGCACTACAAATTTTGAAGGAGTATCCTGACACATTGCTAACCTTACCTTTTAGTATTTTAAAAAATTTGAAATTACCTCAAGATTTAAAAATTTCTGAACTCCCTATTGAACTGCCTTTAATGAAAATGGGAATTTATTGGAATTCACAATTAGCATCGCATCAAAAGTTTCAGTATTTAATTTCAGAAATTAATAAAATTTATGCTTAGGCTATTTGTAGCGGTGATAGAAGATGAAACTTAGGCTATTTTCTTGAAAATATGTGGTAAATACCATCTGTTCAATATTGAATCAAACACTCACTTCGAGTTGATTTATCATATTAAGGCTTGTTTTTTCTTGTGTTTTCTATGTTTGATCAACTCCCTGCATCATGGCTTATTGGGCTAGGTGCGATTTTATGCTTATTACTTCTTATCATTTTTAGACAAGTAAGAATTTATCTTCTTCAAGTATTTAAACCTTTTAAAAAAGGAAAAACTTATTGGTGCCGTGTTACAGCGGTGAGTGATGGTGACACTCTCTCCTGCCATCGTTTGAATCTAAGACGTTCTAAAACTAAATTACGCTTTGCTTTTGTAGATGCGCCTGAATCTAATCAAAGTTACGGGCTTGAATCCCAACGCTTAGTTAAGAAAATGGTTCAAGGTAAAATTGTTCGTGTAAAAATCACGGATATTGATCGTTATGGACGTTGCGTGGGTGTGGTCTACCGCTATCGCAAGAATATGAATGAAGAATTAGTGAGGCGTGGTGGTGCGTGGGTTTACGAAGAATACATACGTGATCCAAAGCAATTAAAATATATGATCTCGCTACAAGATAGTGCAAAACGCAATAAACGAGGTCTCTGGCGCGGGACCCGTCCTATTCGACCAAGTACTTTTAGAAAACAAAAAAGCTAATATTTTCAGTACCCTGATTATCAATAAGTGCATTACGCTTGATTCGTCTAATAATTGAGCGTAAATTCAAGCCAACAAACTAGTTAGCTTGGTTAACTATATGCAAAACTCTCTCAAATTCCGTGTCGTATTACTGCGAAGTGCGCGACTCTTTAGTGACCGTTTAAATGATATCTTGGCTCAATACCAACTGAACTATTCAATGTGGCAGTTGATTTATCATATCTATGATCATGACTCCATCACTTCAATTGATTTGGCTCATGAACTCAATGTTTCTAAACCATCAATTGCAAAACGCATTAATACTTTACATAAATTAGATGTTATTCAGTTTTTAGAATCATCTGATAAACGCCAAAAATTAATTCAATTAACCGAAAAAGGTAGAGATCTTTATCAAATTTGTACAATTCAGATTGATCAATTTGAACAACAGTTTTTGAATCAAGTAAATCCTGAAGACATTGCTCAAAGTGCTGAGACACTTCAACTGTTTTTGTCTATTTTAGAGCGTGATAAAAGCTTAAATATCGTGGAGGAGTTATGAGTACTTCCTCAAATCAAGTTAATCAGCCTCTTTGGACACGTAACTTTATTTTGGTCAGTTTAATTAACTTTCAATTGGTACTGACTTTTTATCTTCTCGTCATTGTCATTGTGGGATTTTCGATAGCAGAACTTGGAGCGACGACGGCGCAGGCTGGTTTAGTATCAGGACTTTTTATTGTGGGTACACTGATTGGTCGTTTATTGGTGGCTAAATTCCTCGTTAAATTCGGTTCTAAAGTCACCATGCTGGTCGGACTCACTGGATTTCTCATATTTTCAGGCTTTTATTTTCTCCATTTAGAGGTTGGAACTTTATTAATCGTTCGATTCTTGCATGGCTTTATGATGGGGGTTGCCTCCACCGTATTTGGCACAATTATCGCTCAAATTATTCCCGCAACCCGTCGTGGTGAAGGTATAGGTTACTACAGTATGAGTAGTACTTTAGGAACTGCAATTGGACCATTTTTGGCAATCTGGCTAATGCTTCATGTCAGTTACAACATTATTTTTGCCCTATCTTCAATCCTTGCAGTTTTATGTTTAATTACAGCATTATTTATTCAAGTTCCTCAAGTGCATCAGGTTCCTTCTATACCTGATCAGATTCATACACAAAATAGTTTTCTATCTCAATATATTGAAAAGAGCGCCTTACCCATTGCTCTGATCATGTTGGTAAGCTCCCTCTTTTACTCTGGTGTTCTATCGTTTATTAATTTTTATGCCAAAGAAATTGATCTGGTTGAAGCAGCATCATTTTTCTTTCTCATTTATGCGTTGACGATTCTGCTCTCTCGTCCTATTACGGGACCACTGATGGATAAGAAAGGCGAAAATATAATTATGTATCCGGCCTTTCTCATTATGGCACTTGCATTCTTCTTGTTGAGCCAAGCTAACAGTTCGGGCCTTTTGTTGATTTGCGCAGGATTATTAGGTTTAGGCTACGGTAATATCCAGTCAATTTGCCAAACGATTGCAGTGAAAAGTACTAGTTTGGAACGAATGGGATTTGCAACCTCAACTTACTTTATCTTTTTAGATGCAGGTTTGGGATTCGGTCCTTATTTCTTAGGTTTAGCTTTAGATTTGATCAGTTACCAACAACTCTATTTATATAGTGCTATTGGGACGTTATTTTGCATTGTCTTATATTATGTATTACATGGGAAAAAAGTTCGAAATATGAATATTGCTTAGGCTATTTATGGGTTTAAAAAAGCACTCCAATGAGTGCTTTTCCATATTTTATTTAAACACTTTAAAACGTGTGGCGTCGTCAATATAGCCTTTATCGAAAGCTTCACCTTCTTTAGATCCAAATACCAATTGTGCGCTTAGTTTCCACGAAGCTGGTACAGCCCATTCAGTGTGGACTTGATCATCTACAATCGGATTATAATGTTGAAGGTTTGCACCTAAACCTTCTGTATGCAAAGCTGTCCAAACCGCAAACTGTGCCATTGCTGTTGAATGTTCCGCCCAAATTGGGAAGTTTTCCGCATACGAAGAATATTTCTCTTGTAAGTCAGTGATCGTATCCATTTCTTCGAAAAATAATACAGTTCCTACGCCCGCAGCAAAGCTATCCATTTTTGCAGAAGTTTTCGCTGCACTCGCCTCGTCCTTCGCATATGACTTTAGCTTCTCTTTCACAAAGCCCCAAAACTTTTCATGTTCAGCGTTAAATAAAATCACCGCACGTGAAGATTGAGAGTTAAAAGATGATGGGCTTTGTTTAATCGCATTCTGAATAAGATCTGTTAAGTACTCAGGAGATTGTTCAACTGCTTTTCCTAAAGCATAAATCGTACGGCGTTTTTTAATTAAATCTAAAAATTGATTCGACATTTTCTGAAATCCTTTGATATTTCCTCGGGGAAATACGATACTCTGACTTTTAATTCATTAGAAATACTTAACCTAAGATTAAATATTCAACAAATCAAATATGTTGTAGTGTTACATTAAGCATTTATCAGACCAACATCTATCCATTTTGAACCCTAATTAGAAGATTTGATTTTATTCGTATTTTTTTTACCCAGCAGTAAAAAGCCCTCCATAATAGAGGGCTTGTCTTGGCATATGTAAGCTTAAAATTTAGCCTCAAGAACCTGAGCCGATACTTGGTTTTTCCATAGGGAGCGTAAGGTTGGCAAATAGAATTTTTCACCTAACTCTACTAATTCAGCATCAATCGCCGTATGAACTTCATGCATGAACAAATAGTCTAAATCTACCGTACTGAGCTTAGGTTGTTCTTTAGAAAACTTTGCTCTTTTTTGTTGAGCAGTTTTTACTAGCTGATCTGCAAATTCACGATTTTTGAATTGTGTAATGGCATTCAGACGCAGTTCAATCACACCCCAACCTGTCACTAGGAGTTTGAAGGTTTCAAAATCTTTTGTTGTTGATTCCCATGTCATGTCTTCTAGATTTTCATCTTTAGGTAGAACAGGAAGTAGTAATTCCATAATACTTGGGAAGATTTTTTTAAAGTTAAGAATAAATTTAACAGGATGTTCACCTGGATAATCTTGAAATTGAACATTTTTTTGAACATCTGTTAAATATATATCGAGCATTGAAAATTTCCGTAGATTGGCTGTCTTAAGTCTAAGATAAGAACTTTGATACAACAGCAATTAAAAGCAATGTGTATTTTAACAATTGCGACGAGTTAATCAATCTCATAATAATTACATGACTATGTGATGAAGTTTTTACTTATTTTTTTAATGTTTTGCAGTTATCGCATAATAAATCTTCCTCTGTTGAATATTTCGTTAATTTCTCTATTAATCTCATAATAGCTATCATTATTAGCCACCCTGAGCCCGTTAAAATTGTTAATGTAATGTTCCAAAGATTATTAAATTTATGTTTCTTTCTATTTTGAACTTCATCATCAATACCTTGCTTACAATTGATACATTCTGGTTCTTTGTTCTCTTCCCACCTTTTATGCAAAATTTCGAGTTGATTGTAAATTTTAGGACTATCAATATCTCTTAAATATTCAATTACAGGTTGGAAGAGGTTGTAATTAGCTTTAAGTATTGATTTGAAACTACTTTTTATTAAGTCTTCATCTAAGTTGTTATGCCTGATTCCAATTGCTACAAATTCCAAAAAATTTAATAAATATGTTACAGCCGATTTTTCCTCATCTTCCAATGAATTAAATTTTTCTCTAGTCAATTGCACTTTATCTTTTGACTCTACGTTTTGATCCTTCCCCAAATTCCTTCTTATTTTGGTTGCAATATCAACCTTAGCAATATACGCAGTAGAATTCCTACTATTCATCAATACTTGTACTGAATGACTTCTTATAGTGTTTATAATTTGCACCCTTGAAGTAAAAATCCAACCAAAAACGGCAGCTATAGCTGCTAAAACCGTAACTAATGCTGTCGTTTTAAACTGCCCATCTGTATTCTCTATATCAAAATTTAGAAATTTATAATCTTCAAAAAAACTTTTCCAAATTAATATTTCTACAAACGTGATACCTAATAAAATTAAGATGAGAAGGAGTTGATTACTACTTCTAATCTTAATAAAGAAATTATCTCTATGATAAATATAAAAATAAGCAATTACAGTGACATATGGAATTATCAGAAGATAAGTATAAAAGTAATTCAATTTTATTTTACTCAAAAATAAAGCACCCTAATGGATGCTTTTTTATTACACAAATTTAAATGAGTCTCAACCTAATCCATAGCCTTCTTCAAGGATTAGACGAGCTTTATAATTATTCATGATTGTCTCCTTTGTAAAAGCCTTAAGTGACGTATGAAAGGTCGTTTTATAAATAGTATTCTGAAATGAATAATTGGTCAATATATTAAAGACAGTTGCTTGTCAATATATGTTATCAACATTCAAATCATAAAATTCACCAAATCGAAATCACTTCACATTAGGTGAAACCATATTCTCAGGTACAACGACTTCATCAAACTGCTCAGCTGTGACTAAATTCAGCTCTACAGCAACTTGTTTAAGTGTTTTACCTTCCTTATATGCTGTCTTAGCAACTTTTGCCGCGTTTTCATAACCAATCACAGGATTCAACGCAGTCACTAGCATCAATGAGTTATGCAAGAAATAATCGATCTTATCTTGGTTTGGCTCAATCCCCACAGCACAATGCTCATTAAAGCTATTACATGCATCACCTAGCAGTTGAATTGATTGCAGTAAATTATAAGCAATAACCGGCATAAAAACATTTAGTTCAAAATTACCTGAAGCACCAGCGATATTAATTGTCGTGTCATTACCCAAAACCTGCGCAACAACCATCGTCATGGCTTCACTTTGAGTAGGATTCACCTTACCCGGCATAATACTCGAACCTGGTTCATTTTCAGGAATACGAATCTCCCCAAAACCACAACGAGGACCACTCGCTAACCAACGAATATCATTGGCAATCTTATTTAAACTCGCAGCAAGTGTTTTCAGTGCGCCAGAAGCAAATACTGCAGCATCACGTCCAGCTAGTGCTTCAAATTTATTTGGTGCAGTCACGAAAGGTAAACCCGTAAGCTCAGCCAATTTCTTTGCTGCATTTATAGCATAATCAGGATGGGCATTTAGACCTGTCCCGACAGCTGTACCTCCTAATGGCAATTCATATAACCCCTCTAAAGCTTGCTCTAGACGTTTTAACCCATGATCGAGTTGAGATACATAACCACTGAATTCCTGACCTAAAGTTAACGGCGTTGCATCTTGTAAATGTGTACGCCCAATCTTAACGATATTTGAAAATTCTTGAGACTTCTGATGCAAAGTTTCTCTTAAAGCTTGAACTGCTGGAATCAATAACTCATTGATCTGTAAACTAGCAGCGACATGAATCGCTGTTGGAAATGAATCATTTGTAGATTGAGCTCGATTAACATGATCATTTGGATGAACGGGTTTCTGTGCTCCAAGCGGATTACCCAGCTTTTGATTCGCAATATTTGCAATTACTTCATTACAGTTCATATTACTTTGAGTACCAGAACCTGTTTGCCATACCACTAATGGAAATTGACTGTCCCATTGCCCCGTAATCACTTCTTCTGCTGCACCCACAATATAATTCGCCAATTCAGCAGGAATCTGATTTAACTCAGCATTGGTAAGTGCAGCCGCTTTTTTGACCAGCCCCATACCACGGATCATCGCACGAGGAAGTCGCTCACCACCAATTTTGAAATTTTGCAAACTGCGCTGGGTTTGAGCCCCCCACATCGCATCACTTGGTACTTCTACATCACCCATCGTGTCGTGTTCTATACGTGTTTGCATATCAACCTCAAATATTTCGCTATTCCTTGGAAGAATCATGTTTGATTCGGATTCATCCACCGTTGATTTGATGCTAATCAAAAAAACTATAAATGTAAATGATTATCATTTTAATTATTAAAGGTGCTTTGATAGTATCGCCATTGATCTTCAATCATTTGTTCTAGTGATCGATGTGCTTTCCATTTCAATAATTCAAATGCTTTTAAACTATTCGAACCAATTTGATCTAATTCTTGGAAAACATAATCAGTTTCCTCAATTCGAATTTTTGTTTCAGTCACTTTTTCTACCGTATTAATCAAGTTTTGAATTGAACTTGGCTGACCTGCGATATCAAATGCTTCGCACGTTGATCTTTGATTAAATAACCACTTTAAAGTTGCAATGACTGCCTCGCACACATCAATGATATGCACAAAACTTCGTTCAACCGTTTGGTCTTTTGTCTTGGCATTCTTTTGTAATTGAATGGAATCGCGCTGCATGGCTGCAACTTGTAACACCAAAGGCAAAATATTTTTAGGTAAAGGGGCAACCACTTCACCCAAAACTCCATGTTCAAAAGCACCAGCTACATTTGCTAGTCTCAGGATCGCAATACTCCATTCTTCATCCGTTTTAGAGGTATCACGGATGATCTCTTCAATCATTTGCTGGGATTTAATATAAGGGTTTGGATTGGCAAAATTGAGAGGATGCTCTTCATTTAAATTCAAACTCGAAGTGCCATAAACCACCATACTTGAAAGATGCAATAATGTTCGTACACCAGTTCGTTGCATTGCACGCATCAGACTCATAATGCAACTGACATTATCATTATAATATTCAAGCGGTTTTAAGCGAGACTCCTCTAAAGACTTAAATCCTGCAGTATGTATAACAGCACGGATTGAGTACTGCTCAAAAACTTTATTCAGAGCAGGCGTATTTCTAACATCTAGCTTTACAAAAGGTACATACATTCCAGAAATGTATTCAAGACGTTCAAGTGTTTGTAAATTCGCATTGGCAAGATTATCTACAATGACGACTTCTTGACCATGTGCCAATAAGCTTAAAACAACGTGTGAACCTATAAAGCCTAATCCACCTGTCACTAAAATCATTGTATACTACCTTTTTGTTTAAAAGCCTGAACAAGCTATTTTCAGTTTGATCACCCTATGCGAAGTTTTAAATGAGTACGTTATTACTAATTACCTCGGCACCTAGCTCAATCCATGCTTGGCATGCATTAGGACTCGCACAATCATTGCAAGCGAAAGGCGAAATTTTTCGAGTTTTCTTTTATCAAGACGGCGTTCAAGTTGCAAACAACTTACAGTGGTCGCCAGATGATCAAAGAAGTCTCACACAAGAGTGGCAAAAATTAAATATCAAACTTCCTGTTTGCGTAAGTGCTGCCCTAGCACGTGGAATCACTGATGCTGAAAATGCTCAACGCCATCACATTGAGTCCCATAATCTGGCTGAAGGTTTTCAGCTGGTAGGACTCGGTGAATTGGCAGATGCTGTCTCATCTTCAGCACGTCTAGTTCAATTCTAAATTATTCATTTTTCATTGATTGTTGCAATTGAAAGGTAAATTGTGTGAAATCTGTACTGGTTATATTAACCCAATCAAATCTCAACTCGCTACAAGTTCATGAGAGCCTTTCTGCAACCATGGTTTTAGCAACTTTTGGCGCTGAAGTAAAAGTTTTATTGCAAGGCGCAGCCTTAAGTTTACTCCGTTCCGAATTAAGCTTCGAACCCATTAAACATGCGTTTAAACTGGCTTCCAACCTCGTCGATAGCTTTGAGTTTTATGATCTAAGCCCTATTTTGGTTGAATCCAATCAACAAGATAATCCCTTTGTTCAACATACTACGCATGAAATTAAATTTATTGAATTTAATAAAGAGTTAATTCAAAGCTTTGACCATGTACTGTATTGGTAACTCATATGACCGATAAAACGCTTTATTTAATACAATCTCAATTTGCAAATACTGAACATTGTATTCAACAGGTTCAAAAAACACTGGATACCAATGATGCTTTAGTGCTTATGGGGGATGCGGTGTTGGCATTGTTTACACCATCTGTACTTACGATTCAAAACAAGGTCTACGTTTTAGATCGAGATGCTGAGTTATTACCTTCGCATCTATTGAACGGCGAGTATTTTCAAATTGAAGTGATTGATTACACCACTTTTGCAGATATCATTCTGGGCTTTACACGCTGTATTAGCCTTAAATAAAACAAATTTATTGACTTAGGTTTTACCATGACCACTGAATTATCCCTTGAACTCGATCAAGATGGTCATTTAGTTGACTATACCATTTGGAATGAAAATGTAGCGCAAGTACTCGCGAATACGCTCGAGCTTGAGCTAACAGCTTGGCATTTCGAAGTATTGCATGCGGTGCGTCAGTTCTACGCTCAATTTGGTCATTCTCCTGCAACTCGTCCCTTAATCAAATTTTTAATGAAACACGTCAGCGCTGACATTGATAATGCAGTATTGCAAGAAAAGTTTAAAACAGGCCTAGTTGCTCGCCATCTAAGTCGATTAGCCGGAATACCAAAGCCTGCCAATTGTCTGTAAACCAAAACTACTTTTTGATTTACATAGCATATCGAGTCAGTTCGTAGCTTTAAAAAATGAATTAATCAGTGAAATAGACATTAAAAAACCCGCTATGCAGCGGGTTTAGACATCACCTAGACTAATGATGGTTAAGATGTCGCGTGTCAATCAGGGAAATTGCAATACGTCAACTCAACGCAAAAAATTATAATAAAGCTCGAGTTATCAATTCAGTCCAAATTCATATCAATATCTGACAAATTTGCTAGTTTGCGCTACACCAATCATCAATAGTCATGCCCGATTGTTGAAAACTCGTAGATTGCTGATTTAAATAAAATTGCGCAATACGCTTCATTACATGTGCTTGTTCAACTTGAATAAACTCGTCTGCTAAACCAACAATGTTTTGATAGGCCTTTAACCTTCCGCATAAAGCAAGTTGTTGCTCCATCGCTGTGGCTGTACTGTGTTCATCATCTAAAATCTGCTTGGTTTGTTCGATCAGCTGCATTTCATGATCCAGTTTTTGCTGATACACCATCTGTTGTGCATCAATCAAATCATTCGCTACAACCTGTTGCGATACAACAAAACTTAAACCTACAAAAATCAAACTCACCCATAACATGCGCATTAGATTCCTAAATCAGGCTCAGCTTTCCAAACATCCTCATAATCATCTCGATCAATCATAAAACGGAAACCTGTTTCCAATGCAAGAAATGGAATGGCATCGGGTAAAATTTCTTCAAGCTCTTTCACCGTCATCGTCTCAAAAAAATCTTCGCCTTCGCCTAATTCACCACCATAAATAAACCATGCCACTTTCTCACCAGGTTCAGGTTTATTACGTAAACCGACGATTGGCTCTTGATCTAAAGTATGCTTAGCCACAGCAACAACATCATCTTCATTCACTTTGATGTAAGCAGAATCAAACTCCTCACAGACTAATTTTTGCTCTTCAATAAAATCTTGCAACATGGATGATTCCATTTTCATCATAAATTCAGACCTAATTTTAAGCATAGTGTCGTATAAGCACAATCAATCCGACGAAACAATCTGTTTTTACAATGTTTTTTTTGCTATCTTGATTTTGTTACATATTCAAGATTAAATGGGGGGAATTTCATATGAGCAGCAATTCAAATATTTCAGCAACAAATACCGCTTCTCTACATGGTGGTAAACGTGCCAATGCAGGTCGAAAATCACAGTTTTCAGAAAAAACAGTAGTAATGCGTGTTCCTGAATCAAAAGTGATTCAAATTAAAGAATGGTTAAAAATACGACCTGAAGATGATTTCAATCAACAAATTGAAATTTCACCAATCCAATTTAGAACACGTTTAAAAATCGCCTATCCTATTGAATCTGTGGCAGCAGGCTTCCCTTCCCCAGCACAAGATTATGTAGAAGGACATATTGATCTAAATGAATACTTGGTTCAAAACGTAGCTTCTACTTTTATACTACGCGTAAATTCGTTATCAATGAAAAATGCAGGGATTGAAGTTGGTGATCAAATCTTGATTGACCGGAGTTTGAATGCAGAACATGGTGATATCGTCTTGGCGCTGATTAATAATGAATTCACAGTAAAAAGATTAATGTTAGAAAAACAAAATGATGGAACGATCCTTTTATGGTTAAAAGCCGAGAATCCAGACTACCCTGACATCTATCCTCGTAGCGAAGAACAAATCATGGTCTGGGGTGTAGTGACTTGTATTTTAAAAAAACTGAAATAAATTGATCTAAGCAGTTCACCCTACTCCTATGCAAAATATTTATCATCAAGAGATTTTTGCGCTCATTGATATTAATAACTGCTATGTCAGTTGTGAGCGTGTATTTAATCCAAGTTTAAATGGTCAACCGGTCGTTGTTTTAAGTAATAACGATGGTTGTGTCGTATCTCGTAGTGAGGAAGCGAAAGCTCTCAATATTGGCATGGCCGTGCCATGGTATGAAATTGAAAAAGATATGCTTAAAGCTGGTGTTAAAGTATTTTCAAGCAACTATGCCCTCTACGGCGATATGTCTAGTCGTTTTTTCACTATTTTAGAGCAACACTTTCATGCAGATTCAGATCTAGAGCCCTATTCAATTGATGAATGTTTTATTCGTCTAACACATTATCAAAGTCTTTTTGATTTAGAAAAATTTTGTCGAGAATTAGTCGACCGTATTCAACAATGGATCGGTTTACCTTGTTGTATCGGGATTGGTTACAGTAAAACACAAGCTAAACTCGCCAATCACTTTGCCAAAAAACGTTCTGGTTTTAACCGAGTGTGTTCTTTATTGGATTTGGATCCATGCAGTTTTGATCAATTACTTATAGAAACCTCAGCATCGGAAATTTGGGGCGTAGGTCGAAAAATTAGTAAACAACTTGAAAGTTACGGTATTTATAATTGCTATGACTTAACTTTTGCCAATGAACACTATTTGATGAAGCAGTTTTCAGTGCTCATGGGGCGTACCATTCGTGAGCTAAAAGGTCAGTCCTGTATTTCACTAGAAGATCCTGATTTACCGTCTAAACGAATCTTAGCATCACGAAGTTTTGCATCAGCATTAAAGGATAAAGCATTAATCAAGCAAGCCATGATTTTTCATTTAAGTCGGGCTCATGAGCGTTTAACCAAGCAAGAACAATTATGCGCCTGTGTCCATGTGTCTCTTTATGAAAAAATTCCAGTAAAACCATTCAAGAAATCACATTCTCATGTAATTGGTTTGGAATATCCGACGGATGATTTATTAATCCTGACCCATGCAGCACAACAGCAAATTGATGTTTTATTTAAAGAAAATATACGTTATGTAAAAGTTTCCGTCATGTTTTCTGCTTTGAGTGCTAAAAAAACACATACACATGACCTTTGGCAGCCTCATGATTTAATCCAGCAGCGAGATTCACTCATGACAACAATTGGCGCTATGAAAAACCGCTTTGGAAAGCATTGTATTCAAGTGGGCTATCATACCAATCAACAACAATGGAAAATGAAGCAATTGCACCACTCTCCACGCTATACCACCTCATGGTCAGAAATGCTGACTATTGATGACTCACATATGGCGGTTACACAAAACAAATGAATACTTTTGGTCAATTCGGTTTAAAATAGCAGACTCGAAGAATTAAAAGAAAAATGTAATTTTTTAACATTGCCAATTGACTGCAAAGTTCTCAAAATACAGCTCATTGACGACATTGTTTTTTTGCTATTTTTGAAACAAAATATAAATGAAAAGCTTAAAAACATGCCATAATATGCAAACTTTGCAGACATCTTGCAAGGTTATATTGCAACTTTCATATTGGAGCTGTCTTCATGAGTTCGACCATTTTGGTCATACATGGACCAAATTTAAATTTGCTAGGAAAGCGAGAACCTGAAGTTTACGGACATTTAACTTTAGACGATATCAATCATCAACTCATACAGCAAGCTCAAGAAAGTTCAATTCAACTTGAAACCTTCCAAAGCAATTGGGAAGGTGCCATTGTCGACCGAATTCATCAAGCCCAAATTGATGGTATAAAATTTATCATCATCAATCCTGCTGCACTGACCCACACCTCAGTAGCAGTACGTGATGCCCTATTAGGTGTTGCGATCCCATTTATTGAAGTTCACCTTTCAAATGTTCACGCACGTGAAGCATTTAGACACCACTCTTATCTCTCAGATAAAGCTGTCGGTGTCATTTGTGGACTAGGCGCACAGGGTTATTCATTTGCATTAACTCATGCCGTGCAAAAAATTCAAACTTCTACACATCTTTAACCTTAGGAATACGAATTCATGGATATTCGCAAAATTAAAAAGCTCATCGACTTAATGATTGAATCGGATCTTCAATCTATTGAAGTAAAAGAAGGTGATCAATCCATTGCTTTAGCGCGTCGTAATCCTATCGTAGCCGCTGGTGTTGCACCAATACAATCTGCTGCGCCAGAAGCTCCAGTTGTGAAACCAGCTTCTCGTGGTGCTGTTGAAACCTCACCAATGGTTGGCGTGTTCTATGCTGCACCAAGTCCAGGCGAAGCACCATTTGTAAATGTAGGACAAACTGTTTCAGCAGGCGAAACGCTTGGAATTATTGAAGCAATGAAAATCATGAACCCAATTGAGGCAACTCAAAGTGGTGTGATTGAAGAAATTTTAGTTAAAAATGGTGATGTAATCCAATTCGGTCAACCTTTATTCCGCTACCGCGCGTAATCGTTGGGGGTTGGTATGTTGCAAAAAGTTCTCATTGCCAACCGAGGTGAAATTGCACTGCGTATTACACGTGCTTGCAAAACACTCGGTATTAAAACAGTCGGTATCTACTCGGATGCCGATAAAGATCTCATGCATTTACGCTTTGTTGATGAAGCCGTTTGTATTGGTCCTGGTGCAAGTAGCGAAAGTTATCTAAATATTCCTGCAATTATTACAGCAGCGGAAGTGACTGGTGCAGATGCAATTCATCCAGGTTATGGCTTTTTATCAGAAAATGCTGAATTTGCTGAGATTGTAGAAAGTTCTGGTTTTATCTTTATTGGTCCACGTCCTGAACATATTCGCCTTATGGGGAATAAAGTGTCAGCGATTATGGCGATGCGTAAAGCTGGTGTACCAACCGTTCCAGGTTCAGCTCATGCTGTAACACCAAACAATGCCTTGGCCGAAGCAAAAGAGATTGGCTTCCCACTTATCGTTAAAGCTGCTGCTGGTGGTGGCGGTCGCGGTATGCGAATTGTTGAACGTGTTGATACACTGTTGGAGTCTGTACAAGCAGCTCAACGTGATGCTGAAATGTGGTTCGGTGATGATACGGTTTACATGGAACGTTTCCTTCAAAAGCCACGCCATGTTGAAGTACAGGTGATTGGCGATGGTAATGGTCACGCCGTACATTTATATGATCGTGACTGTTCATTACAACGCCGTCATCAAAAAGTGCTTGAGGAAGCTCCTGCTCCGAACCTTCCAGAAGAAGCTCGTGCTGAAATTTTAGCAGCTTGCGTAAAAGCATGCGAATTAATGCAGTATCGTGGCGCAGGCACGTTCGAATTCTTATTTGAAGATGGTGAGTTCTTCTTTATTGAGATGAATACACGTGTTCAAGTAGAACATCCTGTGACAGAAATGGTAACGGGTGTCGATATTATTGAACAACAGCTTCGTGTAGCCGCTGGTCTTGGTTTAAATCTAGAACAAGATCAAATCAAAGTACACGGTCATGCAATTGAATGCCGTATTAATGCAGAAGATCCAACCACCTTCCTCCCATCACCAGGTAAAATCGAGCAATTCTACACACCAGGTGGTGCAGGCATCCGTTTAGATTCTCATATCTATCCAGGTTATAGCATTCCACCTTACTATGATTCGATGATTGCTAAATTAATCGCACATGGTAAAGATCGCGAAACCGCTTTGGCTCGTATGAAACAAGCCTTAGATGAAATGATCTTAACTGGAATCAAAACCAATATTCCGCTACACAAAGATCTCATCCTTGAAGATAAGAACTTTGCAGAACAGGCTATGGATATTCACTACTTAGAGAAACATTTGTTGAAACAGGTACAAGGACATAGCGAAGCTGAGTAATTACAGCTTTACAAGATGAATAAAAAAGCCTCTTTTTCAGGAGGCTTTTTTTTATTGAAGAATACGCTGCAAAGATTTTAGCTCATGGCAATATACGATTAAGTTTTGCAAAACATTGTCCACCCTTTTCAGATGCACAGAAATTGATTTGATTCGGATTGTCCCATTTTACAAAATATTGAGACAAATCTCCTGCCTGATCTACTTGATTACCAGAGCAGTCTTTTTCGTTGTTCTCATAATTGACTTGCATGACCAAGGTAGGCAACAAACCCGAAGAGCTGTCTTGAGATGGTTGATACTCAAATAAACCGACCGACCACTCTTTAGCACTATTCACGACCACCTCATTGTTACCACGGAAATTATAATACTCAACACATTTTTTATTATTTGGAATTTCCATTCCCCATAAACCTAAAATTTCTGGGCGCATGTTGATTCGAATATTATTTTCAGGCTGTTGTAAATCAGCACCTTTAGCTTGCGCTTGGACATTTTGATCGGCAGAAGAAAAAGACGTCATTAATAAAAGTAAAGGTGCAAAAAAAACTGTTTTTTTCATACAACATCTATAGGTCAACGTTTAGAGCTAAATTAGCACATTTCAGCAAGAAAACTTATAGAATTAACGTGATAAGAACAATTTTATATAAGAAAATGAATTCCCTATTGATGAACTTTAAATCATCAGCAGTTTAATGCGATCTATTGATTTATTAGTGCAAAAATATATTCTTATCAGAATAATATTCATTCTATACCTCACAGAAAGCTTAAAAATATAAGATTTTATGCAAGGGAATATACGTTAAGTATGACCATATGGATACGAACAGAGCTGATTAAAAACAATGCACAATCTTTTTTGATTGTCATGCTGATCATTACACTTTGTGCTTTGGCTGGAATACTTGGTCGACCTCTCTCATTTCTTGCAATTTTCTGGCCTGCAAATGCCGTACTACTTGGTCTTTTTTTAAGATTTAGTTATCTCAATAATCTTGGTGGCTGGCTTGGGGCCTTTTCTGGGTATATGCTTGCAGACCTAGGTACTGGCAACACTTTACAACTTACTTGGTTGTTAACTCTTGCTAACTTGCTAAACCCATTAGTGACCTTATACCTACTGAACCGATTAAAAATCAATTATCAAGAATTCAATAAAGGTCTTACATTTGTTTACTTATTTTTAATTAGTGCTTTTGGCGGGTGCCTAGCGAGCCCAACCTTTGCGATTTTAACCATCCCTTATGTTCCTAACAGCTTTATGGAACTCAGCCGTATTTGGGTTGATTTTGGCATGTGGTGGAGTGGTGAAATTCTTAACTTTGTCGCTTTTTTACCTATTGTTCTCGCATTACCAAACAAAACTACAGTTCAACAATATTTTGTAAATCAAAAAAATCAACGTTTAAGTTTGCCCTTTGTCTTACCCTTCATATTTGTCGTTGTATCTGTAATTCTAACTCACTTTTTTATTGGCCCTGGCGCCATCATGTTCCCGATCGGAGCACTCATCTGGGCAGCATTAACCTACAATTTATTGTTGGTTGCAATCATCAACTGCTTTGTATGTATGTTCTTATACAACAGCTTAAGTGCATATTATCTAACAGAATCTCCAGAAGCATTTATTTCGACAACACTGTCTGTTCGCATCGGTCTTTTCATGCTGGCTTTAGGCCCACTAACATTATCAATTATTAGTTTGAATCGCCAAAAGCTATATCACCAAATATTATATTTAGCGAACCATGACAGTTTAACAACGACTATGAATCGCCGATATTTTTATGAAGAAAGCGAAAAGACGATAGACTCAACTCATAGGGAGGCGAAATCCAATATTCACAGCGTGTCTATTCTACTACTCGATATTGACCACTTTAAAAAAATTAATGATCAATATGGACATGAAATAGGTGATATTGTTCTCAAAGACTTTAGCAATATCGTCAGATCTCAAATTAGATCAAATGATTTATTCGGTAGAGTTGGCGGTGAAGAATTTGCCATCTTAATTAAAGATAGTAACCTACCAGCCTGCATTGAAATCGCACAGCGTATATGCGACCGCGTGGCAGAAACACCGATTATGATCAGGCAAAATCAACATCTCAATATTAGTGTAAGCATAGGTTTAAGTTATCAACAACTTCCGTCTGGCACCCCATTCCAACAATTGATTAATCGTGCAGACGTTGCCCTTTATCAAGCGAAATCTGAAGGACGAAATAGATTATGCGTGGATCCGCAATTACTATTTACTCAAACATCATAAGTCATTATCTTGCTTCAGTGGGCTTGAGATTTGGTAAAGCGGATAAAAATATGAAACCAATCAACGTTGAAGCTCCTGCAATGATAAAAATATAGCTACCAGAAATCAGCTCCCAATATTGTCCTGCCAATACGCTTCCAGATGCCACACCCAAGCCCCACATCGTACTATACAAAGCTTGAGCTCTACCCTGCTGCCCAGCAGAAAAGTGCTCAAAAATAATGCGCATCGCCAATAAGTGAAATAAACCGAAACTAAATGCATGCATTGTCTGGGAGAGAAATTGGAGAGCAAAACTTTCAGGAAATAAACCAACAATCAAAAACCTAAGCCCAGTCATCCATAAACAAATCGCAACCAACTGACGCCATGTAAAACGATTTAAAAAAAATGATGCATAGGCAAACATCATGATTTCAGCAATAACACCTGTTGACCAAAGAAATCCTGTTGCTGTGGTACTAAATCCAGATGACTGTAAGTAATTGCTATAAAAACTATAGAATGGTGCTTGAGCAAACAACATAATGAACTCAATTAAGAAAATTGCTTTCACAACTGGTTGTTTTAAAACTGGAATAATGGATTCAAGTGTTTTTTGGGCTTTTGGTGCGCCCTTCGGTTCTTTTACTGTAAATGACCATAAGAACGCTAGAAATGAAATACTCAGTAATAAAATCGGGAGATAGTGAATATCGATGATTTCAAGAATTAGACCAATAAAGAAAACACCAACAATAAACCCAATCGATCCCCATTTTCTCACTTTGCCATAAAGTTCATTTCGTTTTTCGCCTAACCAAAATAATGTAACGCCTTCAAATTGAGCAAGTATCGCATTTTGAAAAAAGCTGAAGATCAACATTAACAAGGCAATTGATTGAAAATTATTGGGTATAATAAAAATGAGGAACCATATACTCGCTTCCATCCATGTTGCGATTCGCACCAATAGCATTCTTTTACCCGTTTTATCCGCCACCCAACCCCAAATAAACGGCGCAAAAAAACGTGTCATGATTGCAATTGCACTAAGCCACCCAATCTCTAAAAAGCTAAATCCCTGATCTTGCAGATATAGACTCCAATACGGCATGAAGGTACCGACAATCGCATAGTAGAAAAAATAGAATCCACCTAGTTTTGTTTTAATTGGCAACGCTTGTATCATATTGCAATTACCTGTATTTTCAATGACTTAATACTATTTAATAGTTGCATACATTTGTTACCACTTAGGTGTAATTGCACTTCATCAGTCTACAAATCAGTCTACAAATTTATTTTTTTGTAGACTCTTCATTTTTTGTAGACTGAAGATATTTACGTCTTAGAAAATAATTCTGTGATCATTTTCATCAGAATTAATTGTTAGTAAGTTACTAAAGAAATTTTATACTTTACCTATAAGGTTTCCTACCCAATTTTGCTATTTCTCTTTTTTGAAAATTCAGCGGATAGCATAACTTGCAAAGTATTGAAAAAATTTCAATCTATAGATTGAATCGTACTAGACTGGGGTAATAGAGTTTGATGAGGAAATTACTGCTAAATTGCTAATGTAAAAATTTATGACAATGCATGGGTAAGAGTTTTTATAAATTACAAATATATTAATTTAAATATTATATTAATAATCGATTAATATCAGGCACTCATAATAAATATTTCTAAAACTATAAATCTTGATACATATTCAGGGTATCTATTAATAAATATAAGGCACATGCTGAGTTTGTCGATAATACTATTGACAATTCAAGGACAATCATTATGTCAAATTTCACAAAGTCAAGTGACTCTAAAACCCAGCAACAGAACCAGCAACAATCAAATCCTGCAGGCGATAATACGCAAAAAACTCAGCAAGAAAAAAATAAGGAACAGCAATTAAATGCTGAGAACAGACAAACTAAAGATGCTCCGAAAGAGCATACTGAGGGCGAAGTTAAAAAATAACTTATAACTCAGAATTCTTAAATCATTTAAAAGGTTTAACTCCTTTTAGGTGATTAGGATAAATAATGAATATTGTTAAAGTTAAAGTCCATAAAATGTATGAAAACTTTCACAGAAATCCAGCTATTCAATATGTTGGGTTTTTTGATGATAATAATGTATTAATCAGCTTATACGATAACAATAATATTAAACTCATTAATAAAATCGGGACGTTGCAATGGGTAAGCATTGCTACTAATCAAGCTTACTTTGTTGAAATACCAGATTATATTAGTGCCGAGAATTAAACTCCTGATGATTAAATACCCTCAAGTAATCCTCGTTTTTCACAAAGAGTCAAACCACAGTGATCGTAGATGTGCTTGGGCAAACTATAATTATCAAGGGAAACTAAATAACATTACAGATTTTTATGGCCAGAATTTATCTCTTTACGATGGCAATAAAGTTGTCATTGATGGTGATATTTGGGTTCTGGAAAGTCATCTACACAAGGTATATAGAGATAGAGGTCGCAAATGAAAAAAATTCTAAGTGCATTCGATTTAAAACGTAATTTATATTTCAGAAAATTAATGCTCGATGGTGATTACAAACAAAATGTATATGATTTAAAGCATAGGAATAATTATGATTTATATGTATATAAATTAATAGATAGTGAATCAGGCAGAAAACTGTTTTTTAAAAATTTTATTATATTTAAATAAATTAGCCCTCACTTGGAGGACTCATTTATAATCTTAACAATTGCTTCGTGTTTACGTGCGCATGCACCATATTTAATGCGGTCATCAATCATTACAGGTAAGATATCTTTACCTGTATCTCCATCTATTTCACGCAAGTCTTCACAACGTGTTTTAAGATTCGCTGGTATATCGTAGATCGTTAACGAGTTGCATCCCGTCATCATCAAAACAAGAGTTGAGATAAACAGTACGCTCAATGATCTTTGGCACTTCAACTGTAATTTTTTCGACTCGAATTTTTTCTTTTGATTCGCGCTGTTCATATTCTTCACTCACCTCTTTTGCAATTTCTCGACCACGTTTCTCGGCATCAAGGTATGGCTTCAGTTTTTTATCGATCTTGCCCTGACAGATAATTTCTGCATTCAATACCCTGTATTCTGCCTGGGTGCGTTTGTACTTCTGCCAACCACCCCAAACGGCGATAGCAACCAGTAGCGCTAAAAGACAATAAATAATTAGTTCATAAAACTTGGCGATAAAGGCTGACATCAGTTCACCCCCATGCACTTGTTATAGCGCTCAACTTGTCTGGTCCACACGCCATAGCAATTGTTAGAACGAATACTGCAGTCGCGCTTGGCCACATACTTCCATTTCAAAAGTGATTTACACGCCTGAATATATTCACGCGCTTTCAAATGACGAAGCATTGACGATCCAGACCAAGCGCTCGTGCCGTACTGGTACGTGAAGTCCATGTATAGATCATATTCATCTTGAGAAATTGGAATATTCAGAACGGTTTTATTGAATCGCTGTGCGTCTTTATTCATGTGTAGCTTCAGATATTGAAGCGCAGTCTTGCGGTCAATCGCTGGGTCAGTCATTTTTACGCGAATACCATTTGGATAGACAGTGGTACCGTGGCCAATGGTTGGTACATCGCCTTTAACTGGAATTTTAGGACTCGCTGTATAACCTTCTTTTAAAGCTGTTGCTTGTATTTGTTCTTCACTTGGACCAGTGATGTATTGATAACCACCTACGCCACTCAAGCCCACTGCTAATAATAAAGATGAACCGATGACGTAATGCTTAGGTTTTGCCATTGCACTGACCTCCTGCTTTACGAAGCTCAAATGCATGTAGCTCTTCTTTCCGACGCTCGTCCTTGGCTTTGTAGTACCAATTTACACAAAAACCTAAGATCGAAATGATTAGACCACCCACACCGACAATTAGGCCAATGGCTGTGATCGGATCTAAGCCAAGCCACTTCCCTGCAACTGCCCCACTACCTGCAACGAATGTTGTTTTTGCTGCCCCTGATGTCACTGCAGCACTTGTCTCTATTGCTGTTTGCACATGCTCTGATGACATGCTGCCCCCTATATTCAGACATTAAAAAAACCCTGATCTAATTAAAGTTCAGGGTTCATTGTGGTTTGTTGGTTAAAAAATGGTGCCGAAACCAAGGCACCCATATGTAAATTTTGAAGCGGCAGACGCAGCAACCGCTGCTTCTACGGCTAACTGCGTCTTTTCAGACATGCAACATCCATTAATTAAAATTCACACCCAAGCCCCTGTTCATGGTGCGGTGTACCAAGCCAGGTCATGGCTTTAGCTACAGTTTCGAGGTTGTTCATATTAATTCCCAAGGCGTCCAAGAACCATTAAAACCTTTTATTCGTCTAGCTCTCTTGTTACTGAGAACACTTTTAGCAGTTTGCTCTAGCCAGCCTTGACCGATTGCGGAGCTGTATTTAGTGTCTATAATCAGTCGATTATCAACCAACTCAAATGGAAGATTGATATATGTTTTACTATCACTTGCGGCTGCATAATAACTAGATCCAGCTGTAAAATCATTAGCATTAAAACTTGATTGCGGCTCGCTAGATAAAAAAGTTGCCTCTTGTGGAACAGCGCCAACGTTTCCAAAATTAGCCCACTTTGCAGCACTACCAATGCCTGATGTTACGCAAACATACCCAAGATTTCCTCTACTAAACTGATCATTTCGATAAATAATATCACCGATTTTCCAATAGCCACTTGTCGGCAATCCATTGCGATTAATCTCTAGGCGACCAGAACTTAATTGAATAAGATTATCAAATATAGCCGAAGAATTACCTTCGCGAGTAACAAGTATTTTCCCACCAACAGCAGTATCCACTTTGATGTTACTAGCATCAGCAACGCCTAATCGAACACCGAAATGAGCGCGGTTAACATGAATATTGCTCACACAACCAGAATCATCGGGAGAAAGAATCTGAACGGTTGAAGTTTGATTGGAAATATCTGCGCTTTCAGATATTTTAATATCAACATTTGAAACATTAGGTGTTTTCCCTGTTATTAAGAATGTTGAGTTAGGGTTATCTGTTTCTATTCGCACATTGTTAACAATAAGATTGTCACTGTCTTGTGCATAAAAAGAGTCACTAAAAATATTATTAAACGTTCCATTGGCGCTGAAACTGTAAGTTACAGAACCACCTTCGATATCATTCATCCTACCTTGATCAACACCCTCAAAATTATAATCAGAGTAACCGTTGTCCCATGATTTACAATGTGATGCTCTTACACCTTTGCTGTAAGACTTATCTGTTTTAGTAGTACTTCTATCATAAGTTGTTGCTACAAAACCTGTTCTAGCATTATTCCAAGATTCACACCCCAAAAATAGAACATTATCTGAGTTCATTGCAGAGAAGCCATCACCAGTCCCGCCTCCACCCGGATTAAAGCCATTGTTATATGACTTACAAAAAAGAGCTTTTTGATTTTCAGAACGAGGATTGAAGATCATAAGATCTTCATTCACTGCATAAAATCCATGTCTCGCATTATTGTATGAGTGACAAAAAATGGCGCACGAGTTTCTACGCAAATCAACCCCACGACATGTATGCGTACCTGCACCTAGAGCATCTTTATTACCATCTACAAATGCACCAAATAAAACACTATTTTCAGAGACAATAACTGTTGGTTTATCTGTATGTCTACGACGTTTAAAAATAGCTCCATTTGCATAAACGATGGTATTCGGCGGGATTACTGCACTATCAACTAAATAAACGCCCTTCGTCATCTGAATAACATGCTTGCCACTAGGATCCAACAAAGAAGCAATATTTACAGTTGCATCAGTAGAACCAGTAGAATCCGCTGCAACTTGTAAAGGAGTTTTGATCTGATTGTTTATTGTCTCCTGATCAAGTCCATTTGGATTGATTACTTGATTTGTTCTCCACTTTGCATTACTCGATGGGTAAGACTTCCCTGTTGGTACAGCAACCCCACCCTCATTCCAATATTCATCAATGTAAGAATCATCATTGCTGGATCGAACGCTAAAGTAGTCGCCACTCTTAGTATTAGCTAGCCCCTCAGCAGTATCCTTGTAAACCTTGCTACCTAGTGTTGCGCCAGTTCGAATTTGATCAATCTGATTATTAACATCACGAATATCACTTGTATTTTGTGAGATTCGTTCGCCATTTTGATTGATGCGATTACCCAGCCGAGACTCAAGCTGATCATTCTTTGAGTCTGAGTATTGTTTTGCAGCATTAATAGCGCTGTCTGTCGCCGTCTTATTTTGATCAACCTTGATGTTTAGGCTGTCTATGCGTTGACTTAACTTATTATCCTGACGATCCACATAGCCTTTAAGCAACACTCCACTTATCACAAGCTCTTGAACTTTGCGCCATACACGATCCAAGTCTTCATTAATAGCTTGCGGTCGGAATGAGTTGTTATAAGAAGAATATTGGCTTTCACGGCGAGCTGGTGAATTACGCTGAATAGTAATTTTTAAACCGTTAGCTGGTGCATGATTAAACTTAATTGAGCCTTGCAGATTTGATGAGTTTTTAATGAATTGCCATGTACTTGCTTCAACTTCATCATCATCAACCATCACAATTAAATGGTCTTTAGATTCACAGTCAAAAGTTGTTGGAAACTCGTTAGTCGTGCCATTTGCTGTATATTCTTTATATGGCGTTTGCTCAGGTACTGCCATGGTATGCCCCTAATTTTCAAAATCATAAGTGGCTTCATGCACACCACTTTCACTTCTCCAATTAGGTCCTTCTACAACCTCATTTTGTCTGTGTATTTTTCCGACACGTTCTGGTTGGTCAACTATCGCACCTGCTGCAGAGTCTAAATAATCGTCAGGCTGACTTACTATCGCTGGATTCCACTCACGCATTTGTTTAGCTGGTGGCGCATCTTCTTCCTCACCACTTTGATTTACTGTCACCAAAACTGAAATATGAGCCCAAAGAAGACCTGACATTAGTGGGCCTTCGAATCCTTCTAGAATCCTTTTATTTTTATTTAAGCTAGTATGTTGTTCATCTACTCCACATCGTATTCTTCTTTTCTTTAATACTGCTTTTAATGAAGTTGGAGCAAAGCCACCGATACCATTTGTTTCAACTACTATGCGCGGCACATGGAATTCTTTAATGAGATCGCTTAATTGCCAAACCTGTCCACCAACGATCTCACCGTTTTGATCAGTGATAATGTCTGGACCAGTTAAAGCTAAGGATCGATGCCAGTACTTGTTGCCAAGATCATCATGAAAGATCAGAGCTACTGTAGATTTATCTGATTTCAATTTACCTGATGATGGATCCCATTTTGCAGACATACCAACAATACGGCGTTGTCCTAGCATCAGATATAGTTCACCATTCGCACGTTTGAGCACAGGCTCACAGTCATATGCAAGCATTTTGTCTGGATCAAGTCTCACATCACCAATAGGTTTAGCATGCATTTGATACTGAGAATCCCATTCATTGAGTGTCTTACACTCCTCACGGCGAATTTCCATTTCTTCTGCAGTAAAACGTTCTTCCCAAATTCCCTCAGAATAAAAGTCGATAATGTAGTGCGACTCTAGGAGTGTTATTTCCCAAACTTCACCTTTACGCTCACAGAAATAATGAATACCTTTTTTTAAATATTTTGATCCTACACCGATGCCGCTAAAGCTATGTTTAGGTTCAAAATCTAAAATTACTTTTTGACCAACCACACCATTTTCAATTCTTCGTTCGTGCTCGAACATTTTTAAAATGAATGTTTCTACACGTTTCTGCTTTTTTATTTTTTCGTATAAAGAGTCATAGGTGTGTGGCGTACCAATCCACAATTTTTTTGCGCCTGGTATAGCAATGTGTGTTTGCTCTGAAAGTTTTTTCGGAAGCTTTTCTCTTTGCTCTGGATTTGCAGTTGTTTGTGGGGTTTCAACGTCATCATTCTGAATAAAGTGAGCACGGTGGCCTGTCACGCCTGATAAGATTCCTTTAGCCAACATAGTGCCGTATCGTACGTCTGGTGTGCCGTTCACGAACCAACGCTCGACCTCACCTTGGCGAATACTAACTGCGTGATTATTTATGCATAAAGGATGTCTTTCTAATACATCCCTAGTACCTTTTGAGCATTTATACGCATCTGAATCAGTAGTGCCTTGATGAAGAATTTGGGTTTTAGGCCAGCAGTAAATTACCCATGCATTAAACACGTCCAAGATCGAAGATTTAGAGTGTCCACGTGGCATCATTAACAAGGCTGTTCGCCCTGTTAAATAGAACTTTTCTAAAAATAGGCATACAAGTACGTGAAAGGTTGGTACTTTCCAACCCTGCAATTCTGCCCATATTAAAAAAAATGCGAGAAACGTTATCTTAGGTTTAGTCATTAACTCAACCGTTGTTTAAGTTTTGCCGCCTCTTCTTCAGCTTTTTTAATTAATTGCTGTTCGTATTTTTCCTGTGTCGCAGCTGTAGCACTAATAGGCTGAATAGTTCCATTTTTAAAAGCCAGAATACGTTCTAATGTGGCGAGAATGCTGGCTTGCTTTTGGGATATTGTGTATAGAAACCCTTTATCTCCCCGACCTTCTTTTGTGTGGATGGTTGTGTTGATCGCCTTGCACGTTGTGATAATGAAATCATCTGTCACTTCTTCAGCAAGATTTTCAATTTTTTCAATTTGTTCATCGCGCATAAAAAAAATCCCCTGCATATACGGCATATATACAGGGGATTTAAATTGATAAATTTGGGTGATTTCTCTATTGAATTATGCGCTCAAAATCAGGGGTCTCAATATCACCAAGATCATCGCCCCAGAATCGGGTTCGATCATGATCACGCTCAGCTTTACGAAGTAATTTTTCTCTATATCCAGGTGCGATCATATCCTGCATTTCATCAAAGATTAGGCGATTAGCTGCAGCTTTGGTATAGAAAAGATTCTGTGCAGGAATTTTATTTTTAACTAATCGATAAGCTTCATTAGCAGCATTTGTATCTTTGTCTTCGTGCCATTGCATTGCATTGCCTATCGTTACATTGGCTACAGATTTGATATCACCACCTAATGGACCAACCATAAAGTCAGTTATACCTCTACCAGATGGATCAGCTCCAGCAACAACAATATCCCCTAGAATAGATAAACCACCACCTTGAACTGCACTTCTCATCCAAAATGCCGCGGTTTTATTTGGATCATTACTATCAATCATCGTTTGAGGATCATTACCATTTGCTAACTCTTTTAACTGAACAACCAACGCACCTAGGATAGTAGTCATTGCAAAGATAGAAGCTCCATATGCTGCCTTAGAGGTCCCCTTTTCAAATGACATTGCACGGCTTCCATGACGCATAAGGAATGCCACAGGGAATGATTTAAACTGAGTGATACCCTTCCATAGGAACTCTGTTCCTGTTCCTTTTCTTAATCCTCCACCTATCAATGTACGCTCACGCAATCCAGCCTCTATGACTGCCATCCCCTGTTCATCCAGAAGGTGAGCTTGAAAGCTAGATGCAATCTCATCTTTAACTTTTTTGGGATCACCAAATTGTGTAAGTTTTTCATCTGGGATTTCATAAATTGAACGTGCAGACATGAGCTGGTTGCCTTTACGATCCACCACTGGTTCAGCCAATCGCATGACTTCCCAAGCTCTTTCATTCAATCCTGTTTTTTCCATGAGCTCACGGTCATCAGCATTTAGATCTGACCATGATTTATCACGGCTTAGTCGTCCATATTTCTCCATGAGCATCTTTGTGAAGCCCACTTTTGAAGCCGCAGTCAAAGCATTTAGACCTGACACACGCATGACTTGAGTAGCAATAGCACTTGATATACGTGCTAATTTCTGTGATTTGCCATGCACGGAAGTAAGGCCATCATCTGACCATCGTGCAATTGAACCAAGCATTTCCTCTGTTGCTAAACCTAGACTATGAGCTAACTCTCGATCTTCTTTATTTTTTGGGTTTAACTGAGATATAAGCTCACCAAAAGTTTTACGGTATGCGATGCCATGAATTGAAGCGGTCTTAGCAATCATCGCTTGATCCGTCACGGAAGATAGCGTGGTTCCACCTAGCATAGATGCCACATTCATTGATCGATATGCTAGACCAAGGTTTGCCAGAACTTCTGATTGAGGTGTGTTTTCCCCCATGAATTCTGAGAACATTAGTTTAGCTCGCTCAATAGTTTCATTTTTATCTTTTTTGATTAACCCTTTTTCGCGATCTTTTGCATCGGCTGCATCCCTCAATATACGCATAGCATTGTTCGGACTACTCCCGAGATTTTCTACTACAGCAATATCCTTTGATAATCCATTAATGTGCGCCTCAACTAAATCAACAAATGGCATTCCCCCAAATTCAGCCTGATATTCAAGCCAAGCATCAGCATCTTTGAAATGAAGCACACGACTCTCACTGTGTCGACTGGTTACTTTTGAATTTCCCCCAAAAGACTGACGACCAACTTCTGTTTTATTTGAACCATTTAGACTTAAAGTATCATATGAGTATTCAAGTAGCTCTCGTATTTCTTGCTGTGAATAGTACGTGCCATCCTCATGTACATACTTTGAAGTATCAATTAAGCCTTCTGCTTTCTGTACCCATACCTGTTTGCCTGCCTTGACGATCTTTTCCAAGCTGTGCGTCTGCGGCAATCCCCAATCATCCAGCTTGCCAATATCACCACCAGATCGGTTAAAACGCTCACGCATACCTTCAAAGACTTCTCCCATCTTGTCAGAAATCTTCTTGGCTAGTGGATCATCTGTGTTATCACCAAAGCGTTCACGTACAATCTTTTGCACTAGATCTGCATCGGTAAATACACCTAAACCGCCTTTGATGTTGGTATAGAAGTCCACCAGCTCACCACGATAAATAGAGGCAATAGCACGTGCCTTAGAGTCAAGGGACTGAATACCTGACATATCCCCATGCGGGGCAACCATGCGATCTACCACTTCACTTGCTGATAAAGTCGGATGGTCCAACAAAGCTAGGTTTTTATTTTGAGTTAGGATATCTTGAGCAGCAATTTTATGCTTTCGTTTAAGTTGCTCTTGAATATTGATTGCTACAAATTCCCCAGCTTTAATCAACTTTTCTGACTCGGATAGATTTCTCCAAGTCTGCATATCCTGCTTTGCCAAAGACTTCATAGCATCCTTGATACGATTTTCAATATCGGTTGCTTCTTGAATACTAAGTTGTGACTTTCCTAGCGCTTGTGCTACGGCGGCTTTACATTGTTCTTTCATAAAAAATGCTCAGATAGTTTTAAGTTATCTGAGCATTAATTAGAGTGTGGTTTGTTGGGTGATGTTAATTTAAATTAATACCCAAAAACTTTTCTATTTCTTATAACGGCAATGACGGATGGTGGAGTATGCTTGCTAACCAAATTATCAATTAATTCCTGTTTATATTCGCTCGAAAAAACTTCTGGATGGTTTTGAGCTAGTAAAAGCATATTATCTCGGGTTAATTTCATTAAAAAAGCGTGACCGGCTGGAGTAATTTGAGATATGTTATTTGCTATGTAAATTAAATTTGCATTGAGTAATTCAGTTACTTCTTGAGCATTGTATGGCAGCCAAATTGTTTCTGACTTTTGAATAAAGAACTGTAGTAAAACTGCCTTTTCATTATTGGTTAAATTTATTATTTTTTGTTCAATCTTTTCTTGATATGACTTTTCTATTTTACTATTTTCTCTACTATTTTTTATAGCACTGAATAGTGATCTAACGATCAAGATCGATATTGTAATAGCTGATATAAAAAACACTAATCCAGTATAATTCTTATATTCAGATTTAATGCTTGTATAACCAGTTAAATCTGCTGCCCCTAAAATATTGTAAGATAAAAAAGCTGTAGTAATACAAACTACATATAACAAGACATTATGAGTCCTAAATATATCTAAAAAAGATTTAATATATTCCATTTAGATATCCTTTAAATTTTTTAACATTTTGCACCCCTGCAATACCTGACAACAATACGGAAAGCATTCTGGTTAAATGCCTTTCGGGAGCGACCCTATCCGCTTAATGATTAAACGATTTATTCCCCAAACTGTAAAGCACAACTAATAGCCGTCTGAGTCGCTAAAGTATCTGCTTCCGCTTGTTTCGCTTCTGCTTCCAACTCATTCAGATATTCACGTAAAGTAATTGTGATTTCTTCAGCATTGCCATTTGGATCCGTTCGACTAACTGAAATAGCCTGATCAGGGTTTTGCATAATAATATCCAAAGCGGCTGATTCCTCTGGACCATCACCAAATAACGAACCTTGACGTGGATCACCCATCGATTCAATACGATCTATTTCTTTTTGAATATTCTCAGAAATGCCCTTAGCACTCCGCTTATTTTGATCAAAAACATTGAGGAAGTTTTTTGCACCAGGTGTAAGTCCATCATCAATTAACTGACCTTGATTCAAATAATCTTGTACGTTTTGACTATTCGCTTTTAAGTCGCTTAGCTTTTGCGCTGCTTGTGCTAAATCACTTGCTAAAGTGTTTTGATGCCTACCCCCTTGCTTAACCAAATCACTGAGCTGTGCAAGTTGTGGAGCGCTACGAAGCAATGCATTTAATACAGTTTTTGCATCATCATCTAAGGATTCTGCTAAACGAGTTACCAGACTGGAGTCACCATAAGCACGTTGTACTAATGCAGACTCAATACGGCGTTTACCATCTTGGTTAAGCCTACCCTCAGCAGTCATCATCGAAGCCTGTTCAGCCTTAGGTAAAGATGAAATAAAGCCTCTCACAAAATCCATTGAGCCATCTAAATTGACCGAACCATCTGCATTGAAGTTAATCATTGATGAGTCTGGCAAACGATCTACATCTGAAACAGCTCTTTCAGTCGCGCTAAATTGCGCAACATCGGATTCATTCGCTAAACGTGCAAACTGTACACGGTCAGTATCAGTTAGGCGTGTGCGCACTAAAACAGGCTTATTGATACCAGAAATATCTAACCCTTTAGATGATGCATATTCGGCAACATACTGTTGATATGCATCTGCTTTGCCTGATTCATAAGCTTTACCAATGGCTAATGTACGACCATTCCCTGATTCAACAACACCATCCATCCCAATGATCGGCGCACCATTGGATAACATTGAAGACTCGCCCAACCATTCAGGTTTTAATTCATTCGCCATTTGTTCGATCTGTTGACGTGATGCTTCACGTGTACGATCACGCGGTTGTAATTCACTTGGATAGTTTGGATTGACACCATACGCTAAATCATTAGATGCAATCAGCTCATCAAGGGATTTAACCTCATAAGCAAATTCATAGCTAGACCCATCCATGCCATAGGCAGTGGTAACATTATTACCAGTGTAATTTTTATATTTACCAGTATTGATGAAATCCTTTACACGATTGACGTAATTAATGGTTTCTTGTGCTTTAGGTTTACCATTTTTCTGCATGGCTTTACCATTTGCGAAGCCACCATTGTAGTGTGCAGCCAATACCAAAGGGTCTTTGGTTTTATACTGTTGTGACATTTCCCGAACAAGGTATAGCGCCATTTCAGTAGCATGTTCAGGATTATTAACATCCCATTTCTTTTTATAGTTACGCTCAAGACCTGCCTTAGTTTCAGGCATAATTTGCATAATCGACTGCGCACCCACTGGTGATACTTGCCAGTTATGTGACTTCTCACCTGCACGGCGAATTGAAAGTAGTAATGGTACAGCCCAATCCATATCCATTTCTTTGGCTTTTGAATGCAATATGGAATCCAAGCGTGGATCATCATAACGAATCTTGTCGTATTCGCTTGGTGCAATACGTACAGGCTTCTGCTTTTCCTCACCCTTAACTGGATGCACTACATTGACAGGTCGACCCATACGGATTGCTTCTACTGAGGCATCTAGGTTTTTTAAATGGTTGTTAGCCTGGATCGGATCGGCTGGGTTTACTGGTGCTAGTGTTTCTTCAAATTCCATTTCATTAGCGGCCAATGCTGCATGTTTTTGATCAGCAGAAATGTTTGAAACATAACGACCAGCACCAAAAAACATTGCATTGAGTAGGACATCAGTAGCAACCGATTCACCTGTGACTTCATATTTTTTTGCTTGTTTATCATAGCCCTCAGATTCGAGAGCTTGATTAGATGCATATTGACCAGCCGTAGATAAAGCCGTAGCACCCCCAATAGAAAGCAATCCATCTTTGACTAAGCCACTAGCACCCTTAAACCCATATGACATTGGCAGCACGGTTGATACTGCAGCAACTGCACCATCCGTTAATGCAACTTGAGTTGCTGTATCACTATCTACACCTTGCCGAGTAAGATCACCATATACGTGATTCGTTTCTGACAAACCTGTTACAGCTGCTGCACCACCTATGCCACCAACTGCTGCACCTAAGGTTGCTCGAGTTGCGTAATCTCCGAGACTAAACGCAATATTACCGATAGTTCCTGTATTCTCTTTATCTTCAAGATAATCAATAGATCCATATACTAGATCATCGCGCGCTTTATCCTTTTTCTCTTTATAGACTGAATATGGTTCTATAAATTCTTCAGTTCGCACATCTCTTAGAGAATGCGAAACACGGTCTGTTACAGCGTCAATTGGTGCCATGACCACTTCACCGACTTTGGCAAAACCTGCTGCAACACCACGAAACGGCGCACTCACAGCACCATCAAATAGCCCCACGTTTTTAGGTTGTTCAGTAGGATTATGCGCAATTCCTTTCGCATTTAATTCATCAATCTGACGCTGTTCTTCGCCTGAATACTCAGATAACCAATTGCTCATTACTTAGTTACTCCAATCAGGTTGATACGCCAAATTGCGCCATTTACAACTAAAGGTCTCCCACGTTCATCGATCAGGTCATATTGAATTTCACCACGTGCGGATCGTTTGTCTGAACGGCGTAAACGTAGATCTTGTAACTCACCGACACTTAGACCTGTTTGTTTAGATATGGTGTTGTAGCCTTTTTCTAAATGAGTTTCAAAGTCAGTATCTTGCATTCCATATGGTTTAGAGACTTTCCAATCAAGTTTGGACATACCATGGTTGCCAAATTTTAAACCCTGACTATAAACCCCACCTGTCGCCATACTTAGCGCCGTGTTAGCAATTTGAGTATTCACACTATTGGAATCAACATGGCGAAAGTTTTCTCGCTCAGATACGTGCGCATAAATGGATTTAAAAGCTGCAAATGTCATATTTGAAGTTTCACCTGAAACTGTAGAACCAACATATTCGTTAAATTTCTGTTTAAGCAGATTGTCACTTGGCAGAATTAACTGTTTGTTTTTGAGTGCCTGTGTACCACTTAAAATTGCTTCAGCTATATCTTCACCTTGATTTGACTTATAACCATTTAATCTCGCTATTCCTGCCATTACATATGATTTATCACCTGAACCAAGCTGCCCTAAAGCTGATCCCCACAGAGATGCACCACCCTTAACGCCTTTGGTTTGACCAATCATTTCACCAATAAAATTCAGTTTTTCGTTTACTGGCATTGCTTCAAAGGCTTTACGCACCTCTGGCAAGTCTTCTTCTGAAATTGGACGTACAGAGAGATTTGCATCTTTTAAAGCCAACTGATTCACGCCGTTATCAATCACTTTTGAAACGAATGATTTAGGATTACCACGCAATTCAGTTGGTGTAAGTGGGTGCACTTTAAGACCAGCTTCTGATACAGCTTGATTAGGATTCTTTTTGATCTTCTCAAGCTTCTCAGCATGAAGCGACTCAAACACACCTAAAATCTTTTCTTCGGTAGCTGGGTCGGCTGATGGACTATTTGCCATCTTGGCTTTTTGCTGATTGATACGCTTCAGTTGCTCAGGGGTGGATAGCCGAGTAAAGTGCTGAAAATTATTAGACTGTTGCTTGTAAAATTTAAATTCAGCTTCATGCTCAGTACCTGTTACAGCTTTTTCAACATTCAAAGAATATTCATCATCAAGCATTCGCCCGGTGAGCACTTGAGTTTTGTAGTCTCCAAAAACCTTACCAGCCATCTGAACACGTTTGTTTTCTTCAACTTCCAATTGTTTGTTGAGTGCATCAATTCGGCTTTGTACTTGAGCTTTCTTCTGCTGCGCTTGTTGTCCATCTAAATATCCGTATTTACCCTCATCTAGTTCAGTGACTAATGATTGCAAATCAGCTGTATTCTTGGTTTCTAGCGCTTTGGTAATACGACCATCAATTTCAATGAGATCCATTGATGTGTTGTAAGTACTCAAACGCTGTTGCTTAACATGCTCAGGGATATTCAAACTCGAAAGATTATTTTTTAAATATTCTGATCCTTGTTGACGTGGCATACGTGTCGCGATTTCCGTCATTCGGTCAGCAACATTTAGACCACGCTGTTCATCCGCTTTAAATTGCAATGGCAGAAAGCCAGTGCCATTACGATTGACATTACTGGTCCAATGGTTTTTTAAATCCTGACGTGCATGCTGTGGTAGATCATTTTCAATTTCTTTGAACCGCTTCTCTGACCAACCACTTAATAATTTATTGGCAACGTCTGCCTCCATCGTGCCTTTTGCCACTTCATTTTTCAACGTTGTAACTTGCTCCGATAGTTCTACCGTCAAGATATCATCGACTTTGACTTTAGCTTCTTTGGTAGCTAATTCATTTCGAGCATCAACAACGCCACCAATAGCTTGGCCTAAATTTGAAAGTCCAGAAAATGCAGGGCTTTGTCTCAATTGTGGAGTTGAATTAATACGCCCTTGAGATCGAGGAATCATCACCATAATTATTTCCACCCTGCTACACGTGCACCTGCACTAATGGCACTACTGGCTGATCTAAGCCCATAACTATTTGATTGAATACTTCCAGCTCTGCGAATGTTTGATGCGTTATTTGCTGCATCTTGAATCATGATCGAGGCGTTATATGCACCATCCGATAAAAATTCATCCTGAATTGCAGCTGCTGAACCTACATCCACATCAAGCCCATTTTCTGCCGCTGCTGCACGTGCTGAACCTGCATTATTCTTTGCCATGCGTCTTGCTTTTTCAGCTTCGACACGTGCCACAGATTGAACGGTTTTTGCATTACCTTTCGATTCAGCACGTGTTTGAACGGCGTTCATCGAGTTCTCAACACTGCTAAAAATATCGCTAATTAATCCGCCACTTTGACCACCACACATAGTTAAATATCCTTTTCCAATACATAGCCAGTGAGTTCAAAACCAAGTGATTCATAAAGTTTCACAGTTTTATCAGCATGAATGCCAGTGATGGTACCGACACTAATTCGATCAGCACCTTGCAACTCAGACCACGAAATGAAAGCTTTAATCAAGTCAGATGCTGCGCCTGATCTGCGGTACTCAGGCAAGACATATAGACCCTGCTCATAAGCCACCTTTTGCCCTGAACGCCAGTCAACATCCATTGCACCAATCAATGCACCTATAACTTCGAATTCATCATCGAGTGCGACAAAGATTGAGCCATACATATCGATAAGCTTTTCAAATACCATGGCTGTTCTTTTCGCATCAAAGCCTTGTTTCTTAAAACGTTCAGACTCTTGAGTTAGCTTTTCACCAAAATCTACTAATACTGGAACGTCACGTTCTTCTGCTGCACGTATATACATTTTATTTCTCGTTCACTGATACCAACATAGAGATACTTTGAACGTGAAACGGCAAAGGTTTGTTGTGTGTTAATTTAATTTGCAGTTCATGTAGTGGTTGCCAACCAGTTAGTGCTACTTCTGTGTAGCCTGTAAATGGCTGATTTTGAAAAGCCCATTGATCATTTCGTTTGTGCTGAAACTCATATTCATTGACATAGCCGCCAATTGATTTGTTTAGCCATACCACAACTTCATGGACCATAATTTTGTGGAACATCATGGTCGATGGTACCTGACTAAAATCAGGTGCAAGTAGATCAATCACAACCTCAAATGGCTGACCTACATAAGCGGAAGAAACATCGTCTGGATAAGTTTCACTATAGAAAAATCCATCAAATTCAGACCAGTTATACAGCGGATCGACCAACTTCTGCATATTAGAATCGAGAGTTGAATTTGTGACTAAAAATTCACAGTCACTCATTGCACTGTCTGTAATTTCTTCAAGAAAAGTACTGCCGTTTCGGTCAGTAAGCATGAAGCATTGATCAGATCCAGTACTTGTCGGCAACGCACAGATTGAAATTACATTTGCACCAAAATCATGAAGCGCCCAAGCATTCATTTCTTGATCACGATTGAGTGTGATACTTGCAACCTTGCCATCACCTAACACCATCCATACAAGGCTGTACGGCGTTTGTTGATATGTAATTTCTTTGATACCGCCGTGATTCTGTGAAATATGCGGCGCTACAGCAGAGAGTTCTGGTGAAGTAAGTCCATCCACTTCATAACGATAAGACAAAGCTCTTAAGCGCTCACCACCACGCTGGACGAATAATAGTTCACTCCCTACCAAGCATGGACGCACGTCTTTTTGAACACCATATGACGTGTGTTGATCGATTTGCGCTGATGCTGGCGTCAATGCACCTGTAGAGCTAATAAGGAATTCTGAGCCACCAGTGAGCGCTACAACGCCACCACGTTGCGCTAAATGGAGAATGTTATCTGACTGCGCAGATGATGAAGCGATACTGAAAGCATCTGAATCCTGAGTCGATTCCAAAAAGTCGCCGTCATTTCCAATCGAACTAAACCACATCTGATTTGGATTGGTTTTTGTGTTTGCAAATACCAGTCTTTGTTTGAAGAATACAACCGTCCGTGGATAACCTGTACTTGATGTAAATGCCAATGATCCCAAAGTCCAAGACTTTGCGATTGCTTGTACATCCGCATTCAACTTGACCATGACTTCACCCATAGCCACTGTAGGTGAACTGATCGATGTGATCTTGACCTGACCACCGTTGATAGAGACTACTGCACCAATATGACTTGAATTGAATACTGAAGCATCAACATTGGTCACCAATTCCCATTGTGATGCAGATTCAGCAGGTATAGCGTTTTTATTGTCGACTATCGCTCGCCATGTTTGCCCCATATAAATTACACGGTCACCAATGAGGTATTGCTCTGCACTGTTCCAAGATGGAAAAGCTGTAGCGGTCAGACTAATATTTTTACCAACATCTGTGCCTGATGGCTTCAACGCAACGTTTGGCGATGATCCTAGTTCATCTGTAGGCTGTGTCGTGAAGTTGAAAGGACTGAATTGCCAATTGGTAAAGTCTGCAGAACAAATAAATCGATAGACAGGCGTATCACCCTGCACGAAATACATGCGGTACCGAGTATGTGCAAATTGAATTTCTTTGACTTTTTGAGCAGTATCGTATGGCGTTTCTACTGACCAAACAGTTTCATTAGAACGTGGATCATACACATACAAATGACCAACTTTGAGAATGATCATGTATGCATTTTCAGAGTTTGGAATGAATGGAATTAATCTTAAGCATCCCTCCATCACACCTTCGAAACGTGTACCTGGTCTTTTCTTTGCACCGCCTTCAACCAATGGAATTGCATTGAGTAAGGTTTTAGCGCCGTTACCATACTGTTGAACATCTGTACGAGTATGTAGTAAGGGTGAAAGCTCACCACTACTGAGATTATTCTTTAATAACCACTGTCTAGCCATTAGTAACGACTCCCCACGTAGCGTGAAAACTCATATTGCAGTTCTTCACTAGGTCGCTCTTGTGCATTGATTGCACGCGCACGGCGTAATAATCGCTCATATTCCGCTAATGCTGATTGCCCAGCTGCATCACTTCCTGTATTCGGTTTGCTCAGTCTCGAAGCTAATTTAAGCGCCATAGCTTCAACCAGCATCGAATCCCATTCATCTTCATTGTCGTTATCAAAGATGTACTCGAGGTTGATTTGATTTTGGTTGGCAAGGATATGACGACCTTCGATTTCATAGCACTCTGTATTAGCACTGATGATACGAATAAAATCTCTTGGTAATGGGAACGCATGTGCATAGCCGAAGCTAGGATGTGTGGTAATTGGCGCAAGAATGGTACGTTTCTTCGCACATGACCAAGGATGATCGCGCAATATGGATTTACGTGTCTGATCGTACAGGCTTCTGCATCGTTCAGCCGTTGCAGTATTTTCGTCAAAGCCTGTAATGCCCCGATCACCAATCAAGCTAAGCGCATGATTGCAGATAGAAACTCGTGTTGTAGTCATAAAAAAGCCCTCAATTTTATTTCATATTGAGGGCTTTAGACTTTGAAAGTTTTGTGTATAAAAAAGACCTAACACCCTTGCTGAAAAGTGTTAGGCCAAAACTGATTAACGGAGGAAGTCGATAGCGATAACTGCTTCCTCAAGTGACCGTGCAGCGCCGTATGAAGCAATACCGCCTATTTGTTTGGTATTTGATTTATCCGGTCGTACTGCAATATCGAAGTTTGAAATCATGTTACGTCCAAAGTGAACTGCACGTGAAGCTGTGAAGAATGTTCGTCCTTCAGTCGCACCACCTGCGCCATCTGGTAGCTCTTCATAAGGAAGCCAGATAAAGCCACTCCATTTTTTAGCAACATCACCATCTTGAATGGATTGAATCGTGTCGCGATCCCATTTAGTCAGTTCATCATCATTCAGAATCTGTTCAAGGATTTCCGAGTTATAGATGGCGTACATTGGGCCGCGCTTGTCCATTTTTGTTTTACGCATAGTTGCACGTGCTTTTACAATCTTGGCTTTATTCATTGGTGAAGCATTTGCCAAGATGATTTGCGAGCTAGGCAACGGCGTAGGAGTATAATCCTCACCATCAGCTGTTTTACGCTGTACTGAAGCACCCAACGCTTTAATAATTGTGGAATCACGTTCTTCGTACTCAGCACCTAAACATAGCTGCATATATTCTGATGTTGGATTTGCTGAAAGCTTAGCTTCATCACGTGGATCAACTGGCACGAACAAACCAAAATCTTTCATTACAGCAAGACGTGTGCCTGCTTCTGGTACTGACCAATCTGTATCCTGGAAACGATCAGTCATTTCTTTCATTTTAAGAGCGCCTAAATCATTCACAGTGAATGTTGAGCCACCGATATTACCGCGATCCACCGCTAAGACTTGTAACGTTGATGCTGTTGTCTTAGCCTTAGTTTCAAACGCAGTATGGAACTCACGCTTAAATGCAGCTGTGATCATTCCATTATTTGTTGCGAAGTCTTGAGACATCTTCTACCCCTTAAATTATTCTGGGAATTGCTTTTGGAAATATTGGCTTACACGCGCTGCGACTGACTTATGATCAGGATGATTAGCATTGCTGTATGCTTCCGATAACATCAATTGTTCAATAGACTCACTACCGCTTTGCTGTGTGTTTGATGGCGGTAAATCTTCCTGAATTTGCTTACCAATTGCTGCAGCAAGTTTCAAAGCTCCAATCGGTGAATCCAAATCACTTGCCTGAAAACCTAAAGCTTCAATGGCTTGCTTTGCTAAATTCACATTGGCGTTAAATTCAGAGCCCCATTCTTGTTGCAATGCATCAATTTGAACGGCGTTATGCTCATCAAAAGCTTTAACCACCGCCGTGACCTGCGCATTTGTCATACCTTCTGCATGAAAAGATTTAAGAACTTCCGCGTTACCAGTTTTGAAAGCATCAAAATCAAAGCCATCAATCTCAACTGCATAGGCATCCGCTGATTCTGGTACCGCCGTAGCTGGATCTGTTTCAGTTGTTTGCTTTTCTTGTTCACCAGGATTCTGCTGTGTTGTCTCAGTACCTGGCACCGTTTGCGTTTCTGTTGCTGCAGGTGGTGTTGTAGTTTGAGTCTGTTCAGTTGTTTGTACGTTCGTTGTGTCTGTTGTTTGTGATTCATTCATTGTTTTGCTCCATATGTGCAATTTCTAATTGCTCGCTATAGCGAGGATCATTTGCTGTATTAATTCGATTGATGATGAAGTCCACGACTTCTGAGCGCCCTATACGGCGACAAGTCTCACGCTCATCATCTGTAAAGACGTTTCGTTTAAATCGGCTTGTCAGTTCTTCTAAAATTCGCTGACCATCGCTACTCATGTCGAAATGGATTCGGTAAGTCATAGACGTAGGCTTGCGAACCTGACGCCATTTGAAGTGATGACCAAGCTCATCCTTGGCTTCATTTTCATCAAGAAGCGTTTTGAACGGTTTGGAATACTCTTCATACTTGGTTTTGTAATACTCAGAATTGCGCTTGTTCTGGTCGTTTTCCTGTAGTAATTGGTAGATAACAACACCCATAACCAGTACAACAATCACAAGAAAAACGATGAATCCGATCATTGCATTGCCTCACTAACCATTTGGGCTTCTAAGCCTTTACCCATACCTTGAGCAACCGCGTCAGTCATTTGCTGAGCCATAACTGCTTGTTGCTCCTGTGCTTGGGCTTGTTGCTGCTGTTTGGCTTTTTCTTCTCGATATGCTTCAAGTTTTTCAGTCGTGCGCATGATTGATGTCGGTACACCTAAACCTGCTGCCAATACATGCGGAATTGCATCTGTATCGATGTTGTCCAATGCATTTGGATCTACTTCAATGATTGATCCTAAAGACATCATCAAGCGCTCAATACTTGATACTTCTTCGAGCTTTTGAGCACGTGCCAAAGGTGAGATAAATTTGAAAGAAAGATTACGCTCGACAAGTTCTTCAGGAGCTTCACCAAGCACACCAGCACGATAAGCAAGCCCAAATGAACGCTCTAATAGTGGAACTAGTAGTTCAGCTTGTGCACGACCATATAACGGACCTAACTGCTGTCGAATCATGTCTACACGCGCATAGATTTCAGCTGCAGTTGGCGGTGTGTTGTAGTGTTGAGTCAGACCATCAGCCAATAATTTACGGCGAATACCTGATTGGATTTTTTCTAAAAGACCATCCCCAACCACGAAGCCTTTTCCTGAATCTAAGCGCTTCAATGAATCAGTACTGTTCGCTGTAATGATTTTCCCACCACCTAAACGCACTGTACGAGGATTTAGAATGCTGTCATCCTCAGCAACCCACATACCAAGAATATCAATCTCAGCACTGCGTAGCGTATCTCTGATCAATGTATTGGCTGTCTTTGCATCAGGTAGTGCAGTTGACATGATGCCAACGCCGTAAACCGAACCAGGTATTTTTCTAAAACGTGGTACCGCACATGGGAACTCGTAATAGCCTGATTCTTTCAGCATGTGCTTACTATCGACTTCTAAGTGATATGACGCAAAAGGCATATTCTTTGGAAGCAATGGACGACCATCTAACGGCGTTTTAACGTCACGTGGCTGAATCACGTGCAGTAATTTAAATCGATCATCTGGACGATTTTGGAATGCATCAAGCACTGCTTTACTGACCTTGTGCTCCCCAAACTCGCTCACGATCTGTGCTGCTGTTTTGGTGTATTCACGGAAGATGGTATCAATCAAACCATCTGATCGAGTCGATGCAATAAAGCACTCACCAATAGGCCATCCTTGGAATACGAAGCCACCGCCTTTCTTACGATCAATGTCTTGATACATGACACACCAACCAGCAATCGCGAAGTCAATCATCACGTCAAAGATTTCAGAGTCGTAATTTGCGCCGTGGATGTTACGGAAAATGAACTGTGCAACCTGCTCTAACCAGTGCTCACCCTCGGTTAATTCGGCTGGATCATCCATACCATCGGGTACAGCCTTAAACCAAATTGCATTCGCTGGCGTGGTACCGCTTATCAAATTCGACACAAATGTTTGAATCGAATCTGCAGCAGTTGAATCTAGCAAATCAGCACGTTGTTTCTCACGTGTGCCAGTTAGATCACCGCCACCGCTAAAACATTGTTGGCGTTCAGGTGCACCAAACTTGTAACACTCAGTCCAATGCGACTCGAACTTGGAACGCTCAGAGCGCATTTCTCCAAATCTTTTGCATAGCTGTTTTGCTAGTTCACTCATGCCTTAACCGCCTAATGTTGTTTTCTTTTCGTTTTCTTCTGCTGAAGCAAGCACATCAGAGGCTTTACGTTTCTTACGTTGCGCCTTAGCATCGTTCTCAGCCAATTGCGCTTCTTTTTTCGCTTGTGCTTCTGCTGCTTGAGCATCGAACCCTTTTTCAGCTTTTTTGAATCCTGTAAGACCAATCGCGTCCATAGTTGATCCAAATAATTTCCCTACTGCTCCACCACACATGATTAGATTTCCTTTTGCTCTAAGCCGTGTTTACCTTGAACCCAACGTGTTTTCTTTTTCGCTTCGATACCACCAGCTTTAAGCAATTGGTCGAGCTTTGATTCGATACGTTTTTGGTTTTCAAGAATGAGGTCTAGACGTGCGTCATCGACTTGAATTGATTCAGGTGTACTTTGAGCTTCGGTAGATACATCAATTTGAATTGACTCAGGCTCAGTCGATATTTCATTGGAGAGATCTTCGCCGTGAGGATTTGATTCATTCGCACCGATTGGTGTTTCATCTATCGCAGGTTGTGCACCTGGTGTTTGGAGTTTTCTTTTTTGAGTGGTCATTAAAAAGCCCTATTCATTTGTTGGTGAATAGGGCTACTGTGAGGCTATATATGTTCAGGTTGGTTGAGTATAATTAAGCCCTTAAATTATAAACATAGATTAAATATGGACAAAACTTACACTGTAGAAGTCATGAAGAGAATCTTACATGAGCGTTTATCAACATTAATTCAGGATGATGAATATTATTATTTTTATAAATATTTGTCTTTTGATTCGGACTTAAACGTTCTTAACACATTTAAAAATGTTACTTTAAAATACACCAAACCGAAAAATTACAATGATCCTTTTGATTGTTATTTTACTGTAGATTTAGATGATAGTGGGTTTAACAAAAAAAATATTGAAGCGGAAATGGGGTTTACTATACCTCCCAAAAAGTGGTTCAGTAATAAAAATAAATATCTTAATTTATATAAAAAATTTTATATAGAAAGATTTGTAAATGATTATCGAGATTGCATTTCAGTTACTTGTTTTACTAGTACACCTCTAGATATACTGATGTGGTCTCACTACGCTAGCAATCACTCCGGATTTGCTTTAGAGTTTAAAATACCTAAAAACAAATATTTAGCTAAAACAACAAATATTCCTTTACCAGTTATTTACACTGATAAATATCCAAAAATTAAACTCAGTTGGCGTTCTAATGATATTAATTTGGAAAATCCTGACCATCAAATGGATCTATACACAAAAATGGTGTTAACTAAAGCTGATTGCTGGTCATATGAAAATGAATTTCGAATAATTTCTTATAATCATAATCAACATAATGAATTAATATTATTACCTTTCGAAGCAACTACGCTTTCAAGCGTAATATTGGGCGCTAGAGTGGATAAAGAAAATCATTTAAAAAGAATCCACTCTTCAGTAAAAGAATTTAATAAAGATAATAATACGGATGTCAAAATTTATGAAATTGAAATGGTTAGAGGGAAATATGAGTTATATATCCCTAAACACCCAATGCTTTCATAGTGAACAAAAGAGGATCCAGATATGACGATTATTTTCTTATCTCCCGATCCAACTCATCAATCACTTGGTCACATAGACCGCCGTCTTCAAAAATATCTAACTGACCTAACTTGTATTGGTAGGTCTGCCATTCCCCTTCACGTGGATATCGCTCAATCCCTGTTTCCGTTTGCCACAGCTCGATAAAAGCTGCGCCGTTGTCATAGTTAGGGATTCCACCTCTCGCCCATTCAGAGACTGTAGAAGCACCAGAGACAGGCAAAATGAATGCGATCTTTTCATGCGTCCAACCAAAGTGATTGCACAAATCCAAAATCATACGGTTGAAGTCTGGACGCTTGTATCCACGCTGTTTAACGCGAAATTCTTTAACCGTCTTTTTGTTTTTTTGATTAATAAAACGCGCGCGCGCGCGAGGATCAGTGGCAAACGCTACAGAATCAACCGTCATATCCATATTTATTCCCCTTAAAGTTCCCAGACTTTCAAACGAATTAAGCCACCCTTAACGACACTTCCACGCTTGACATGAAGTTCATCGAACTGCTCATCGTCTTCACAAAAACCACACTTCACTAAAGAATCGATAGTTGCTTTCAAATGGTTATCGATATCTCGTTTCTGATTGGTTGGAAAATGAAACGTCACTTCTAATTTCAAACGTGTGGAAAGTCTTAATGCTGGGATGAGTGCATTGACTACGGCGTGAAACTGACGCGCCTTATCGCTCAATTTCATGCCTTTGCCGTTACGTTCCCAGTAGTGGTTCACACTTGGTGGTGTTGCAGCGATTTCGCAAAATAAAACCTGGTTATCGTCATAGTTCGTATTTCGCTCTAATTTCGCTTGTGTTGCGTTTTTCTTAGCCTGCTGTACCTTTGCTTGATTTTCTTGTTTAAGACGCTCACGCGCTAATCCTGATCGATTCTGATGCGCTTTCAAGTGCGCTTGTAACTGTTGTTCGCTCCATCGAAGTGTTGTCATAAGCCCACTCCAAATGTTTGTTTCGCTTTCAGTATTGGCACAAACCCTTGTGGTTGTTTGCAATCACCTTGAACATATCCATGTTTCTGCAATGAATTTAAATACCTTTGGACTGTTCTAGGACTTACTTCGGTTACGACATTTTCCATAATGTCTCGAACATAGGTTTTGTTAGGTCTACATGTGATGAAAAGTAAAATTTCAATCGTAAGTTCAAACATGTAGCCGTGAGACTGAGTAATGCTCATACAGCACCTCCCAAACGATGGTCATTCCAACCGCATTCGATAATGGTCAAAACGCCTTGTTGGAAACGTGACCAGAGTCGATCTCCAAGATCTTTTTTCAATTCACTCAATGGCATGTTCGATATCAGCATAGTCGGCTTCAATCGGTCATATCGTGCATACAAAACTTTGTGAACTAACTCACGGCGCTTATCTCGATCATGCAATCCATACTCATCAATGATCAGCAAGTCATACTGCGAAAACTCATAAATCACCGACTTTTCAGTTTCATTCGGAGCATCCCATGCATCCATGATCTTTTGTGCTAAGTCTTCACTGGTGATATAGCGTGTGTATTTACCCTTCTTGAGCAATGTTTTTGCGGTTGCACAGCTCAGATGTGTTTTACCAGTACCTGTACGACCTGCCATGATCAGGTTGTTTTTATCGCCGTTCAGAATGCTTTTCGCATAATTCACAGTTTTGTCTAACGCATACTTGTGACCTTCATGCTCGACCAGATAGTTTTTAAAACCTGATTCAGCGTGACGTTCTGGAAGCATTGCACCAGTCATGTGCTTAACTCGAACCATCTCGTCTACTGATTTTTGATGGTTAGCGTTTGAGTTATTCACTGATTCCACTGCGCATTTCGGGCATGTTGTAAATGGACCTGCTTTGACCATTGCAACGTTGTGGATCTGACAAACTTGAGCAACGGTGTTGAGATCAAAATTGATTGATGACATCGCATTCATAGAAAATCCTCCGGAATGTCTACAGGTGCAGAAACTGGCTGATACTCAGCTTTTTCCCATGCTGCATTCACTTCAAGATTAGTTTTCGATTTTTGAGATTGTTTCGCCTTGCGTTGTTGAAAAGCCTGTTCCTCTGCATCGGTTTTAAGGTTTTTCATGAATGTGGTTAACCAGATCGACATCCACTTTTGAGGCGTATGTTTCCCCTTGTCTAATGACCATTGCGCCATGGTCTCGAGATTTTTATAAATTCGATCAACTGAGTGATTTGGAAAGTTGGTTCTTGCCTGGTCTTGAAAATCGACTTGTGCTGGATATTTTTTGCAAAGGTCTTTGAAAGAAATGAAGTTGCTGTCTTCAGGATGATATTCAACGAAATTCAATGGGCGATTTTGAGCCGTGAATTTCTTTTTATCTTTTTCTAAAGGTTCTATAAGGTTATCTATTGTGTGTTCGGTTTCCGAACTAGTTATTGGTTTGGTAATCGAACTAGTACGGTTCACTTTCCGAACTGGTTCGGTAATCGAACTAGTCTTGTTAGTGAACTGATCTTTTAGGGATATCTCATTTAAAACGTATTTTTTTACGCCCCTTGAACCAGCACCAGCAATTGAAACAACCTTGAGTTTTAATAGCTCTTCTATGCCATTTCTGACAGTTTCACGACTTAATTTACGTGCACCTGGTAAGTCGCCACCCTGTAACTGTGAATAACTAACAAAATCAGATTCTTTGTTGTGACCGTTAATGCGATTTTCTAATTCCGCATATACGTTTCGTGCCGCATCACTAAGAAATGGCCACACTTCTTTTCGATACAAGCGACTAGACATCACATAGCCCTGTTCGAACTTTTTGCTATACATGTTTAATCCAGCCTCTTGTTTCGGCTGTGAAGGTTTTTTAAATGGAATAACTTGCGCTGTATTCATTCTTCACAACCTCCCTATTACGTGTTAAATTCAACATTGGTTATCAACCTCGTTTACTTTTCGGAGTGAACGGCTAAAAGGCTCAACTGGTCGCACAGTTGGGCTTTTTTTATGCCTATATTTTTTGGAGTTACATCTCGGATCGGATGTGGTACCAATTCCAAACAGAATGTATTCGCTGTATTCGTGGACAGGTTTAGTTCGTCAGATAAAAATGAGACATAACTTTCAACTTGTGAAATATCAGCAATGATTAATGCTCTTACATATTCAGAAAATGTTTGGTTTCTTGTCCTTCCTATAGCTGTTGCTTTTTTCTTTTCAGTGTCGGTACATCTAAAAGTTCCGAGCTCATTTAGTTTTTCGGACATAAACACCCCTAAGCATTCGCAGGTAAAGGAGAGATATTTGCTTTCAACTTTCCTTTCGTTAGAACCTGAATTCTTGCCTGAGTATCAGAGGGAATCCCTTTATGTCGCCATTTACTAATTGTTCCTCTAGTTACGCCCAGAACTGTTTTTGTTAAGTGAATGTCTTTTTCAACGCCGAAGTGGTTTTTTAAATCGTCAACGGTCATGTTTACCTCAATAAACTAATAGTTTCCATTAGTAAACCACAAGTTTCCGCATTCTTCAATGCATTTGTTTACTATGGGAAACATAGAGCGGAGAGTTTTTTATGAGTCCAATCAGAGATCGAATAATTCAAAGAATGACTGATCTGAAGCTCAGACAAGTTGATTTGATGGATGCAACAGGTGCAACTAAGGGCGCTGTGTCAAAGTGGGTTTCAGGTACAAATGTACCGAGTACTGAATTTATGCCAGCGCTCGCGAAAATTTTAAGAACTTCTGAAAGTTGGCTTTTAACAGGAAATCAAACACCACACTTAACAAAAATTGAGCCGTGGGATAGTCACACTCCGCTAGAAGATGATGAAATTGAAATTCCATTTTTCAAGGATTTCTCTTTTGCATGTGGTAGTGGCTCTATTAGTGAGGCAATAGCTAATGAGACACGAAAATTACGCATGTCCAAAGCAACACTGCGAAACCTCTCGATTGCAAAAGATAATGCAGTAGCAGCTACAGCTACGGGCGACTCAATGAGTCCAACAATTAAAGATGGCGATACAATCCATGTTGATTTAGGCCGAAAAAATATTAAAGACGGCAAAATTTTTGCTATCTGTCTCGGTGGTCTGTTTTATTGCAAACGCTTGTACAACTTGCCATTGGGTGGGGTTCGCATTGTTTCAGATAACTCTGCTGAATTTCCAGAAATACAGTTAAGTGCCCAAGAAATAATTGATCAACAGTTAGAGATTATTGGTTGGGTTTGGCAAATATCTAGTTTAGAAAGCTGGTAATTTTACAATATTAAAATAATTTGAACTCATGATTGGCTGTATTAAAAAATTTAGATAAATACATGGTGGTAAGATGAGCTATATATTTTTATGGGCTATGAAAACTGAAAAATACTATGGAAGAGCTAGTAGATACATCACATCAGAATTAAATAAAATCAATGATTTAAAATTATATTACAATGAAAACCATAAAGTTCATGATATAGATTCTTATGAGCGCAACCTTAAATACTACTTGGATAAGCTGGAAAGCAGGTCTGATTGGATTAGAGGGATATTAATATTCATCTCACTTATTACATTGATGCAATTTATAGGTGTTATTTACGCAGCGTTTGATCAGAAGTATCTTAGTTCAAGCCAAACAAATCTACTTGTAACCTCTTTCATAATATTTCTATCTAGTTCATTTTACCTATTATGGGAATACAAAAATTTCCAAAAAAATAAATACGAAGCCCTAAAATTATTCCTAATGGTAAGACAACACAATTTTAAAAAAATACGTGATGAACACGAGGCTAAATTGAATCCAAAACAAAAATATGAAAAAGGAAGCCCTATGGACTACCTATTTGGGGATGATGACTAAAATTTTTAAAAGCCGCAACCCGAGCGGCTCTTGGATCGGGTGGAGAAGAACGATGAAGGATAAATTTCTACAAGCCATAGATAATAAACAAAAGATAAAAGTAACCTTTTATTCTAAAGATGATGGCCATGAGATTGAGCGCATATGTGCTCCAATGGACTTTGGCCCAAGCAGAAGATTTAAAGATGGGATTGATAGATACCATTTGTGGGATTATTTTCCAGACCAGGGAAAAAAACCCCACCCCATCCCACTTGAACCAAGATTTTTAAGAAATATTGTTGTGCTTGATGAGTTTTTCAATCCTGGTGACTTTATTACTTGGAATGTAAGTACTTCTCCTTGGCACTATCCAAGAGATTGGGGTCAATATTCATAATTCTATCTAATAACCAAAAACACTGCTCTTGGGTCAATTCAATAGCGTCATTTTCATCTGGATTCGGCCCATTAAAAGACAAATTCCAAACCGTTCCTTCTGTTTCAATGGACTCAATAACCAATGGCGGTGATGAATTTTTTATTGTTCCTGTCATCTTAACAAACTCCAAACAACCCATCCCTGTGATGGGTTTTCTTTTGTCTATTAAAACATAAAGTTTCCTAATTGAAAATATTTTGTTTCCTTGCATAAACTTTGTGTTGACTTAAAAGTTTCCTTTGGTAAACTAAATCTCGTACCCAATAAAAAAGCGGCAATGATTTCGAAGGCATGCCGCTTTGCAATTAAGCGAGATAAGTATGAACCAAATAAAACCAAATAGTCAAACGTCTAAACGTTTGCGCCAACACCCTACCGATGCAGAAATGACGACACCTCGTCTTGCATATATCCGCGCCAATATAAAAGAGTTCTCAGTATTTGCTGTAATGGCTGTGCTCTGCTGGTTTGTAGTGAGAGCTTTCATCTATTCAGTGTGGGGGGCGTGAAGTAATGACAATTCTAGAAATCCATCCTGAAAACCCAATTCGGGTAAGCTTCCCCACAGCCTGCAAACTGCTTGATGTGACCCGCGAATCACTTCGCCACACTATTCGCAAGGATCCAACGTTTCCGCGCCCAATCAAAATGGGGACCACGAAACAAGCTCCTCTATATTTTGATTATGCCGAACTAGTTGCTTGGCACAACAGTAAGAGGGTGAGCCCATGAACGCATACACTCAACTACCACAGGCAAAGCTCATTGAAAAAATGAGCAACGATGAATATCACGCTCGTTCTGAATTTAGTTCAAGCCAGCTCAAAGATATTTTACGTTCAAGTGCTCATTTCTATTCAAAAAACATTTTGAAAGAAGTTGAGCGTGAATCTAAATCAGCAATGGATTTTGGCACATTGGCTCACACCCTATTCTTAGAGCCTGAGCAATTCGAAAATGAGTTTGTGATTGCGCCTAAATTTGATCGTAGAACGAAAGATGGTAAAGCCCAAGCATTGGCATTTGAAGAAGCTAATCAAGGGAAAATTCTAGTAGATCAGGAACAAGTGGATGGAGCACATCGGATAGTAGCGAATCTTAAAAAACTCAGTTCATACGCTGACATGCAGAAACACTATGGAATGCCAGAAGCAAGCATCTTTTTTGTAGATCCTGAGTTTGGTTTAGAACTTCGTATCCGTCCTGACTGGCACATTGCACCGTGCAAGGCTTTTCCGTATGGATTGATTTTGGACCTCAAAACAACGACTGATGCACGTCCTCACAGCTTTTCTAAGAAATGTTCTGACTTTGGATATGACTTAAGCGCAGCTATGTACCGTGAAGGATTTCAACAGTACTACCAAACTGATGAGAAACCGCATTTTTTATTGCTTGTAGCTGAAAGCTCAATCCCTTTCAACGTTAAGCAATACAAAGCTTCTGACCTATTTTTAAGTGTTGGTGAAGTTAGGTACCGCAAATCTAAAGAATTACTTGCTGAATCACTATTGATCAATGAGTGGGATGGCTACTCGACTGATCTTGAAGAACTGTTTTTACCGTCATACATGACAAAACAAGCTTTAGAAAACGATTTTAACTAATAGGAATATTAAAAATGAACGCTCAATTACAAAACAACCGCCCTGCTAATCCTATCGCGTCTTTCAATGCTTTTATGCAAAAGCACAAATCTCAATTGGAATTAGCTTTACCGAAACATTTGAACGCGGATCGTATGGTGCGCTTATCTTTGACTGCATTTAGTCAAAACCCTGCTTTACAGCGTTGTGACCCTAAAACAATCTTTGGGAGCATTATCGTAGCCTCTCAGCTTGGTCTTGAAATCGGGGTTAATGGTCAAGGTTATTTAGTGCCTTACAAAGATAAATGTACCTTTGTACCTGGTTGGAAAGGCTTAGTTGATCTAGCAAACCGTGGCGGTCGCTGTACAGTTTGGACGGGTGCAGTTTATGAGGGTGATGAATTTGATTACATGCTTGGAGATTCACCTTATTGCAAACATAAACCTTGTGGTGAGTTCGATGAAGCAAAATTAACTCATGTTTACGCAATTGGTCGAGTTAAAGACTCAGAAACGCCAGTTATTGAAGTATGGCCTGTAAAAAAAGTACATGCACACTTCAAGAAAACGGTAGTTCCAGCGCTTCAACCTAACCATTATTCTAAAAAACATTTTGAGGCTTACGCTAAGAAAGTGGCTTTATTACAGGTTCTTAAGTACATGCCTCAATCGATTGAAATGTCTAACGCGGTTGATGTTTCCTATGCAGCAGAAACTGGCAAAGGCGTTGTTATCGATGGTGATTTTGTTTCTGTAGATAATAGCCCTGTTGAACATCAAGATGACACTCAAGAGCAAATAGTTGAGGCTGTGACAGAATCACATCAACAAGTAAGCCAACCTAACGAAGAAACTTACGCACCAACTTTTGAGCAAATCAAACGTGGGATTTTAACAGCTAAGTCACCAGCACATCTCGATGTAATCGAAGAACAAGCTATGGATCATGCTAATAAAGAAGAGCGTAAACAACTGATGACGTTGGTAAAAGCTCAGTCAGTAAAATTCACCCCAAAAGCGGAGGAACCAGCAGCAAAAAAGCATGAACCTCAGTTTGAAGATGCTCCACCCAAACAAACAACAGCTGAAAAAAAGCCGACTTCGACCGAGGTGCGTAAAGAGTTCTTAGATCGTATTGCACTGATGAGTAATGCAAAAGATTTAGAGACTGTAATCCCTTTTATTAACGGTAACGAAGTCCTCACTGAAGCGCATAAAACCTATTTAGTGAATGCCGTTACTAACAAAATTGAGGACATTAACAAGTCCAAAGTAGCCGCTGTGGATCCTAACAAGAGTGCTCAAGTCAAAGGTGGTCTAATGCTAATGATGGATGAGGCTAAAACACTTCCTGAATTAGAAGCTGTAGCACCAAAGGTGACTGAGAACAAAGCAAAGCTCACACCTGAAGATCATCAAGAGCTACTGGTTAAATACAGCGAACGTAAAGTGGTCGTTGCTCAAGGAGATATCTTCGAGTTTGTTACAGAGCAAACACCAGTCGAAAAGGCCATTTCGAGAATCATGAACTGTCAGAGCCAAGATGAGATCAATCAAGTTTGGGCTGAAATTGAAAGTGATCCTTACTTATCAGCATCCTTAACAGAGGATGACAAGAAAGCAATCGAAAGTGCTGCAGATCAACGCGAAGCTGAAATTACAGGCTAATCACTAGCGCCCTTAGGGGCGCAATCCAAGGAGTGGATCGTATGAAACGTGAATATTTTTATGGGTGTGTGATGTTAATTATTTTTGGTTTTTCGGCTGCGATAGTAGCGATATGGGAAAAGGTGGCGTGATGGCTTTAAAAAGTTTTAAAAATATAAATGAGGAAGAACGATCTAAATTATTAAAGCCTTTTTTGGATGCACCAAATGATCAAAAGTTTGGACAAGATTTGGTAGCGTTATATTTAGATTGTTCCCCTTGGACATTGGCTAGAATGCGCTGTGATGGCTCTGAACTCCCCTACACCAAAATTGGTCGACGAGTTGCTTATAGAAAAGCTGATGTATTAGCATTCGAAAAAAGCAGAACCGTCACCTGCACAGCTCAATACGCATAAGTTAAAAAGGCAGGTTTACCCTGCCTTTAATTGCTTAAGTCTTTCATCCCAGACACTTTCATAATTAAAACAGTCAATTTTGCCCTGATAAACTGCTTCTACCATGTTCATTGAAGCCCTGAGCTCTTCCATAGGAATTTGCACATATCCACCAGTCACATCAACACGTGGCCTCGCAGTATGATTCAGTAATCGCTTGGTCACGTAAATATTGAATCGAAGTAAATTGCAAATCGTGGCAAAAGTACGCCGAAAATCGTGCATGGAAACATAAAAATCTACCTGATCGCCTATGACTCTTAGAATCCGATCAACACAGGTGGCATGGATGTTTGCTGACGTTGGTATTTTTGTCGCAGGGAAAACCCAATCGTTCTCACGCAATAAATAACGGTCTTTCAGGATTGATAATAGATGTTCACCTATTGGAAACCAATGGTCAGCGCCATTTTTTGTATCCCTAAACACAACAGTTCCATCTTTAAAATTGATGTCAGTCCATTTCAGCTTACAAACTTCCTGACGACGGCAACCCGTATACATTGTGAATAAAAGTATATCTCGATGTGTGTTAGATCGAGCAGTATTTTCTAAATTCAGTTCATCCTGATAATTCAGAACGGCATTGTAATATTTGTGAATAACATCTTTATCCAAGTGCCTTTCACGACGCTCAATTTTATTCCAGCCCTTGGTTACAGCAATAACATCAACAGGATTTGTGCGCAGGATTGGATCCTCATCACTTGAGTACAGCACATGCATATATTTCCACAACGTACCCAGTAGCGATACAGCACCATTGGCAGATGAAGGGCTCAACTTAGTTACTTCAATAAATTTATCCAGGACTTCACTTTTGGTGATTTCAAATAATTTTCTATTAGACCAGCGCAAATACAAATTGAAGTACTTGTTATATTGTTTGACTGTTTTTGGCTTGAAGTCATTTTTGCTTAGATAAATATCCAATGCTTCTTGTACTGTAATATCAAGTGGATTATTAACAACTTGTTTTTTAGATGGCTTTACATACTCACCATTGGCAATTTTAGCCAAAATGGTTTGTGCTTTAGCACGAGCAGATAAGGCAGAAATTTCATTAGTTTTACCTAGAACTACCCTGTACAGTTCCCCTGCATTTCTTCTTTCAATGATATAGGATTTTGATTTGGTGGTAGCCCGAACAGCAAATCCAATTAACTCACTATCCCGATAAATTTTTTGACCTGACGTCGTCAATGGAATAGCATCAACATTGGACTTGTTGAGTTTCATATTTAATACCAGATACCTTAGACAGTACTGATTTAAGCATGTTTCTCAACAGTCTACAAATAATCTACAAGTAAAAAAGTGACACAATAAAACCTGCAAAATACCAACATAACAACTTGTTTTTATTGGATTTATAAAAATAAACTTTCCACAATGGTTCTATAGAAAAAATAGAATCCACCTAACCTACTTTGGATTGGGAATGTTTGGTGCATATTGAACCGTGCTTAATTTCGAATAGAACTATATTATAAAATAGATAATGAATAGTGATGAGAATAAGAAAGGCAGCTCAAGGCTGCCTTTAAATTAATTCAGTGCGATGACTTTAACTAAGATTGTTTGTGATTCTTCAAAGTCATCAAATATTTGCTTTCGATTAAGTTCTTTTGACTTCACTTTAAACTCATGATTCTGGTACTGAATGACTGATGGAATTGAATCGAAATACGCATAATCTGCCTCGATGGTTTCTTCAAACAATGGAGTGCCCAATTGATAGTCTTTGCTCTTCAGCACCACATATTTCACAGTCGTTTTCATTTCATACTCTTTTATTAACGCTTTATTTTTAGTTATATCACCTTTTGAAAAGTGTTCAATCAAAAATAGAAACGTTTGACTATAAAGGACTCAATCAATTATTTTTTAACACCTTTAAGCTTAATTAAAGCAACATGACAAGCATCACCACAAAGAAAAATAGCAAAACACGACAATAAATATATATTTTTTGATAACTGGTTAACATTTATATGGATTCTATGCTAAATTTAGCATATACAAAAACAACATCTATTTAACTGGTTGATAATAATGAAAGTTCAATTTATATCTATTCTTACTGCTCTTTCACTGAGTGGGTGTATCGTTGTATCCAATAAACCAAATGCAAGTTCTGCAAAAGCTTATGCATCTAATGTTATTGATTTTAAACCTTCAGAACATGCCAAGCGAATTGAAACACGTGGTCAGGTGATTTGTGAACCATCAAAACCATGTACTGAGTTAACATTTGATTGGAAACAACAAGGCAATAATTTATTTAGAGTACATACCAATCTATTTGATCGAAATACTTTTGATATCAAGCAAATTATCTTCACGCTAGATGGTCAAACTTATCCTTATGCAACCACAACCCAAACCAGCACCCGAACAGTTAACAATTCTGATCTCATTAACTCTACAAATTACATTGATGTACCAATGAATTTTATTGTTATGTTTGATCAAGCCAAAGCCATTGATATTGCTGTAGTGACAGATCAAGGTGCCATAACGCATAGCATTTTAAAAGATGGGCATGCATCGTTTGCCTATCAAACATTTAAAAGTGGCTACCAACAATTTAAGCAAAAGTAAAAAAAGACCCACTATGGGTCTTTTTTTAATCATCGATACAAAACTGCAACGTGTTATTAGACTGCTAGGCATTTCATTTTTTAGAAATTTTCGTTAGATTTAACAAATTGTGTACACAGTTATAATAAACAAGACAATAGGTAAAATCATGAAAATCAAACTAGCGCTTATTTCAGCATTGGTTGTATTAACAGGTTGTGCAGGAAGCTATCCAGAACGTGTTGTAACCAAAGGACCTCTCATCTGTGCTACTGATGAAATTTGCCCTGAACTTGCACTCCGTTGGAATGATGAAAAGCGTAATGGTTTTAAAATAACTGCAGATGTAAATGACACTGCACAACATGATATTAAACAATTGAACTTTATTGTTGATGGTCAGCCTTATGTCTATTCAACAATTCAACCAACCCAATATGCAACTGTAGCTGGTGTAACGAATTCATCTAATTTTATTGTCGTTCCTGTAAGTTTTTTAAACTCATTTAGAGACGCAAAACAAATTGATCTAAAAATCGTGACAGCTAACGGCGAAGTGACTCGTCCGATCTTGCAAGCTGATGGTCAGAAATCTTCTGCTTACTTAACCTTTATCAAAGGTTATACAGGTCAAACTATCGAATAAATGCATTATTCATTAAAAAGCCAGTTCGTTGAACTGGCTTTTTTTTAAGACTTACAACTTTTTTGATAACTTGTTCCTAAATCTTGGAATGATCGATCAAAAGAATTTCTCATTTTTCTTGCAAACAATGCTTCTCCCTTTGCTTTAGCCATATGAATATTCTTTTGTGCTAATCGTTCTAAAGCATTTAACACATCTGCATATTCACAAGCTCTTTGAATGATCAACGAAATATTCTGCTTACTATCGACCGATTGATGTAATCGAATTTGACTCGCCTCAATCTCGTTATAAATTGACTTCACTTCAATATCAAACTGAGATTGCGTTAAGCCATTCGCATAACTATACGATAATCCACATAAGACCATCGCCCCAACCAATATCCTTATTTTCAATTGAATTCCCCATAAAACGTTCAATTGCAATTTTAAAATTATATTAAAAAGCCAGATCAATCATCTGGCTTTTACATCATACGCTTTTTTACTTTGGTTAAATTGGCTCAAATGGCGCAACAACGTCGGCATTTTGGGCACGATGACGCATAAAGTGATCCATTAACACAATTGCAAGCATGGCTTCAGCGATTGGTGTCGCACGAACACCCACACAAGGATCGTGACGACCTTTAGTAAGAACATCCGTATCTTCACGATTAATGGTAATCGTTTTGCCTGGTGTGGTAATAGAAGCAGTAGGTTTTAGTGCAATTGATACACGAATATCTTGACCACTTGAGATACCGCCTAATATACCACCAGCGTGATTCGCTAAGAAGCCATTAGTTGTCAGTTCATCACGTGTTTCATGACCAAATTGTTCAGCCACGCCAAAACCATCACCAATCTCTACACCCTTGACCGCATTAATTGACATCATCGCATGTGCGATATCAGCATCTAAACGATCGAAAACAGGTTCCCCCCAGCCTACGGGTACTTTTGAAGCAATAATTTCAAGTCGTGCTCCACAGCTTGTTCCTTTTTCACGCAATGATGTCACAAGTGCTTCAAAGCGTGGTATGGCATCAACATCACCACAAAAGAATGGATTATTCGGCACTTCATTCCAATCTAGTTTTTCTGTTTTTTCAGTTCCGATTTGTGTTACATGCCCTCGGATTTCAATACCAAACTTTTCAAATAAGAATTTTTTAGCAATTGCACCCGCTGCAACACGCATCGCTGTTTCACGTGCGCTTGAGCGACCACCACCACGGTAATCACGGAAACCATACTTTTGTGTATAAGTATAGTCTGCATGACCTGGACGGAAAGTTTGTGCGATATTACCGTAATCTTTAGATTTTTGGTCTGTATTACGAATTAAAAGACCAATGGATGTCCCAGTGGTTTTACCTTCGAACACACCTGAAATAATTTCAACTTCATCTGGTTCTTTGCGTTGTGTTGCAAATTTAGAGGTACCTGGTTTACGACGATCTAAGTCTATTTGTAAGTCCTCAGCTGATAACTTTAGACCTGGTGGAACTCCATCTACAATCGCCATCAAACCAACACCGTGAGATTCACCACAAGTTGTTACACGGAACAATTGCCCAATACTATTGCCAGCCATGTTCAACAACTCCTTTATACTTGAACAGATTGAATGAATAAATCACGATATTGACGGCATTGTGCTGCAGTCAGTGCAAAAATACCTGACCCACCACGTTGGAATTGCAACCAGTAGAAATCAACAGTATTAAAGTTTTGTTTCATTGCCCACTCTGAGTTGCCCACTTCAATGATGATTAAACCATCTTCACTTAAATAGTCTGCGGCTTGAGCCAGCATTTTACGCACAAGATCCAAACCATCTTGACCCGCTGCCAATGCCAATTCTGGCTCGTGATGAAACTCATCTGGTAAATCTGCCATATCTTCAGCATCGACATACGGCGGATTAGAAACAATTAAATCGTATTGATTTTCAGCAGGTATTTTAGCGAAAAGATCAGATTCCAATAAAGCGACTTGATACTGTTTATTGTGATGCTCACAGTTGATCTGTGCAACTTCAAGGGCTTCTTTCGAAATATCAGTAGCATCAACTTCAGAATCAGGGAATGCATATGCCAAAGCAATTGCGATACAACCAGAGCCAGTACACATATCCAAAATACGCTGTGGAGTTTTAGGATTTGGATTCACTGGCAAATTATTGACCGCTTCACCCATTTCACCGTTTTCAGTCAAACAATAAGGTGCAAAACGATTTTCAATCAGCTCAACGATTGGTGAGCGTGGAATCAGTACACGCTCATCGACATAAAATGGTTTACCAAAGAAATAAGCAAGATTTAATAAATATGAAGTAGGAACACGGTCATTGATACGACGTTCGAGTAAGCTCAAGAATTCCGCAACTTCGCTTGGCAGCAATTTTGAGTCTAAAATCTCAGCATCGGCATTCCAGTCCAGTGACAAAGTTTGTAAAACTAAAGCAGAACTTTCAGCAAAATAATCTTCAGTACCTTGACCTAAGTGTGCATCGTATTGACGTAATGCTGTAACTCCAAAACGAATAAAATCTCGAATAGTTGTTAAGTTTTCAGCGGCTTCCTGTAGATGTTCAGGGCTAATAGTCGGTCGATCCACTTAAGGCGTCTCCAAGGTCAAATTTTTAAAAACGGTCTATGATACCTTGTTTTATCCTTTTAATAAAAAGTTCTATCCGTGTTATTCGGCAAATTTGTATTGAAAATTTGAATAGTTAGAATTATCCATTGAATAAGGTCTACTCATTCAAGTTTTAAAATAGCGAGAAAGTTGATTAAAACTAACGATATTGAAAATAATCGTGTATACTCGAAGCCAACTAGAAAATTTATGTTGTTTCATTAAATCTTTTATTTCGCAGTGTTAGTCATAATCCTACGTTTGGTTTCAGATTTTAAGTTTCATTTTTTTTCCAAGTTACATCATTGAGTTCAAACTCATAACATTAAAGTTTTATTAGGATTCCTATTATGTCTAATACTGTTAAAGGTACAGTTAAATGGTTCAACGAAACTAAAGGTTTCGGTTTCATCCAACAAGAAAACGGTCCTGACGTTTTTGCTCACTTCAGCGAAATCAAAGGTTCAGGCTTTAAAACTTTGGCTGAAGGCCAACAAGTTGAATTCAGCGTAACTCAAGGTCCTAAAGGTCCTAACGCTGTTGACATCGTAGCAGTTTAATTAACTGTTAAAAAAAAAGCGGGCTTTGCCCGCTTTTTTTGTCTCTCGAAAAGCTCACCAGACTTGAAAAAGAAAATTTAGACTCAAACTAATAAAAGTTAAAGTGGATTTCAAAAGTTGAAGTATGAGTTATAAACACAATAATTTAATGGCAATCCGTCAAAATTACTGGAGTGATGATTCTTCCCCTCGTGTCACAACAGAAAAACAATTTCTTAAGCAATTTTTGATGGATCATCAAGTTTTTGAAAATCCAAGTTTGGATGATGTTAAATATTTTGTCTTCAGCTTACCTAGCGTCATTATTATCAAAGCATATGCCCTTGGATTTATTCATGAAACTGTTGTCAACTTAATGAAGTTATTCATCTCTGAGTATCGCGTGTCTCTGTCTAATCGAGCTCAACTCCCAGTTAAATATCGACTTTAAAAAGCTTAGGCTATTTCAGTTTGAATAAATTGACCATTTATACACCTGATATTGAAATACTTGAACTATTTTAATACGTTCATAACATGTAATATTCAATACAATGATTTCTCTGCGCGATTCGCTTAAAGGACCTAAACTTCATGTCAGATCAGAATGAAAAGCTTAAACAATTAAAAACTTCTTCAATGGATCGCCGTCTTTCGATTGCGAAAGCTTCTCTACTGGCTGGCACACGCTGGGCTGCTTCAAGTGCGAGTTCTATTTTTTCAAGCGAAGAAGAAAAAGAAAAAAAACGTAAACAAGCGATGAAAGAACAAGCTGACTATCTCGTTGCTGAAATCGGTAAATTAAAAGGCTCTATCGTCAAAATTGGTCAAATGATGGCGTTATATGGTGAGCATTTTCTACCTGAAGAGATCACGCAAGCCTTAAATACTTTAAATAATCAGACCGTTGCCCTCGCGTGGCCTGCAATCCATGAGCAACTGCGCAACCAACTTGGATCTAAACTCGATGATCTCACCATTGATCATGAGCCTTTAGGCACCGCATCATTAGCACAGGTTCACCGTGCAACACGTAAGTCTGATGGACTTGAATTGGTGCTCAAAGTTCAATATCCAGGTGTAGCAAGCGCAATTGACTCAGATATGAGCTTGTTTAAGAACATGCTCAAACTTACACGCATGGTTCCTCAAACTCGTGAATTTGATCAATGGTTTGATGAGGTTCGCGAAATGATGCACCGTGAAGTAAATTACAAAATTGAAGCTGAAACAACACGTCGTTTTAGAGCGCGTTTAAAAGATGATCCGCGTTATGTTGTTCCACAAATTATTGATCAATATTGTACAGATCAAGTGCTTTGTATGACTTTTGAGCGTGGTGTTCCGATTAATAGCCCAGTCATGCTTTCACTCCCTCAGGAACGTCGCAACAAATTAGGTGAGGCATCGCTTGAAATTGCCGTTCGTGAAGTGTTTGAATGGGGCGAGATGCAGACTGATCCTAACTTTGGTAATTACCTAGTACGCTTAGGTGACGGCGCGCAAATTGAAGATAAAATCATTCTTTTAGACTTCGGTGCGATCCGTCAATTTGATGATCAACTCCTCAAGGTAGCTCGTAATTTAATTACCGCGGGCTATCATCATGATGCTCAAGCCATGGTCAATGCTATGACAGGTTATGAGTTTTTCGATGCAATGCCATTAAGCATTAAACCTGACATGGCAAAAGTGTTCCTTCTAGCTACTGAAGCTTTTAGTACTTATAGCAATAACCCAGACCTACCAACAGGCATTATGGATGAACAGCAGCGCTATGATTGGAAACAAAGCCAGCTGCATAGCCGTGTGATGCAACGAGCATCCAAGTCGATGGCATCGCGCTATTTTTCAGTTCCACCAAAAGAATTTATGTTCATCAGTCGTAAGTTCATAGGTGCATATACATTCATGACTGTGATCGAAGCAAAAACAAATGTACGTAAAATGATCCAATCATATATTTAATGAACTAAGACCATAGTGATCTATCGTGTCACTATGGTCAATTTATTAAATAAAAAATTTAATTACTAAAAAGAATATATCTTAAATTTCATTAAAATACCTATTGAATTACCATTTATCTGTTTGGTCAAAAAAGTCTTTTAAGCTAGTCATTTTCGACATAGTCATTTCACTAAACACATGTCACGATCTTGTTGTATAAAAAAACCATCAGGGAATTTACAACAATGAATGATATCGCAAACAAAGCGCAAGGTTTAGGCTTAGCCTTGATCACTAAGCTCGCAGGCAGTGATTTAATCGATCAATTAAAACTAAGAAAAATTATCGAACGCTCGCTTTATCAAGGTTCTAAGGCTGGATTTAAAACCTTGGGCTCTACACAGAAAATTTTTAAACAAAAATCCAATACTCCGACTCAACGTCTATCCAATCAGCAAAAAGGGTTATTTGATCTCAGCCTTTCTGAAGAACAACAGATGACTGTTGATGCGATGCAACAATTTGCTCATGAAGTTCTCTCCCCCCTAGCACATACAGCCGACCACCAAGCTACTTTTCCAGAAAACTTATGGGCTCAATTTAAAGATTTAGGTGTCAATTATTATGCATTGCCTGAACAATACGGCGGCGTTGCTTCAGAAAAGAATGTGGTTACAAATGTGCTGATCGCAGAGCAACTTGCACAAGGTGACTTCTCATTAACAGCTACATTACTCTCCACGTTCTCAGTCATTAATGCAATTACACAGTGGGGTTCAGCAGAGATTCAAAATAAGTATTTGTCGGCATTTAGCGAACAAGATTCTCTATTTGCGACTTTCGCTGTGCAGGAAAATACACCAGCTTTCAACCCTTTCCAATTAAAAACAAAAGCGACACGCCAAGGCGATCATTTTGTCATTAATGGTGAAAAAACTATTGTTATTCTAGGTGAGCAGGCAGATCTTTTATTGGTTTCCGCAGATTTAGATGGAACAGCTCAAGTTTTCATTGTTGAGCGAAATGAAACGATTTCATATAAAGCAAATCCAGCAATGGGGCTTAAAGCAACCCAATCTGTGAGCCTAAAATTTAACAATACACCAGCATTTAAACTGAGTGAGCAAGATTTTGATTATTCAGCGTTCATTGATCTGGGCAATTTAATGTGGTGTGCAATGGCAGTGGGTACATGCCAAGCGGTTAAACAATATTGCATTCAGTATGCCAATGAACGCACCGCATTTGGTGAACCAATATCCCACCGTCAAAGTGTTGCATTTATGATCGCGGATATGGCTATTGAAATTGATGCTATGAAAATGTTGGTTTTGAATGCTGCAAGTCGTGCAGAATCAGGTTTAAGTTTCCATCGCGAAGCATATTTAGCACGAATTTTATGCGCAGAAAAATCAATGAAAATTGGCACTGATGGCGTACAACTCTTAGGTGGACATGGCTTTACCAAAGAACATCCAGTTGAACGTTGGTATCGAGATTTGCGTGCTACTGCCATTATGCATTCTGGTTTACATGCTTAATCAAATAATAAAAATTTAAGGACAAAGATGATGAATTTAGAAAATCCGAAAAAATTTAAAATGCTTGTTGATCAAGCTCATCAGACAGCGTTAAACGTGCTTCGCCCTATTTCACGCAAATATGATAAAGCTGAACATGCTTATCCCAAAGAACTCGACATGTTAGCATCCCTATTGGATGGTATGAATGAAGGTGGCGATGGCATGAATGCTGGCGCTGCGGTCAATAAACGTGGAGATACGACTCAAGGCAACAAAAATGGCGTGAACATGTCTACTGCTTTGGGTGTAATTGAGATGTGTTATGGCGATACTGGTTTATTACTTACCATGCCTCGCCAAGGATTAGGTAACTCTGCAATTGCTGCTGTAGCCAATGAAGAGCAACTTGAACGCTTCAAGGGAACTTGGGCTGCGATGGCAATTACCGAGCCAGGCTGTGGATCTGATTCTGCAGCAATACGCACCACAGCGACTAAAGATGGTGATGATTATATTTTAAATGGCGAGAAAATTTTCGTCACTTCTGGCGAACGAGCTGATTCAGTCGTGGTTTGGGCAACACTCGATAAAAAACTTGGGCGTGCAGCAATCAAATCATTTGTTGTTCCTAAAGGCACGCCTGGCATGACCGTTGAACGTCTTGAACATAAACTCGGAATTAAAGCTTCAGATACTGCTGTCATTCGCTTTATCGATTGTCGCGTCCCTGCTGCAAATTTATTAGGTAATGCTGAAATCGATGTTGCAAAAGGTTTCGCAGGCGTCATGGAAACTTTTGATAATACACGCCCTCTTGTGGCTGCAATGGCAGTTGGGTGCTCTAAAGCGTCTTTAGAGCGTATCAAGGAAATTTTTAAAGACCAACTAGATGCTGAATATGCCACTCCTTACCTTCAATCCTCAAATATTGCAGCTCAGATTTATCGCATGGAAGCAGAATGGGAAGCTGCACGTTTATTAACCCTAAAAGCTGCATGGATGGCAGACAATAAAAAGCCTAACTCGCGTGAAGCTTCTATTGCAAAAGCGAAAGCTGGACGCATTTGTAATGAAATTACATTGAAGTGTGTCGAACTTGCTGCAAGTGTAGGCTACACCGAAGATGAGTTATTGGAAAAATGGGCGCGCGACTCCAAAATTCTAGATATCTTCGAGGGCACACAACAAATTCAACAGCTTATTGTTGCGCGCCGTGAACTTGGAAAATCATCAAGCGAATTGAAATAAATCACGTTGAATTAAATTCAACTGCGATGAAACTTAGATATACTCTGTGAAGATTTACTAAGTTTCATCGATTATGTACTTTATTCGAACTATTCAACCCCAAGATAATCCCCATATTGCAAAAATCATTCGTGAAGTCTCAGTGGAGTTTGGTCTCGCTGCTGAATCAGGCTTCGCAGTTGCAGATCCAATTCTAGATCAACTCTATGACGTTTATACAAAACCTCACTCCATATATTGGGTTATTAGCAATGACCAACACGAGGTCTTTGGTGGTGGGGGCATTGCACCTTTGCTGGGCGACGAAAACACTCTAGAGATACAAAAGATGTATTTCATGCCCTCAATACGAGGTTTGGGTTTTGCAAAACAAATTCTAGAAAAATGTATCCAATTTGCACGAGATCAGGGTTACACGCAAATTTATCTCGAAACTACAGCATCTCTCTGGCAGGCTGTAAAATTATATGAAAAATTAGGTTTTCAACATCTACAACACCCATTAGGAAATACTGGACATAGTGATGCATGCGAAATACGCATGTTAAAAGTATTATAAAAAAAACCGACCCATGGTCGGTTTTTTTATTTTTGAGTGTTAGCCCAGTAATTTATCAATAACACCAAATTTTTTAAAAATTTTTGCTCGTCGTTTAGGATGAATATTGGCTTTATTTAAATCGCCACCATAATGGTCAAATACGCGCTTATCCATAATTTTAAACCATAACTTAGGTATTAAAACTGGGATCAACATCGTCGCATATCCACTTGGCAACACTGGCGCTTCTTCAAAGTTTCTCAATGCTTGGAAAGGTCGTGTCGGATAAGCATGATGATCTGAATGGCGCTGCAACTGGTATAAGAATAGATTGGTTGTGATGTTATTATTATTCCAACTATGTTCAGGCATAGTACGCGAATAACTCCCATCTTCTTTCTTTTCTCGCAATAAGCCGTAGTGCTCAAGATAGTTGACCATTTCAAATAAAGTCACACCGTAAAGTGACTGTATGGCTAGGAATGGTAAAATTTTCTTACCATACAGTTTTAGCATCGTTGCGTGAAAAGTTGCACTAATGGCTGCGCCGTGAAATAGCTCATTTTTCAGTGAAAAGAACGACTCACCCTTACGATTTAGTCGATGTTTTTCAATCTGTATTGCCGACTTCAAGCCACCGCTAATCGTTCTTGGAAGAAACTCATAAAAGGTCTCACCCATCTTAGAGGTCGCTGGATCTTCTGGAGTAGCAGCACGTTTATGATGCCCATATGGGTGCTCAATACGGAAATGATTGTATCCAAGTGGTGCTAACGTCACGTGTGACCAATAATGATCTGCACGCTTCGGTCGATGGCATAGTTCATGGGCAGTATTCACACCAATACCGTTGATCAATCCCATTGTACAACCAATCAATAACTGATCCAACAATGGAGTTTCTTTACGTGAAACAACATATCCGGCAAAAAAATTAGCTGCATACTGTAAAGGAACAAACATTTTTACTATACGATCATAGTAAGGATCACTGACCAATTTTTTGATCTGCTCATCACTCGGATTATTCTCATCAGTACCGACCAAAGCATCAATGGTGGGAATAATTACGTGTAATAATAAAGGTCCACCTAATGCAAACAATTTTTTAGTTGCTTTAGGTCCGTATTGATATCCAGCCAAAAAGCCCATCCCTAATACAGGTAGTGCTGGACTAAGCAACCATAAGTAACGCTTCTTATCCAGTTGTAAGCCTTGCGCTATCGGGTTCTGACTCAATAACTCTTCAACTTTTACCTTTGCATTCACTTGCAATTTTCCTTTTCTATTTCTTATTTTTATCTTTGTTCATTTCAAATTTCAAATACAGTCGTAATCGTCCAAAAAAGCTATTGAGTCGTATTTCCACGATGATTTTGAAGTTAAAATACATTATAGAAATCTTTACACATGTTAAGATTCAGCAATTGTAAGCGTATAGGGAATATACGAAAAACATGGATGCCCTCAGTCAAGTTTTTGAAGATATTCACCTCAAAAATACCGAATATCTCTACCTTCAAGCACAAGGTAAATGGGCTTTTGAGTTAAGTCATCAAACAGCCATGATTACCTATATTTTATTATACGGTGAAGCCTTTTTTAAATTTCAAAATGGCGAACAGCTACATTTAAAAGCTGGAGATATGGCAATTATTCCTTCTGGAATGTCACATCAAGCCTATAGCCATCAAGAACAAAGATTAGTCAACATTACTCAAATAGATCATTTATTTAAAGGTTTAAGAGATGATGAAATTATCCTCGGTGACGAAGATGATAAATCTGAGAAATCTCTCATCTTCAGTATACGATCTAATATGGACAGTATTATGGGTGGACCATTGATTCAAGCCTTACCCACTTATATCCATTTAAACAATGCACTGAATGCTAGAGAGCCGGAGTGGTTAAGGATCGGGCTTTATTTCGTGGCTGATGAAACCAAGATGAACCGACCTGGTCGCCATAAGATTATGGATCACGTGGTGAGTATTATGTTAATCGAATGCGTGAGAGATTACATTTCCACGCTAACGGACCAGAATAACTGGTTAATTGCTCTTACTCACCCAGAACTGAGCCCTGCATTTTCAGCGATTCACAGCCAACCAGAACGAAACTGGACTGTAGAATCATTGGCAGAAACTTGCTTTATGTCGCGTTCAAAATTCGCTCATTTATTTCAAAATATGGTGAATGAAACACCATTAGCATACTTACAGAAACACCGTTTAAGATTAGCCAGTCAACTTTTACGCTTGAGCCAGCTTTCAATCCAACAAATCGCGCACAAAGTTGGTTATTCATCAGAGACTGCATTTAGTCAAGCCTTCAAAAAACATTATCTATGCAGTCCAAGCCAGTATCGGAATACTTATTTGAATTAATCGAATTAAATAAATCATAGCAAAATAAAAAAAGCACCGAAGTGCTTTTTTTATGAAGATAGAATTACTGGTGAGTTACTTAATTTTTGCAACTGACTTTAAATACTCAGTGTAATCTTTAAGTAATTGTGTACCACGATAGTTTTGATAAAGCTGTGCAAGCTGCTGTTTTTCTTCAGCCGAAATCGAATCCATAGATGGTTTTTTTACCTCAGCCACACCGATAATTACCATTTCATTTGGTAATTGAGCTGTAGTCACAGACCACATTCCTGCTTTAGGTGCAGGCACACTAAATGCAGCACGTTCAATTTCTCGTTTAAGACCTTGAGAACGAGTAAACACACCTGCATTTACGAAAGATTGCTGATGCTTAGTTAAAACCTGCTGTGAAGGTAGTGTTTTAAAATCCTTTAACATTGCAGCAACTTTTGCTTGAGCAGCTTCATATGCCTTTTGATTCAACAGCTTTTCTTTAACCTTCGCTTTGGCTACTGATAAAGGTTGAACACCAGCTTCACGGTATTCACGAACTTTCAACCAAACTGTATCACCATTCGCCAATTGTATATTGCTGGTCGCATTACGATCACCATTTTTTACATCTTGACTAAAGATCTTAGCTTTTACAGCAGGATCCGCTAGGACTGTATTTTGAGTGGCAAGAGTTACATTATTCGCAGTAACCAATTTAGCCGATTTTAATTCCTGAGGGACTACATCTAAAGCATCGCTACTTACAACGAGCTCATTCAAACCATTTACTAGATCAGAATAAGCATTGGCATTTTTAGATTTTAATAAATCAGCTTCAAGACGTGCTTTTTCAGACTCAAAACTAGCAACATTCACTTGAGCAGCTTTAGCTTGAATAATATGTACACCAAAATCGGTTTTTACTGGCTTAGAAATCGTACCTTTTGAAGCTTGAACTGCATTATCAAAAGCATCACCGAATACACCGGCTTCATAACCATCAACTCGACCCGCATTATCTTTGGAACTAGAATCTTCAGAATACTGTTGAGCAGCCTCTGCAAAAGATAATCCTGATTGAATTTTTGCATAAACATCATTGGCTATTTTTTCAGCCTCAAGCGCAGTACGATTATCTGTTGTAATCAAAATATGTTGGACTTCAACTTTGGCATTTTTATTTTGTTGAGTTACATATTGATCATAAGCTTGTTTTAATTCTGCATCTGTAACAGTTGTTGTGGCATTTGCTACCATAGCAGGCGTTACCAATACATAATCAAGATCAACTGAGGCAGGTTGCTTAAACAGCACTTTATGTTTTTCATAATAAGCAGCGACTTCAGCATCAGTTATTTTTACAGACGTTTTGTAATCATCCAATTTTACAGATGACATAAATAACGTACGTTGCTCACCTTGTAGATTTGCGATTTGCTGAATATCACTTTGGCTTACCAAAGAATTATCACGAATGCTTGAAACTAACATTTGAAGCGCATGATCTTGTCTTAAATTTTGGATTAGACCCTGGCTCGTCATATTAATTGATCGAAGATAGTTTTCATAAGCTTGTTGTGAAAATTTACCATCAACCTGCAGACTTGGCTGTTGAGCAATCATTTGTTCAATCTGAGCATCACTTAAACTGATGCCTAACTTTTCAGCCTGCTGAACCAATAAAGCACGATCAATTAAACTATCTAGAGCCATTTGTTCAATATACGATTGATTCAGAAGTGATTCATCACCTTGAACCATTTGTAAGAATTGATCTTTATAATTCTTCGTTTGAACTTCTAGCTCTTTATTAGAAATTTCTAAATCATTAACGGTTTTAGCAATCCCATCTTTGTTTCCACCACCGAAATAGCCTTCAATACCGACCAATGCCAATGGTGTCAAAAATAATACTAGAAGGACTTTGCCGAGCCACCCTTTAATGAGTTTACGAAACGATTCCATAGGTATTCCAATATTTTATTTCAAAGCGATTCTAACTGATAATCCAAACCGAATATATCAGATGAAGCCATAAATTTTCTTTTTAATAAAAAACGCGCCAAGTCGGCGCGTTTTGGACTTAATAAGAATTAAGCTACAGAATCTTTTAAACCTTTACCAGCTTTAAAGCTAGGAACTTTGCTTGCTTTAATTTGTAATTCTTCGCCAGTTTTCGGGTTACGACCAGTGCGTGCAGCACGATCTTTAACGCTGAAAGTACCAAATCCTACTAAAGTAACAGAGTCACCTTTTTTCAGCGCTTCGCCAATAGAAGCAATAGTCGCGTCCAATGCCTTACCAGCATCAGTCTTAGACAATCCCCCTTTCTCTGCAATCGCATCAATCAATTCTGATTTATTCATGAAGATTACGTCCTCTTATATCGTTTGTTTAAAATCCAAGGCTTGTATTTTAAAAGGCCATGACGACTTTATAGCAATGCTTTGGGGGGAAACGCAATACTGCTCGACCTGTTTTGATCAAAATAAGCGACAAAAAATACCAAAATTACAGTTTTATCTCTAAATCCATCATTTTTTTTCGAGTTTGGCTCGTAAAGCTTGATTTTCAGCAATGAGCACATCTAATTTCTGGTGAATATCTAAAATCATATTCTCAAGATGTTGTACATCTTTAGTTGAGACGAGCCCAATACGATTAAGCGAAGTACTCACCCCATGATCTAAAAGTTTTTCCACCTTATCTTTTTTATCCGTAACAGACTCTTTAGTTTTTTCCGCAACTTTGTTTACTGTTTGATCTGTAAATTCAACCGTTTTTGATTCAAGCTCTTCACCAACTTTGACTAAAGAGTCAAACATTTTATTACCTTCTTCCTCTGCGCGAGAAAAAGCACCTAAACCAGCAAGCCAAATTTGTTTAGTATATTTACGAAAATCAAGTGTGGACTTGCGTTGATGCTTTGTTTTACGTGAGTTTGCAGGTTGTGAGTTGTCCATTAATTCCTGTTCTTTATTGTTATTTACATCTTGATCCACCGTTACACTCCTGTATATTTTAGCCTCTAAACTGACTATTCGTGCATAAAATACATTGATAATATCAAATATCGCTATTGAACCTTGTTCAAAACTGTTCTACAAAGCAATGATAAATGATGTAATCTTAGACTTAATTTAAGTTTGTGTTAATAGAACTTTTTAGATTTATTAAATTTGAATAGGATTTTTTTATGAGTGAATCGCAACAACAACAAGGTCATACCCGTTTGTTGCTTAACATTGTTATGTTAGTTTTAGAGACATTCTATTCTTTCGTCTTAAAACATGACCGTGTTGTTCGCCTTCAAGCAAAAAAATTTGTAGAACAACAAATTACAATTAAAATGAATAGCTATATCCCCTATTTTGACTTTTATATCCAATTTACGGATAAAGGCATCTTATTTGACCTTCAAGCGCCAGAAAAAGAACCTGACCTCAAGGTAAGTAGTACTTTAGTCGATATCATTCAAATTTTCGGGTTCGCAAACCGCAGAAGTTTGAAAAAAATGCGTATTGAAGGTGATCAAACCCTTAAAGACGAATTCAGAGATTTAGCATTGCATCTCTCAACACCGAAATTACTTTCAGATTGGAAAAACTGGTTAACAACAGCTTCTGAAGACCAAGATACAAAGGCTTCGAGAAAACGCATTGCACCATTACTTGAAAAAATTGACTTACAAAGATCTAAAATCAATACACTTCAAGTAGAGGTAAAACAATATAAAAATCGTATTCGTCGCATGCAATCCAACCAAAAACGTATCAACATTGCATTCGGGATAGTTTCGGTTCTATTCGTGGCTTTAATCGTGTATAATTTATTGAATATTTATTAAAATAATAAAGTTTTATCTGTTTGAATCCTCGCCATATTTAATTCCGATTAATTTAGTTGGTTTTTAGAAAAAATACTTGACTAAATTAGTCGGAATTCATAAAATTTCATCATCTAGCCTTTTACACGTGTATCGAATCATGCGCTTAACCACTCGCGGTCGCTACGCAGTGACTGCATTACTTGATCTAGCTTTGCAGCCGACTGAACAAACCATTACTTTGGCAGAAATTGCTACTCGCCAAACTATTTCTGTGGCTTATTTAGAACAACTATTTGCTAAATTAAAGCGTCATGGCTTGGTTTCGAGTGTACGTGGTGCTAATGGTGGATACCATTTAGCGCGTAATGCTTCTGATATTACGGTCTTAGAAATTATTGAAGCTGTAAACGAAACTGTTGATGCAACACGTTGTGACCACAAAGGTAACTGCCAAAATGGCGCAATGTGTCTAACTCACGATTTATGGCAAGAACTCTCCCTCCACATTGCCGATTACTTAGCTAAAATCTCTCTTGCTGATTTAGTTGCTCGCGATAACGTTCAAACTGTTGCGATCCGCCAGAATACAGCTCCATTAGATTCAGCCCTTTTATCGGTTACAGGTATTTGACATGAAACGTCCAATTTATCTTGATTATGCTGCAACGACTCCAGTCGACCCACAAGTTGCTGAGCGCATGATGGAATGCCTTACATTCGATGGGACTTTTGGTAACCCTGCATCACGTTCGCACGCATATGGTTGGCAAGCTGAAGAAAAAGTTGAATACGCTCGTGAGCAAGTTGCAAATCTTGTAAAAGCAGATCCACGCGAAATCGTTTGGACATCTGGCGCTACAGAATCTGACAACCTTGCACTAAAAGGTGTTGCACAGTTCTACGCTTCAAAAGGCAAACACATTATTACGAGTAAAATTGAACATAAAGCAATTTTAGATACTTGCCGTGAATTAGAACAAGAAGGCTTTGAAATTACCTATCTTGAACCAGAAGCTCAAACAGGTCTAATTACTCCTGAAATGGTTCAAGCTGCTTTACGTCCTGATACAATTCTTGTTTCATTAATGATGGTCAATAATGAAATTGGTACTGTGACTGATGTTGCCGCTATTGGTGAATTAACTCGTGCGAATAAGACATATTTCCACGTAGATGCCGCCCAAGCTGCTGGTAAAGTTGAAATCGATTTATCAACCATGAAAATTGATTTAATGAGTTTCTCTGCTCACAAAATTTATGGCCCTAAAGGTATCGGTGCACTTTACGTACGTCGTAGTCCACGTGTGCGTCTTAAAGCTCAAATGCATGGTGGTGGTCATGAGCGCGGTATGCGTTCTGGTACGCTTGCAACTCACCAAATCGTTGGTATGGGTGAAGCATTTGAACTTGCAGGTAAAAACCTAGTTGCTGAACAAACTCGCTTACGCACTCTACGTGACAAACTTTGGAATGGTCTACAAGATCTTGAACAAGTTTTCTTAAATGGTCATCCGACTCAAAACGTAGCAAACTACTTAAACGTAAGTTTTAACTTCGTTGAGGGTGAATCTTTAATGATGTCACTTAAAGACGCTGCTGTTTCATCTGGTTCAGCTTGTACTTCTGCAACATTAGAACCTTCTTATGTTCTTCGTGCATTAGGCTTATCTGATGAGTTAGCACACAGTTCAATTCGCTTCAGTTTTGGTAAATATACGACTGAAGAAGATATTGATCATGTGCTAGAAGTAACTAAAGCTGCTGTAGAAAAATTACGTGACCTTTCTCCACTTTGGGATATGTACAAAGAAGGGATTGATCTGTCGAAAGTTGAATGGACAGAACACTAATTTAAACCAAACACATGCATCTTATTAAGCTTAAATATTGAAATTTAATAAGATGCACCCATATTAAATATTATCAGCCGACCCTGAGGTTTGGAGACGCATCATGGCTTATAGCGAAAAAGTGATTGATCATTACGAAAATCCTCGTAATGTTGGTGTTTTAGATAAAAACGCAGAAAACGTAGGTACAGGTATGGTCGGTGCACCAGCTTGTGGTGACGTTATGCGTCTTCAAATCCAAGTGGATGAGAATGGTGTAATTGAAGAAGCTCGCTTCAAAACTTACGGATGTGGTTCTGCAATTGCTTCAAGTTCACTTGTAACTGAATGGCTAAAAGGTAAAACTTTAGACCAAGCACAGCAAATCAAGAATATTGATATTGCAAATGAACTTGCGCTTCCTCCTGTAAAAGTACACTGCTCTGTACTTGCAGAAGATGCAATTAAAGCTGCAGTAGAAGACTACCGTAGCAAAAAAGCGAAAGCTTAATTTAGCGCTTGATGATTGAATGGAGTTTTCATGATCAATTTAACTGAAAATGCTGCAACTCATATCAGCAATTATTTATTGAATCGCGGTAAGGGTGAAGGTATTCGCGTTGGTGTGAAAACTTCAGGTTGTTCTGGATTGGCTTATGTTCTCGAATTCGTTGATGAAGTTGATGAACATGATCAAGTCTTTGAACAGTTTGGGGTTAAAGTTTTCGTTGATCCGAAGAGCCTTGTTTATCTAGAAGGTATGGAAATGGACTATGTTAAAAATGGTCTAAACGAAGGTTTTGAATTCAACAACCCAAACAAAAAAGGTGAATGTGGTTGTGGTGAATCTTTCACTGTTTAAAATAATCATTCTCTTTTTACCTGATTAAAACAGTGCCCTGCACTGTTTTAATTCTATTCAGCGCCCATTTTTATTTCTCACTATTTTGGAATTCCAAATCCATGAATCATTTTGAGTTGTTTAATCTCCCTGTAGCACTCGATATTGATTTAGCAACTTTGAAAGCTAACTTTCTAAAATTGCAGCAACAATATCATCCAGATAAAGCTAAAAATAAAGACCAAGCCTTGATCAAATCTAGCGAAATCAATCAAGCTTATAAAGTTTTATCTCAAGTTGACAGCCGTGCTGGATATTTACTTACACTCAAAAAACAAGACTATCATTTAGATCAATCCATCAATGATTTCGAATTTTTACAATCTGCATTAGAAATTCGTGAACAGTTAGATGAAGCTCAAAGTTCTGAACAACTTTCATCTTTAAAAACTGAAGTGCAACAATGGATTGATGGTTTAGTTCGCGAATTCAAAATAGACTATGAAGCTGAAGATTGGGCTGAGTCTCGCGATACTGTTCGAAAATTACGTTTCTTCCAAAAAGTGATGAATGATATACATCAAGCTGAAGATCGTATTCTCGATGATGAAGATTTTGACTTAGATGACGAATTCTAATTTTATTTTTTTGTTTTATTTTCAAGGGATTTAACACATGGCACTCTTGCAAATTGCTGAACCTGGACAATCAAGTGCGCCACATGAACATCGCATTGCTATTGGTATTGATTTAGGTACGACCCACTCTCTTGTAGCAACTGTGCTTTCTGGCAAACCTAAAGTTCTAAATGATGAACAAGGTCAAGTGTTACTTCCTTCTATCGTACATTATGCTGAAAACTCTACTGTGCTCGGCAATGACGCAAAACCGTTTATAACTCGTGACCCACAGAATACTATTGTTTCTGTAAAACGTTTTATGGGACGCTCAAAAGCTGATATTAAATTTCAACACCCATATCAATTGGTGGGTGAAGACAATCAGATGCCTGCTTTTGAAACAGCGCAAGGTCGTAAAACACCTGTCGAAATTTCTGCTGAAATTCTAAAAAACCTAAAAGATCGCGCTGAAGCAGGTTTAAAGAATCCCATAAATGGTGCTGTCATTACAGTACCTGCCTATTTTGATGAGGCACAACGCCAAGCAACACGAGACGCTGCACAGCTCGCTGGTTTAAACGTACTGAGATTATTAAACGAACCTACAGCAGCAGCTGTAGCGTATGGTTTAGATCAAGCAACAAATTTAAGTACAGATCAAAACTATGTGATTTATGACTTAGGTGGTGGTACTTTCGACGTATCCATCCTACGTTTCTCACAGGGTGTATTTGAGGTACTCGCTACAGGTGGACACACTGCACTTGGAGGTGATGATTTAGATCGTCTTATCGTCAAGTGGGCTAAAAAATCGCTCAATATCGAGACCTTAGATGATAACGAGTATGCGCACTTCCTTGTTGCAGCACGTAAAGCGAAAGAAGCTTTATCGGACCAAGATCAAGTTAATCTTCAGCTTTTAGAAAACGAATTAACATTGGATCGTGCAATGTTTGAAAGCATCATTAAAGTTGCTCTAGATAAAACGATTTCAGTGTGCAAACGAGTATTACGTGATGCTAAATTGGAATTAGACGATATTAAAAATGTCGTTTTAGTTGGTGGCTCTACTCGCTCTTATGCGGTACAAAAAGCTGTAGCAGAAGTATTTAGTCAAGAACCCCTGTGTACCATTAATCCAGATGAAGTCGTTGCAATTGGTGCTGCAATTACTGCCAACCAATTAATTGGTAATAGCACCGATGGTTCTTTGCTACTTGATGTAACACCATTATCACTTGGTATTGAAACCATGGGGGGATTAGTAGAGCGATTAATTTCACGTAATACTGCAATTCCTGTCGCTCGTCGTCAAGAGTTCACCACGTATCAAGATGGTCAAACTGCGATGTTAATCCATGTTGTCCAAGGTGAGCGCGATTTAGTAGAACATTGCCGTAGTCTCGGACGTTTTGTTTTACGCGGCATTCCACCGATGACTGCTGGTCAAGCACGCATTGAAGTGACTTATCAAGTCGATGCTGACGGTCTCTTATCGGTATCTGCTCGTGAAACAACATCTAACGTCTCAGCTCAGATTGATATTAAACCATCGTATGGTTTATCTGATACTGATATGGAGCGCCTACTGGTTGATGGTTTTAAATTTGCAGCAGAAGATAAAGCCCTTCGTCATTTACATGAAACTAGAGTTGAAGCTCAACGAGAACTTGAAGCTCTTTCTCAAGCGCTTAAAGCTGATATTAAACTCTTGACTGAACAGGAAGCTCAGGATTTAATTTCTGCACAAACTCATTTGGCTCAACAACTTGAAACTTCTGATATTGAAGCAATTGAAGCTGCTGTTGCTGCGTTAAAAGTTCATAGTGATGCATTTGCTGCAAAACGAATGAATCAACATATTGATCATGCTCTCAAAGGCACTAAGCTTGACGATTGGTCAAACTCAAACTAAACATAGGTAAAAATTTATGCCACGTATTAAAGTTCTTCCACATGCGCAAATTTGCCCTGAAGGTGCTGAGTTTGAAGTTGAGCAAAATGCCAATCTTTGCGAAAGCCTTCTAAAAAATGGTATTAAAATTGAACATGCTTGTGATATGTCTGCAGCTTGTACGACCTGCCATGTCATTGTTCGTAAAGGTTTTGACGGCCTTGAAGAAATGAATGATGTAGAAGCAGATTTACTCGATCGTGCTTGGGGTCTAGAGCCAGATTCACGTCTTTCTTGCCAAGTAAAAATTGAAAATGATGATTTAGAAGTTGAAATTCCGAAGTACACGATTAACCATGCTTCTGAAAATCATTAATCATTTGTAAAACCATAAAAAAAGGTCACTTAAGTGACCTTTTTATTTGTGTAGATATAAGATCCTAATTTAGATATTTTACTTCATCGGACAGTTTTAATTTCACAATACCAGAAGAGTTGGTTAAATCCTGCTGAAGTTTAATACGTTCAATCATTTTTTCTAAAACTGCGATTAATTCAGCATATTCGTAATTTTGTACTTCTTCCATATTCAGCACCAGCTGAAACCCTTTGTACTCATAATCAAACCAATGTTGATGGGTTTGCTTGGTGCTATATTTTTCCATGACCTGCCAACTCTTAATCGAACCATGAATCCCTTTCAGTTCTACAGGTTCCTGAGGTGCACAAAGATAATAGTTTTTAACTAACTTATAAGTCTCATCCGAGATTAAAATTTCATCAATTTCTGCAGCATTTTGAAGTCTTGCAGCTAAATTCGCATCCCGCCCAACAATGGTATATGCCATTCGATGAACTGCACCATAGTTACCAACGTGACAATAACCAGTACTAATGCCCATACGTATATGCAGTGCTGAGTATCCCATTTTCACCCAGCGTTCACGCAAAAATTTCATTTGTTGACGCATTGCCATCGCCATATCGATGCAATTTTTGGCATCTTGTTCAACCCCTTGCGAATCTGGATCTCCAAAAAAAATGAGAATCGCGTCTCCCATAAACTTGTCAATTGTTCCACCATATTGCTTAGCAATTTCAGTCATATGGCTCAGATAGTCATTCAAAACAAAAGCTAAGTCATCTGGAATAAGAGTCTCTGAAAGCTCAGTAAATCCCTGAATGTCAGAGAAAAAAATCGTAATTTTTTTTCGTTTATATTCAAGTTTCGCTTCAGTTTCACCACGCATGATAGATTGCCACAATTGAATTGGTGCATAGCGGCTTAACTGATTCGATAACTCAATATATCGATTCATTTCTTTAAAATAAGTTTGACGTTGAACATCTAATTTTTTTACACGTCGATTCTGATAATAATTAGCAAAATTCACAAAAAGAATCGCACATATACACGAGACTACGGACAATTCGATTGAAGTTTGCTGGAAATAGTCTTCAAAACCAAAAATAAAAATTGTACAAATATAAAAAACAATGATCGCAACTAAAATTGCAATCGAACTCACCATCATCGAAATTTTATTATTAACGGCGGTATACACTAATCCAAACAGGAAAACAAATGTAGGCAACAAACTTAAATGCACTGCTGCTAAGGCGGTAGCTACAACAACAACATCAATAATAAAGAACGCAAAACGTCTGGTTTTACTACCATAACGATATTGGATACTGTGTGAAATTCGGGGCGCTAATAGAATCAGCAAGAAAATAAATAGAGGGTATAAAATCTGATAATTTTGGTTTTGTGAAGTGAAATAATAGATCACAACAAGAATCGCGATCATCACATACCCCATCATCCTGAGGAGTACTTCAAATTGCTGTGGCTCTTTATCCAGCATTCGTTCAAATGGCAATTGCTATTACCTCAATTCACATTATTTTTATTCTTCCCTGAAATTGACGTATTTACTCCATACGCCAATCGAAAGGCATGTCACCTTGACCACGAAGCGCGAGCATGAGCGTTTGACGCATATGCGCTAAAACATCATTACTGTAAGGAACTGCAGGTGAAGCACCCCAAACAGGCTTAGGCCATGCAGAATCATTCTGATAACGAACTACATGATGAAAATGAAGTTGAGGAACCATATTTCCTAGTGCTGCAACGTTCATTTTATCCGCACGGAAAACTCGAGATAATTGACTAGATAACCAGCTAGATTCTCTTAAAAATTGTTCTTGGTCTGCTTGGCTTAATTCATATAATTCAGTTACACCTGGAACACGCGGTACCAAAATCAACCATGGAAATTGCATGTCATTCATTAAACGACAAGTTGAAAGTGGAAAGTCGCCAACAAAAAAAGTATCTTGAGCAAGTTGTGGATGCAAACTAAACATATATTTATAAATGACGCAAAAATTAAATGGATAGCTAATACTAACACAACAGTTTTAGACTGAGTATTATTAGTCATGTGTTTCGATACAAAAAAATATGTATTTCATTGATTTGAATCTCACTCATTCATTGCAATGCATCGCTAAAAAATCAACCTATAAGGTTGACTGTCAGCCAGTGCATTTTGAGCAACGAACAAGTATAGATTCAAGCCCAACTTAGATCAGTTAAGCCCTCTCATCAATTCATCTAAAAGATCATTAATAAACTGAATTCTTTTGTCATTTTCCTCAAGCATAACCATCACTTTCAGACGTTGACCACCGTCCATTCTAAAAAATGTCGGATGTTTTTGCATCATTTGGATAATACTCATCGCTTGAACAGGAGTATCAGGTGAAAATTCAATTTGGCCACCCTGCTTACTCAAATCAATCTTGGTAATACCTAATTTTTCTGCTTTTATACGCACCTGATGAACAGTAAAAAGATATTTCACTTGTTGAGGTAGCACACCAAAACGATCGATAAGCTCCATACGGATATGATCGAGTTTTTCTTGTGTATCCGTGTTACTAATTCGCTTATAGAACAATAAACGCTGATGCACATCACCTAAATATTCATCTGGAATTAATGCAGGCATATGTAAACTAATTTCAGCCGTGAGTGACAAAGGGGCATCAAAGTTAGGAGTCTTACCATTTTGGATGGCTTTAGTCGCTTTCTCAAGCATTTCCATATATAGACTATATCCAATTGCATGCATTGAACCACTTTGCTGCTCACCTAGAAGCTCGCCTGCTCCACGTATTTCTAAATCCTCTGTTGCCAATACAAAACCAGCGCCTAAAGTAGAAGCACGCTGAATGGCATCAAGTCGTTTTTCAGCATCACCTTTTAAGCCTTTAATAGACGGAACCATCAGATACGCATAGGCTTGATGATGAGAGCGCCCCACACGACCACGCAGTTGATGAAGTTGTGCCAAACCTAGCTTGTCTGCTCGCTCGATGATAATTGTATTGGCATTTGGTACATCAATTCCCGTTTCAATAATGGTCGAACACACCAATACATTATATTCTTTATGATAAAACTGCTGCATGACCTGCTCTAACTCACGCTCACGCATTTGACCATGCGCAACTGCAACCCGAGCTTCAGGAACTAACAACCGAATATTTTCAGCCGCTCGTTCAATGGTATCCACTTCATTATGCAAAATATAAACCTGACCACCACGTAATAGTTCACGCAAGATCGCCTCTTTCATCGTGGCATCGGTCTGCTCATTGACAAAGGTCTTAACAGCAAGACGGCGTGCAGGTGGTGTAGCAATAATTGAGAGGTCACGCATACCTGAAAACGCCATATTTAACGTACGCGGGATTGGCGTAGCTGTTAGCGTCAGCATATCTACATCGGCACGCATCGCTTTAATACGTTCTTTATCTCGCACACCAAAGCGATGTTCTTCATCAACAATCATCAATCCAAGTTGTTTAAACTGGACATTTTCCTGCAAAATTTTATGTGTTCCAATAACGATATCGACTTTACCGTCTGCCAAATCTTCGATCGTTTTTAAATGTGTTTTATTTGAACCAAATCGAGATAACACTTCAATACGGATAGGCCAATCAGCAAATCGGTCTTTGAAGGATTCATAATGCTGTTGTGCAAGTAAAGTTGTTGGAACTAAAACAGCAACTTGCTTATTGTTTTGTACAGCAACAAAAGCAGCTCTCATCGCCACTTCTGTCTTACCAAATCCAACATCACCACAGACTAAACGATCCATTGGTTTAGCTTGTTGCATGTCGTATAAAGTCGCTTCGATAGCATTCGCTTGATCAAGCGTTTCTTCATAAGCAAAACCACTGACAAATTGCATATAAGCAGTGTGGTCTAGTTCAAATTCGATGCCTGGTTTTGAATGACGTCGTGCTTGAATATGAAGTAGTTCGGCTGCAACATCATGTATTTGCTCTAGTGCTTTGCGCTTAGCTTTATTCCAAGCATCAGTACCAAGTTTATGCAGTGGTGCTAAATCAGGATCACCTCCACTGTATCGACTAATCAGATGCAAATTGGTGACAGGAACATAGACTTTGGCATCATCAGCATAATTAAGTTGCAAAAATTCGTGGTCTTGATCATCAATACATAAATTCACTAATCCCGCATAGCGACCTACACCGTGATCAATATGAACTACAGGTGCACCTATACTTAATTCAGTTAAACTTTTAACTAAGAACTCTTCAGAAACTTCATGCTGGCGTTTTCTACGGCGTTGTACAACACGATGCTCATAGAGTTGATTTTCTGAAATGACAGATATTTGTCCTTTAATCTCCAAGCCACGTTCAAGTGGTGCATGCGTTACTGCTACTGAATATTGTTGATTAATAAATTCCTGATAATGCTCTACAACAGGAATTTCACCCATACTCGCTCGTAAGGAGTCCTTTAACGATTCACGACGTCCCGCACTTTCAGCGACGAGTAAGACAGGGTGTTGCGCAGCATCAATAAATGATTTTACAGCATGAAAAGGCTGTTGATGTTTAGGCTCTACCGCTAAACGAGGTGGCTGTTCAGCAGAGGTATTAATTACACCCGCTTTAGGTTCAAAAACTTCGTCAAATGCGATAATACGAGGAAACTGATTGAGTTGTTCAAAAATTTGATTTTGTTGAAAGAAGATTTGTTCTGGAGCTAATAAAGGTTGATCAACATTATGACGTCGGTCTTCATAACGCTGATAAATATCTTTCCAAAATTGAGTTAATTCACTTTCAATATTTCGATCTGTAATGACAATGGAATGATTTGGTAAGTATGATGTAATACTACTTTGTTCTAGCATTTCTTTTTTTGAAAAGAACAGCGGAAAGTAATAGTCCAATCCGGGTGAAGATATACCCTCCATTACATCCTGATAAATTGGATTCTTTTTCGGGTTCGCCGTTGGAAACTCTTCAGCATAACGGTCTCGAAATTGAGCTCTACCTTCTTTTAAAGGAAACTCTTTAGCTGGTAAAACCTTAAAATGTTCAAGTTTCGTCGTGGTCCTTTGAGTTTCTGGATCAAAAAATTTCAAAGAATCAATTTCATCATCAAACAAATCTATTCGAATTGGAGCATCTTGCCCTGAAGCAAAAATATCAACTAAACTTCCCCGAACAGCAAATTCTCCATGATCATATACAGTATCGACCAAATGATAACCAGCCTGAATCAGGCGTTGTTTCTGCTTTTCTAAATCAAATTTTTGCCCAACGCTAATATCAAAATGCTCACCTAACACCCAAGACGTCGGCGCAACACGTTGTGCCAAAGTTGTGCTTGAAATGAGTAGTATCCCTTTTGCTGGCATATTAGAGAGCACTGATAATCTTTCTGAGACAATATCTTGATGCGGAGACAACCGATCGTAAGGTAAGATCTCCCAATCTGGAAAGATGGTGGGCTTCACACCATAAAATTCAAGTTCACTCTCAAGTTGAGCTAAATGTTGATTATTTCTAGCTACCAGAACAAAGAGTCGATCAGAGTTTTGACTTATTTCTTTTAAAAGCAAAGCGATGGCAGAGCCTTTAAGCGCCCCTAACCATCTTTTTTCGCCAGATTTTATTTGTGATAGATTAAGTTGAGAAATTTCTTTTTGGAACATGAAGATCGCTTTAAAAGTCTGGTAGGACATTGCACTATTTTATCATGTTCAAAATCGAGAATGAGTTATTTTTAGATATCACAAACATTCAGTCGCAAACATTAGCGCTCACGTTTGAATTCACGATAATAATCATTGAGCAATATCACGAATTTTTTTAACTGTTCTAGATTCTGTTGATTATTACCTAATCTCGTAGTAAAACGACCTGTATTCAACTCGAGATCTATTTTCTCTTTGATCAACATTCCCCGATAAAATAAATTTTCCAAATCATCAAAACGAGTAACCTTTCGGTTCGAAAAATATGACAATCTTTCATTTAGTTCATTCAAAACAACGTCATCGATAATATATCCTAATTCAGGATCATGACGAATTTGATGGGTCTGTAAATAAACTTGCTCAGCCGATGGTTTTTTTTGAAACAAATCAGAAATTTTTTTAAACATAGTTCGGTAAGAAAAGCTGAAAACTCAAAATAATGTTTTATCTTAGCATTTGGTCACGAATACACCTATATTCATGACCAAAAAGCACTCAAACTAAAATTAACCGTAATTTTTTCTTAAATATTCTACAATCTTCTTCGATTCGAACAATTTTACGCCTGTATTAGGATCAACTAAATACGGGACTTGTATATCCTTCCCCTTGCGATTCATTACCTTTACAACCTGCTCGCGTTTACCGCCAGCCAAAGGAATATATTTCCCAGGCTTCAATCGTAAAATCGCTGGTCCTTGATCCTGCCAACGTTCTTTAGCAACATTATGAAACTTAAATGGTAATTCAAGTTCTGTGAGTTCAGCGCGCACGATTCTGGTGTATGGACTCGCTTCAAACCCCCACAGCTCAATTAAATGCTCGGGTTGTGGTCTCTGCTTAATCGCTTTATTTATAAAAATCCCACGAGCACCATTAATCAGTGTTCCAGCTAGAGCAACTACAGGCAATTTGGGGTAGTGTGAGAATTGCTTCGGTGTTTGACCTGTCTCACCATAATGCTTAAAAAGATAGTGAATAATATCCTGAGACTCGTAAAGTTTAGCCCCAGTATTTTCATCAATTAAAAAAGGAAATTGAATCTTACCACCAAGTGTTTTTACTTGATCTCGATAGACCCTTCCACCTTTCGGACAAGGATACACTTCGTAGTCAAGATTAAGTAAAGTCAACACCTCTCTTACACGACGACAGAATGGTGATCCTTCAAATTCGTAAAGCTTTAATGCTTTTTCTGGCTGTTTAGGAAACGGTGTACCTGAAGTCCCACGTCCACCTTCTGCAACAGCTGAAGCTAGCGCCTGAGCCACTTTTAATTGATGAATCACCATACTGATTACCTCGTTTTTGTTTTATTTAAATTAATCGACTAATTTTGTCTTGGACACAATAATTCCATTATTGTCTGCATAGATATAATCACCTGGTTGGATTGTGATATTTCCAATTTGAATCGTGATATTGGTTTCGCCCACCCCTTTGCGATTACTTTTTTGAGGTATAGCCGCAAGTGCGTGCACGCCTAGATTTAAACTCGCAATAGCATCAACATCTCTAACACAACCATTAATAATGACACCACCCCATCCATATTTAACGGCAGACTCAGCAATCATATCTCCCATCAATGCACAACGTATGGAAGAACCACCATCTACAACTAAAACTTTGCCTTGCCCATCTGTAGCGAGTAACTCTTTTACTCGTGAATTATCCTCAAAACATTTAACAGTGACAGCTTCACCCCCAAAGCTTTTTACACCGCCGTAACTTTTGAAGAATTTTCCATCAATAGATGGATACAATACTTGAATATCTAAATCAGGATGGTCATCCAGTAAATCACACGTCACAAATGTTGGCGTTGTCACTTTTTATACCCTCAGTTATGTTTTTGAATCTCTAAATTATCATAAATCTTAATTTTTTCATTTTGAGTTCTTGCGCTCACGACCATAGTATTAGCGACTTGCTCTGCTGTCACTGGCTTATATTTGAATGTATTTGGCAGAAATTGCGATACTCGCTTGAAAATACTCTGAGAAATATCTTCGAGTGTCCTTGTTTCAGCTCTTTCACCAATTAAGAGTGAAGGTCGAATGATCGCCAATTGATAGAGTGATAATGATTTTAGATAATTTTCTAACTTTCCCTTCACTTGATTATAGAAGAATGGAGATCTTTCATTCGCACCTTCCGCACTTACAATTGCAAAAAAAGTATCGGTATTCACGAGCAAATCAGCAAAATGAGCATTTATCTCAAAATCGATATTGTAAAAATTTTCTTTAGAGCCTGCTTTTTTAATTGTACTTCCTAGGCAACTAAACGCATGTGAGAATTCAGAAGCGTCCTCATCATTTAACATTAAAAAGTCATCAATGACCAACTGATCAACTTTGGTGAACTGTTCAAATTGTTCATCATGCTTACGAACAACTACGACAATTCTTTCGCAATCTACCAATTGATTCAAATGATTTACCAAAGATCGACCAACTAAACCAGTTGCCCCTATAACTATTGCACTTTTAATATTTTTAATCATTTTTTCGCCATTCCTTCCAATATTTATCTAATCTAACGTGCTAACCGCATTTTATCTGCATCAAAAATGTTGTCAAAGCATGTCAAGACTTGACTTTGCCGCATCATTTAATCACAATATGGCACTTGTTTACGGGCTGGTGTAAATTCTTCTAATGTTTGTATTTAGTTGAAATTTCAGCCCGCCCAGACCAATCAATTTCAAGGAGTGCACGAGTGGCAAACTCTGCTCAAGCAAAAAAACGTGCTCGTCAAAACGTTAAAGCACGTAAACACAACGCAAGCTTACGTTCTATGGTTCGTACTTACCTTAAACGCACAGTAGCAGCGATCGCTGCAGGTGACTATGCAGCAGCTTCTGAAGCTTACAAAACTGCAGTACCTGTAATCGACCGTATGGCTGACAAAGGTATCATCCATAAGAACAAAGCTGCTCGTCATAAGAGCCGTTTAAATGCACAAGTTAAAGCTCTAGCTTCTAACTAAGTTGCGTTAAAAAAAGCCCTTTAAGGGCTTTTTTTATATTTTAAATTTATCAACAATACTTAAATAATATTAAAATTACTATCTTTCTTGCTCTATAAATTCACGAATAGACAGCTCATTACATTCACCACGCCATATCCATTTCAATTTTGCATCTATGAATGCTTCACCTTCAAACCAAACAAACAAACCTTCCATCATTTCTGGCCAATCCTGCTGAATAATCTGTGTTTTACCTGAAATCACAGCCAGAATACCAGCCAGAATAGTGTCATGGCTAACCGCCAAACTTAATCCATGATTCTGTTGAGGGTGAGTTTGATAAAGCAAATGTAAAACATCAATCACACCTGTAATTGGCTGCTTCATCCCAGGTAAAGTATTGTTTACAAAGCTATTAATAAATCCCAAAGCACCTTGTTGCTTAAAATATGGCGCAGCTTGTTCGATATCTAAAACGAAGCTACCAGGCTCGACCAAAAGCCCCTGCTCAACAATTTTAATATGATGGGTATTTGACTTAGGATTGATTTGATCAGCACCTTGAATCATCAGTGCTGCAGTATCAATACAACGTTGAATTGGACTAGAAATACAGTGTTCAATCACACGATCTGTTTGATCAATAAGATAAGCCCCCCAAGCCTGTGCCAAATCCTTACCTTGATCTGTTAATTGCAAATCATATCCAGCGAGTCCTTGGCCCACCACCATTTCACGAATTGAGTGGCGAGTAAATAGTGTAACAGGCACAGCAACATCGGGCAGTAAATCAACCGCTCTGAGCATACTTGGAGGAAGCAACTTCAGCGACATAATAATTCTAATAAATGAAATTAATTTGACTATAACACGATGAAATTATAGTTCCACTCCCCTAAAGTACATTTGACAACGCATCTAAAGCCAATTGCCTCATTTCAGGATCACGATAGGCGATAAAACCATTATTCAAAACAGTATCACGCTGATTATAGGTAAATGGCACAGAATCCAAGGTCAACAAACCACCTCCTATGCTCTCTAGCAAGCCTTGTCCAGCACTGGTGTCCCACTCGGAGGTTGGATGAAATCTTGGGTAAATATCTATTTCACCCTCAAGCATCATACAAAATTTATAAGCACTTCCAGCTTCACGACGTATAACCGGTATTTCTCTTTCAATATAATCAATATAGTGTTGATACTTAGGATTTTTACTACTATGACTCAGCCCAATTTGGATGGCATCGACTGGTGAGGCTTTAAATTTGCAATATTTTTCCCAAATATTGTTCATAAATGAATATTTATAAGGAAGATCCGTCAAATAGCCCATATACATAACTTTCTCAGTCGGCACGACTATGACTGAAAATACAGTTTGATGGTTCTGAATAAGACTCAGATTAATTGTAAATTCATCACGTTCATGAATAAACTCCTTCGTACCATCCAAAGGGTCTAGCATCCAACATTGAGGCCATTCATGTCGCTCTGAATAATCACTTTCTTCAGAAATGATTGGAATATCAGGTGTAAGTTTTGCAAGCTCTCTGAGCAGATATTGATTGACCTTTAAATCTGCTTGAGTTACAGGAGAATGATCATCTTTTTCGTTGATTTTAAAATCACGTCCAGCACAATAATTTTGATATTCTTCTAATAATATTTGGCTTGCAACAGCCAAAATCGGAACCAAATTTAACATTTGCTGATCTTGGGGAGCATGCGTTGTGATAAACATGGATAAAACCTATTTTTGTCTTTTGGCGCTACACACTCTAAGCATGACGATTATATTAAGAACCTCAGCTTAAATGCAGCATGATTTAATTTGCATTTTTGGATTTATATTTATAGTAGCAAACCTATAAAATATAACCACTTTGAAACACATAACCCATTTCAATCATAAGAACTCTAACACTTTTAAAACAAAATCCGAAGCGTGATTGCCAACAACCCTCAATTCATCTTAAATAACACCCGCAATAGTTCCAAAAATCAGAGCGCACCTTAGAGTCAGTATCAAAATAAAAAACAAGCCTTCTTAAAGAAGGCTTGTTTTTTATTTTTGCTCTTTGACTGGACTTTCAGGCTGTTCATTCGGTTTTTTTACAGGCTCTTTATTTTTAAAAGAGTCCTGATTCCCTTTATCCTCATTAGATTCTTTGTGTGGTTTCGAACTATTATCATGATTTGTCATACTTCAAACTCCTATGCACCATTTTCAAAAAATATGATGCATTCATCGCGACTTCTATACTATTTTTGTATTCATTCTTAAGATCTAAATTTGTGACCTTACACATCCAATTCGATATAATACGAATGGAATGAAATATAGAAGTCACCACGCACACCCATTCTTGAAGTTCAATTTTAAAATGCTGATGCGAGTCCAACCTTTTGCATCAAATGATGGTGTAAATCGATATTTAAATAACACCCATTTTGTTGTTTTTATTTGTGCTAAATTGCAACAATACCTGAGGAAAGATGAATGAATAAACCCATCATCATGTTCGACATGGATGGAACCCTACTCGATCTTGCTTTTGACGATTTAATTTGGAATCACAAACTCCCTGAGCGACATGCCAAAACTCATCAAATCAGTTTAGAACAGAGCAATCAAATTCTATTTAAATTTTATCAAGATCATAAGCACACGCTCGATTGGTATTCTACGCGCTTTTGGACAGCCAAAGTCGGCGTTGATACCTTTCAGCTTCAACACGATCACAAAGAATTCATCAAGCCGAGACAGGGATGCATTGCGTTATTATCAAGCCTTAAGCAAGCTGGATACCGAATGTGGTTAGTCACCAATGCTGATGAAAGAGGTTTGGCATTGAAAATGAATCAAGTTGACCTCACCTCTTATTTTGAAGTGATGATCAGTAGCGAAACGATCAGTTTTGCTAAAGAGCGTTTTGAATTTTGGGATCAATTACAGAAAATGCACCCATTTGAACCTCGTCACTGCGTTCTCGTTGATGATACAGCGGTAGTACTCGAAGGTGCTAAATCTTTTGGTATCGAACACCTGATCACAATTACCCAACCATCTAGCGCTCAACCTGAGCGCGAAAGGTCTAAACTTCAGTATCCTGCAATCAATGATCTAAGATCATTAATCCCCTATTTAGACCAAATTAACCATGAGAAAGAAATGAATGTCAAAACAGCATGAAACTAAAATCACAGATTCAATGCGAATTGATAAGTGGCTTTGGGCAGCACGCTTTTTTAAAACCCGCTCAATTGCCAAGGCAGCAATCGAAGGTGGTAAAGTTCATCACAACAATGATCGCGTTAAAGTTTCCAGAGAAGTACGTGTAGGAATGGAGTTAACGATTCAGCAGGGATTTGAAAAGAAAACCGTCATTGTGAAAGCATTATCATCTGTACGAGGCGGGGCACCTGCTGCACAATTACTCTATGAAGAAACTGAAGTCAGTATCGCGCGTCGTGAGTTGCTTTCTACACAAAGAAAATTGCATAATCTTGCACGACCAGATCATCGTCCAAGCAAAAAAGATCGACGTGATATTACAAGATTCCGTCAACAAAATGGTCAGCAATATGACGAAGTTTGGTCATACGATGATGAATAAGTTAAAGCGACAAATATTGTCGTTTTGAAGTTTAAAATTATAGAACAGTCCTATTTTTTCTGTCACTATAATGCCGTGGACATTAGACTTAATTAAAGACATCCACTTAAGTTATCAGTGATTTACATCGTTTTGAGGTTATGAGATGGATGATAATAAAAGCAAAGCACTGAGTGCTGCTTTAAGCCAAATTGAAAAACAATTTGGTAAAAATACGGTAATGCGCCTTGGTGACAATACTGTTCAAGCTGTAGAAGCTGTATCTACAGGTTCTCTTACATTGGATATCGCACTAGGTATTGGTGGTTTACCTAAAGGCCGTATTATTGAAATTTATGGTCCAGAATCATCAGGTAAAACCACCATGACACTTCAAGCGATTGCGCAATGTCAAAAAGCAGGTGGTACTTGTGCATTTATCGATGCTGAGCATGCTTTAGATCCTCAATATGCTCGCAAACTTGGTGTAGATATCGATAACTTATTGGTGTCACAACCTGATCACGGTGAACAAGCACTAGAAATTGCAGATATGCTGGTCCGATCTGGCGCTATCGACTTAATTGTTGTCGATTCTGTAGCAGCCTTAACCCCTAAAGCCGAAATTGAGGGTGAAATGGGCGACTCTCATATGGGTCTACAAGCGCGCTTGATGAGCCAAGCATTGCGTAAAATTACAGGTAATGCAAAGCGCTCCAACTGCATGGTGATCTTCATTAACCAAATTCGTATGAAAATTGGTGTCATGTTTGGAAGTCCAGAAACCACTACTGGTGGTAATGCGCTCAAATTCTATGCTTCTGTACGCTTAGACATTCGCCGTATTGGTCAAGTAAAAGAAGGTGATGAAATAGTTGGTTCTGAAACACGCGTTAAAGTGGTGAAGAACAAAATGGCACCTCCTTTCCGTGAAGCATTATTCCAAATCATGTACGGTAAAGGTACAAATCAGCTTGCTGAATTGGTCGATCTCGCTGTACAACAAGAACTTGTTCAAAAAGCTGGTGCTTGGTATTCATACCAAGGCAACAAGATTGGACAAGGTAAGAACAACGTGATTCGTCACCTTGAGGAAAATCCTCAACTTGCACAAGATCTTGATCGCATGATTCGTGAACAGTTGTTAACCACAGCGACACCAGCCCCAACTGAAGAAAATGACGAAGAAGCAGATTTATTTGAAGTATAATTTTTCAAAAATTTGAAATCGAAGCGCCCAAATTCTGGGCGCTTTTGTTTAAGTGCATGGATTTAAAATGTCAGAGAAGTTTCCCAAGTTCATTCATTATGAGCAATTAAAATCAATAATGAATGAAGATGAACCTCAACATCTCATCAATGATCAACACTCGACTAGTCAACACCTAACCGATCAAGCACCAGATGAATGTGATTTAGATGATACTCATTCATCAGTTCTAGCACAGAATAAAGGCTTAACAGGGACTCGTTTGAGATCGTATGCATTTGCAGTCTTAACTCGCAAAGAATACTCAAAAAAAGACTTAATCGATAAACTTGCTTTGTATGCACAAAATAAGGAAGAGGTTTTGAGCTTAGTTGATGAGCTAGCGCGAGAAAATTATCAAAGTGATGCTCGCGTTGCAGAAATGACGGTACGCAGCCAATTACGTAAAGGAAAAGGTCCAAATCGAATAAAGCTAGCGCTTAAAAGCAAACACGTTGATAAAGCGTTGGCTGAACCAGAAATGGAAGAAATAGATTGGTATGAACAAGCATACTTATTGAAGGTCAAAAAATATGGCTATGAAGTTGCTCAGGACGCAAAATTAAAAGCAAAACAAATTCGCTTTTTACAATATAGAGGCTTTGAAATGGATGCGATTATGAAAGCTATAAAAAGAAAAGAGAATGGAGAATAAGAAATAAAATTATTATAATGGTGGCAACCCTACTAGCAAAACTCCGGCACATCATAGTTCTGATACCGTTGCTACCTTCCGGTCCTGGCGGGGTTCTCAGAGTACAATTGCGAAGCCACCAGCAGGGCTACCATTGCAAGAACAGAGTATAGAGATTTTTAACGATCTTGCAATACCATAATGGGCTTTAAAGGCACTAAAAAAGTTCAAGTGAATATTTACTAATCTATTAACAACAAACTTGATATTTTTCATCTAAATAACTTCAACTTAAATTTCTTCATTTATACAGTTTCATTGTAAATTTATATTGATTTTAAATGCTATGACGTTTTTAATGATCTGATTATTAAGAATTGAAAATACTCAAAGTTCAAATTTGAGTATGGATACAAATGGAATAATGAACATGCTCAATAAGCGTACTTTTCTTGCACTAGCATTGATGAGCTCAACATCAGTTTTTGCCAATATTCCTATCGAATCAAAAGGATTAAGCCAAAATTCAAGTTTGAACCAAACAGCAGTCGCAGTGAATAACACCGCTACCGCTCCTACCAACACCAGTTGGCAACTTATCCAACAAAATCAACGCTTAGAAAATCAAATTCGTGCACTTCAAGGCAAATTAGAAGAACAAGAACATCAAATTAATCAACTGACCAACGAATTAAAAAATCGCTATACAGATCTAGATCAAAGATTAGAACTCCTCCAACAAAAAATTGATCCTGTTGAAAAGTCCAATGCCGAAGATTCTAATGCCGCACCACCCGCTCCCAATGAGCCAACTGCACCAAACACTAGCACTAACTCAAATACCACAGCATCACAAAATGCAACGAACTTGAATCAAACCAACCAACAAGAACTTGATAAAGCAGCTTATACAGTTGCCTTAGATGCATACAAACAAGGTGGCGCAAAAAAAGCTATTGCACCTATGCAAAACTTTGTACGTAACAATCCAAATAGTGTGTATACAGGTAATGCCTATTTTTGGTTAGCTGAGTTCAATTTAGCAATTGAACCACCCAATTATGAAGAAGCAAGAAAACACTATGAAACTGTCGCTTCGAAGTTCCCAAATTCAGGAAAAGCAGCTCGATCTTTGTATCAGCTGTATAGCATCGCGAAAGATGTAAATAAAAATGTTCAAACTGCTGAAATTTACAAAAATAAATTATTAAGCACATATCCTGACTCAGAAGAAGCTGGATATTTCAAAAAAAGTTAAATAAAAAAGACATCATAAGATGTCTTTTTTTATGTTAGCAAAAGCCCTTAACGAACAATACCGCGTTTAGATTCATTCAGAGAATCTATAAGGAGCTGTGCTTCAGAAACATTTGGTAGAATTTCAGCAGTAATCTGCTCAATGGCTTGTTGTGTCGTCAGACCACTTTTATAAATCAACTTAAATGATTCTCTCAAACCATTGATTACATCTTTAGACCAACCCTTACGACGCATACCTTCTACATTCATTCCAAATGCATGCGCCGGATTACCAGACACCATCACATAAGCAGGAACATCCTTCAAAATCAATGATGCTCCACCAATCATGCTATATGAGTCGATTTTACAGAATTGATGAATACCGGAGTTGCCACCGACAACAACGAAGTCACCAACATGCACATGACCTGCGACACCAACATTGTTTGCAAAAATGTTGTTATTACCCACCACACAGTCATGCGCAATATGCGTATTCACCATTAAAAGGTTATTACTACCAATTTTAGTAATACTTTGATCCTGCACTGTACCGCGATGCAGACTGCAATGCTCACGAATTTTGTTGTTGTCGCCAATCTCAAGCCAAGTTTCTTCACCAGCATACTTAAGATCCTGACACACCTCACCCACACTGGCAAATTGGAAAATTTCGTTTGATTTACCGATGCGAGTATATCCACCAACCACCACATGAGAATGTAACACTGTCCCACTATCAATCGTCACATGAGGACCAATAATCGAATAAGGACCAATTTTTACATCAGAAGCAATCGTTGCCGTAGGATCAATAATTGCTGTAGGGTGGATTAAATCACTGTTACTCATGCTTGCTCTAATTTCTGATGAGAAATAATAATTTCAGCTGTCGCTGCAATTACACCATCAACGCTCGCACTACAAAGATACTTGTAAATACCACGTTTCTGCATTACAAGCTCTGATTTTAACACGAGTTGATCACCAGGAACGACTTGTTTTTTAAAACGAACTTTTTCAGCGCCAGCAAAAAGAAAAAGTGAACCAGGTTTGGGTTTTTCATTGTTCATGATAAAGCCAAGAACGCCAGAAATTTGTGCCATCGCCTCAACGATTAAGACACCCGGCATGATTGGATAACCTGGAAAATGACCTTGCATAAACTCTTCATTTATGGAGACATTTTTAAATCCGACAATTCCATTCTCAGTCACTTCTGTAACACGGTCTACCAATAGAAATGGATAACGATGCGGCAAATATTCACGAATAGTTTGAATATTCATCGGCAATTCAGGAATTGAAAAAGATAAAGTAGACTCTGTCATATTATTTACGCAATTTTAAAGTTGATTCGATTGACTCTAACTGAGCCTGCATATCATCTATTTGTTTGACTAATTTGGTCAATGGCACATCTGCTAATTGTCTTAGACGAACAACTGTTCGTTTCCAACGAGAATTTTCGAGCAATCCCATTCCTGAAGAATATGTACCAGCTTCTAAAATGCTACCTGTGACCATTGACATTCCAGTAAGCGTTACATTATCTACAATTTTTAGATGTCCTGAGATACCACAAGCACCTGCAAGGATACAGTTTTTGCCAATCACAGTACTGCCCGCGATACCGCATTTTGCAGCAATCGCAGTATTTTCACCGATTTGAACGTTGTGTGCGACTTGCACAAGATTATCAATAATCACACCATCATGAAGTATAGTGTCATCCAAAGCGCCACGATCAATACTACAGTTAGAACCAATTCTGACATCATTTCCAATTTGAACAGACCCGAGTTGAGCAATTCGGTTCCACTTACCTTGATAAGGAGCAAAGCCAAAACCCTCTCCGCCAATTACGGTATTCGCATGGATACGAACACGTTTAGCAATTTTAGATCGACCCGTAATCGTGACATGCGAATCAATGAAACAATCCTCACCGATTTCAACATACTCATCAATTTTAGTTTGCGAATGAATTACTGTATTTGAACCAATCACTGCATGTGGGCCAACTACAACGTAATGACCAATGTATACATTATCTCCTATCATAGCACTCGGATCGATTACTGCGGTGGCCTCGATACCACGTTGCACAGTTTTAGATTCAAACACATGAGTTAAAATCGCGAAAGCAAGATACGGATTTTGTACGACAATAAAATTATTATGCTGATTAAGCTGAGCCTGCATCTCAGAAGTGACAATTAACGCACCTGCTTGAGATGAAATCGCTTCGTCTAAATACTTATCAGAATTTACAAAAGAAATTTGGTTTGAGTTCGCTTGAGTTAAACTTGCAAGACCCTCTAGCAACAGATCTGCATCACCAATAACTTGGCCTTGTACAAGTTTGGCCAAGTGATCGAGACGAAATTGATTTGATTTCATTGACTATTTGATTGCATTAACCTTTTGAATCATTTTAGCAGTTAAATCGTATTTTGGGTCATATGCCAAGGCAGCATTTTTATTTAAAACTAAATCAAGATTATTTTCTTTGCGCAATTGTTCAGCAACTTGTTTAATTCTTGAGTCAAAAACTTTGTTTGTATTTTGAATGGTGCTTTGAACACGTGATTGAACAGTCTGTTGCAAAGATTGAAATTCGTTCATCTTCGTTTGATATTGAGAGGATAGTTGCTGGGCATTAGATTGATTGGCTTGAGCTGATTTAGCCAAAGCTTCAATTTCTTTACCTAACTGTTCCAACTTTACCGTTTGCGGTTTAATTGTCTGCTCAAGCTGAGTATTCTGCTGCTTTAAATACGTGCTATTTTCTACCACTTTTTCTAAATCGATTACCCCATATCCTGCTGCATGTGCAAAGCCAACTACAGATGTGAGTAAAGCCGTTGATATCATTGTTTTAAATATATTCATTATTATTCCTTTTAAGGCAAAAGGCCGTACTAGAAAGTACGACCAATTTCAAATTGAACAGACTTAGTTTCATCACCAGGCTTATCATTCAGTGGGTACGCATAGCTTAATGATAGTGGACCAATCATCGTAATCCATGTGAAGCCTACACCAACACTATAACGCATATTTCCGGCATCGAAGCCAAAGTTATCTTTACAGTACTGTCTAGCATCGAATGCCGTCGGATTGGTTGCGCCAAAATAAATATTTCCAGTAGGTACGTCACATTGAGTGTCGAACACTTGAGCACCTTCTGCAAAAATAACAGGACGGACCTGTCGCGCCCAGTCGCCTTTAAAAGGAACTGGTAAGATTAATTCAGTGCCAAATTGAACTAATGCATTACCCCCCACCTCTTCAGGGTTTCTATCTTCTCTAGTTAGAGCAGCATCTGTAATACTCGGATATTTTGGACCTAATGTACTATTATCGTAACCACGAACAGACCCATAACCACCAGCGTAATAGTTTTTATAGAATGGTAAATCATTACCGAAACCTACCTTACCATAACCACGCCATACAAAATCCTTTCCTAAAGGAATAAAGGCTTGAGTATCGTATGTTACCTTCTGATATTCAACATCACTACCCGGCAATGCAATCTCTGCATTAACACGATGAGACATACCCGACGTTGGGAAGCGTGGATTATTTAATGTGTTATAAGACCAACCTAAATTTAAACTATAAGTAAAGAAATCACCTTTAAACTCATTACCGTACTCAACTTCAGGTTCAGAGCAAGGTTCATAACCAATTACATTACCGTTATCATCTTTAATTGGCTCTAAGTCGACTGGACAATACTTACCAGTACTTGTTTCCCTACCACCATTGGCAAGTAAATAATCACGTACATAAGTAGAAACAAATGGACCAGTCGTTACTTCAGTTTGATCAATATTAATACCAGCACTTAAGCTCTGATTCTCATCAATTGGGTAACCAAAGCTCAGACCACCACCGAAGCTATCTGTAACATAATTGTTAACGTTATAATCTTCGTCTAATTTCGTCTTACGATAATAGAGATTGTAACCACGGCTGACACCATCAATTGTAAAGTATGGATCAGTAACACTTAGGTTATAATAATCTTGTGTCTCAGAACGAGAAAGATCAATCGCTACCCGGTTACCTGTACCTAAGAAGTTAGTTTGACTTAAGCCTGCTTGGAATGTGATACCACCATTTTGCGAATAACCAACAGCTAAAGTACTTGATCCTGAGTGTTGTTCTTCAACAGCGATATTCAAATCGATTTGATCAGGCGCTCCTGGAACACGTACAGGCTTAACATCAACTTTGCTGAAAAATCCAGTACGCATCAAACGGACTTTTGAAAGATCAATTTTTTCATTACTCGCTAATGCACCTTCCATCTGGCGCATTTCACGACGTAAAACCTCATCAGCAGTCTTGGTATTACCTGTAAAATTAATACGTCTAACCATAACTTGCTGACCCGGATTGATGTAATAATTCAAATTAACTTTTTTTGTTTCATTGTCAATTTGAGGCACAACATTAATTTCCGCATAGTAATAACCAGCATTACCATACTTACGCTGTAATAACTGTTTTACTGCATTCACCAACTCTTGTGAGTAAGTTGCATCATCTTTATAAATCTTTAGTGCACGAAGATCTTCGTCTTTATATAAAGCATCACCTAAAAATTTGGTTTCACCAAATTTAAATTGCTCACCCTCATTCATTGAAACTTCAATGAAAATATTTTTTTTATCTTCACTGATATTCAAATTAGAGTTGGTAATTTCAAAATTGATATAACCTTTATTAAGGTATAAAGCTCTTAATGCTTCAAGGCTTGCTGCCATTTTTTCACGCGCGTAGCGATCATTTCTGGAAATGACAGATAACCATCCGCTTTCCTTGACAGCAAAGACTTGCTTAATTTCATCGTCTTTAAATACAGTATTACCAATTAAATTAATTTCAAAAACTTTAGCTGGTTTACCTTCAATGAAATTAATATTGACATCTACACGGTTATTAGCTTTTGCAACAGTTTCAACCTGAATATCAGCATTGTAGCGACCTTGTTGTGAATACTGTTGTTCAAGCTCGGTTTCTAGCGTCTGAAGTGCAAATTTAGTGAGCACCTCACCTTCAGCTAGACCCATTTTCTTCAAGCCCTCTTCCAAGGCTTCTTTTGGAATGAGCTTATTACCCTTGAAATTGATTTTAGAAATAATAGGACGTTCAACGACTTTGAAAACCAAAACATCGTTTTCTTTGAAAGCTTGAATATCATCAAACGAATTAGAGGCATACAACGCACGGATCGCATTCGCAATCACTGGATCATTAATGCGATCCCCAGCATTCACCGGTAACATTGCGAGTACATTAGCTTGCGTTAGTCGAACTAATCCATCAACACGCACATCCCGCGCGATAAACTCGTCTGCTGCATATACTTGTTGTACTGCTGCCATTGCGCTAACGAGTGCCAATGGCATAAATAAATGTTTGTGCTGCATGCCTATTGTTTTCCAGTAAGTTAATTATCCATCTATAACGCTTATAAACGCATAAAATCATTAAATATTGCGAGAAACATCATACTTCCCAGCAACACCATACCAATTTTTAATCCAACCAATTGTATTTGTTCAGAAACAGGTTTACCACGAATTAATTCAATTATGTAATAAACTAAATGCCCACCATCCAACATCGGAATCGGAAGCAAATTTAATATCCCCAAACTCACACTCATTAATGCCATAAATGAAATGAAAGTTTGCCACCCCATTTCAGCACTTTGACCTGCAACTTTAGCGATCGTAATTGGACCCGAGAGATTATCCAACCCAATCAATCCACGAATCATTTTGACAATTGAGCCTAAGATCATAGATGATAATTGACCCGTTTTCTCAACCGCAACCACAAAAGCTTCCGCTGGATTATATTGAATTGTATGCTTATATTCAGCAGGAATATTGATCTGACCAGATTGAGCTTGAACTCCCAACATTCCTGTCGTATTCCCCATATTATCGCGCTTCCCTTGGGGCATGACCTTTAATTGAACGATCTCGCCTTGACGCATCACCTCAATATTCAATAGTTTTTCTGGTGATTTTTGTACTATATCAACAACTTCAAACCAATCGTTAATTTTTTTATTATCAATCGCGACAATTACATCACCTTCTTTCATCCCTTGGCGTATAGCAGCACCATCTTCAGATAATTTATGCACAACTGGTTGAATATGAGGTCGATATGGTAAAAATCCCAAGATTTCCAAAGGTGATTGAGACTGATCTTTTAGAAATTGCTGAATCGGTAAATTAAAAGTTTGTACCTGACCATCACGATCAGCTTGAATTTGAATCGTACCAGTTTCACCTACGCGATCAATCAGCGCATAATTCAATTTTTCCCAAGTTGGCGTCGCAGTTCCATCCACAGCTATGATTTTATCACCAGAACGCATCTCTACTTGTTCGGCTGGCGTATTTTCAATCACTTTACCAATTCGAGTGTTTAATTGTTCTTGTGCTGGTAAGAATAGAATCCAAAAAAGTAAAACAGCAAAAATTAAATTAACAAGTGGCCCCGCAGCAACGATTGCTATACGTTTTAAAGGGGATTGCCGATTAAACGCATACGGTAAATCTTCCGCACTTACATTACCTTCACGCTCATCCAGCATTTTTACATAACCACCTAAAGGTAATGCAGAGAGCTGATATTGGATACCCGATTTTTTAGAGGTCCACTTTAAAACTGTTGGACCAAATCCAATTGAATACACAAGAACCTTAACGCCAAGTTTTCGTGCTACCCAGTAATGTCCAAATTCATGAATTGCAATCAATGGACCTAGAAGCAAAATAGCCGCGACGATAATGAAAAGTATATTCATCTTAGGTACTCAGTGAATTCGTGAGTTGAATAGCATAGCGACGTGCAAGCGCATCAGTCTCTAAGATTAGCTCTAAAGAATCAGCATTTGAATTTTGAACATGATTCAAAGTGGATTCAACAACTTTAGGAATATCTAAAAATTTGATTTTATTTTTTAAAAATGCTTCAACCGCAATTTCGTTTGCAGCATTTAAGATCGCAGGCGCCAATCCTCCAGATTTCATTGCTTCACGAGCCAATTGCAGCGCTGGAAATCGCACAGTATCAGGCTGCTTAAAATTAAGCGTATCGTTTACAAATAAATCAAGCGAAGGAACATGTGTTTCAATCCGATCTGGCCATGCAAATGCATGTGCAATCGGCGTACACATATCAGGATTACCCATTTGAGCCAAAGTACTACCATCAACATACTGAACCATTGAGTGAATAATACTTTGTGGGTGCACAACCACTGTAACAAAATGTTCTTGAATTGAAAATAAATGACAGGCCTCGATCAACTCGAGACCTTTGTTCATTAGCGTTGCCGAATCAACTGATATCTTCTGCCCCATAGACCAATTAGGGTGCTTACAAGCCTGTGCAGGTGTCACCGTACTGAGCTCATCAAGCGTATGATGCAAAAATGGACCGCCAGAAGCAGTCAACAAAATTTGTGAGACACCTAACTGGGGTTTACCAGCTGTATCTAATTGCAAATAATTTTGAGGCAGGCACTGAAATATTGCGTTGTGTTCAGAATCTACAGGTAATAATAAGGCATTATTCTCTTTGGCAGCCTTCATCATGATGTCACCAGACATCACCAACGATTCTTTATTTGCTAGAAGAACACGCTTACCAGCTTGAACAGCAGCGAGTGTTGGCAATAATCCTGCCGCACCCACTATCGCCGCCATCACGATATCAACCTGAGGATGCTCAGCAACAGCGATTAAACCCGACTCATCAGAGAGAATTTCGGTTGAAGTGATATTTTTTAATTTGAAAAATTGATGTAGTTCATCCACCTTGCCTGAAGGTACAACAGCATACTGTGGATGATATTGTTGACATATTTCGCTTAACTGCTCTACACGACTAAATGCAGATACCGCAAAAACATTGTACTTCTCTGGATGTCGATCAATGACTTTTAAGGTACTTTGTCCAATTGAACCTGTTACACCTAATATACATACTGATTGAGACATCTATAAATCTACACCAACAAGTTTTAAAACAAATATTCCCGCAGCAAAAATAGGTGCGGCAGCAAGCAATGAATCAATGCGATCTAATACACCACCATGACCAGGCAAAATACGACCTGAATCCTTAATACCTGCACGACGCTTAATCATTGATTCAAATAAATCACCTTGAACTGAGCTAAATACTGTCAGCACAGATAGGAGTAAAAATAGAATATGCTCTACTGCGGTTAAATCTAAATAGTTAAATTGTACAAATAAGATAACAATGATGACTGTAATTACACCACCGATTAACCCTTCAATAGATTTATTCGGGCTCACCTCAGGTGCAAGCTTACGCTTACCAAGCTTCCTACCTACAAAATACGCCCCACTATCAGCACCCCACACTAAGAGGAATAGATACATGAGCCACCAAGGTGAACTTATCCAGACTTCGTATATTGCCGATACTGCAGCGCTAATAATCACTACACCAATCCAATTCAGTGAAGTGTTATACCACGCATCATAAAGAGGATATTGCTTAACCCAATAAATGGTAATAACCCAAGTAATAATCGAAGCACTCCACAACAGCAGTACTAGATCATCAAAATAAAGCGCAATTGCAGAAAATACCGCAGTGATTACACCAAAGCATCCTGCTTTAAATTTATTCACTTGATCAGTTTGACGAGGCATGAGTTTAAACCACTCATAGCCAGCCCCCCCGGCAGCGATAATCATTAACGCTAACATTGGATAAATGGATGTAGTTGCAAACATACAGCTCAAGACTACAGCCACTAAAATCAATGCGGTAATTATCCGCTCTAACATTATTAGTTCTCTATTTTCTCTTGTTGGACCTGCTCAGAAGTTTTTCCAAAGCGCCTTTCTCGCCCTAAAAACACACCAAAGGCATGATCCAATTCTTCTGTTGTGAATTCTGGCCACAACGTCTCAGTAAAATACAATTCAGCATATGCAGATTGCCATAATAAAAAATTAGACAACCGATAATCACCACCAGTACGAATCAATAAATCGACTGGAGGTAAGTCACCTAAACTGACATGCTGAGCAAACAAATCAACATCAACTTGAGCAACATCAATTTTTTGTTCTTTGACGAGTTGTGCGATTGTTTTAGCAGTTTGTGCGATATCCCACATTCCGCCATAACTCACAGCAATTGTGAGCGTCATTTCTGTGAAAGTAGCAGTCCTTTGTTCTGCTTGCAACATTAATTGTTGCAATTCTGGCGACAAACGAGAGCGATCCCCAATGAATCTTAGTCCAATTTGGAACTTAATCATTCGAGGGATTTGTTCATTAATCGTCTCTTCCAACAGTTTCATGAGCAAATCAACTTCGTATTGAGGTCGATTCCAGTTTTCACTTGAGAAGGCATAGACAGTAAGTGCTTTCACACCCACTTTACGACAATGCTCTACAATCGGATCAAGGACATTTTTTCCTTCACGATGTCCATCACCTTTTTGTAGATGTTTCTTTTTTGCAAAACGATTGTTGCCATCCATAATGATGGCAACATGTTGTGGCAGAAGCTCTGCTGAGATGGTCATTATATAGCTTAGACCTTCATCAACTCTGCTTCTTTTGCTGCTAAACGCTTTTCAACTTCAGCAACAAATTTATCTGTGATTTTTTGGATTTCATCGCCCGCACGACGCTCATCATCTTCAGAAATTTCTTTTTCTTTCAACAATGCTTTAATATCACCCAATACATCACGGCGAATATTACGAATCGCAACTTTTGCATTTTCAGCTTCGTTACGTGCCACTTTTTGCATATCACGACGTGTTTCTTCAGTTAATGCCGCCATTGGTACACGAATTGAATCAGCAGTAATTGGGTTCAAACCTAAATCTGACTCACGAATTGCTTTATCAATTGCAGCAACCATAGTGCGCTCGAAAGGTTGAACAAGCAATGTACGCGAATCTTCAACACCAATGTTAGCAACTTGGTTTAATGGCACATCAGAGCCATAGTAAGGAACCATTACGCCATTAAGAATTGATGGATGTGCACGACCTGTACGAACTTTAGCAAAACCATGCTCTAATGAGTCCAATGATTTATTCATGCGCTCTTCAGCATCTTTTTTAAGATCGTTAATCATGTGATCTTCCTTACCTAATTCTCAAAATTTAAATCAAAATAGTGTTTAGTATAAATAGCTTTGAAAGCCACGTACATCAATTAGTAACGTGAGTACCTTCTTTTTCACCCATAACCACTGATAATAATGCACCTGATTTATTCATATCGAATACTTGAAGTGGAACATTATGGTCACGGCATAAGCAAATCGCGGTTAAATCCATTACACCAAGTTTCTCATCTAAGACTTGGTCAAATGTCAATGCATCATATTTAACAGCATCTTCGTATTTGCTTGGATCTTTATTGTAGACACCATCCACCTTCGTCGCTTTGAGAATTAAGTTAGCCTCAATCTCAATACCACGTAAACATGCAGCCGTATCTGTCGTAAAGAATGGATTACCAGTACCCGCAACAAACACACAAACTTCACCATTATTTAAATGACGAATCGCATCACGGCTAGAATATGATTCTACAACTGTACCGATTGGTAATGCTGACATTAAACGGGTTTTGATATTACGACGTACCAATGCATCTCGTAGCGCCAAACCATTCATCACAGTTGCCAGCATACCCATTTGATCACCTGTTACGCGACCAACCAATCCATCTTGCTGTAATTGGCTACCACGATAAAGGTTACCACCACCCACAACGATACCAACTTGCACACCTAGACCAACCAAGTGAGCAATAGATAAAGACATTTGATCAAGGACTTGTGCGTCAATACCCATATCTTTATTGCCTGCTAGCGCTTCACCCGAAAGTTTTAGCAGAATACGACCAAAGCGTGGTTTTTTAGAATCTAACATTACAAACTCCAATATCCGAATTCATTTATATGTATTACTTCAAACAATTATGCGGTTTTAATTTCAATCAATTCTGCATAAAGGTCGTATTCATCCGCATCAGTGATTTTCACAACCAGTAAATCACCTGCTTTAATCTTGCTTTTATCAATATCTTCCACAAAGACATTTCCATCAATTTCAGGGGCATCTGCATAAGAACGCGCCACTGCAACTGGAAACTCTTCTTCTAGATCATCAACCAGCACAGTCATGGTTTGACCTATACGCTTTTGTAGTTTTGCAGCAGAAATTTCTTGCTGAACCTGCATAAAGCGTTCATAGCGTTCCTGTTTAATTTCTTCAGGCACATGATCTGGAAGATCATTTGCAATTGCACCTTCAACTGGAGAGTAAGTGAAACAACCAACGCGATCAAGCTGAGCTTCTTTCAACCAATCAAGAAGTTGCACAAAATCTTCTTCAGTTTCACCTGGGAAGCCCACAACAAATGTTGAACGAATGACTAAATCAGGACACTTTTCACGCCAAACTTTTAAACGCTCTAGTGTGTTTTCACTATGCGCTGGACGCTTCATTAATTTTAAAATTTTAGGGCTTGCATGTTGGAATGGAATATCTAAGTAAGGCAAGATCTTACCCTGTGCCATCAAATCGATAACTGCATCAACATGTGGATATGGGTAGACATAATGCAGACGTACCCAAATACCCAATTGACCTAATGCTTCACACATATCATAGAACTTAGTTTTTACAGGCTGACCATTCCAAAAATCAAGCTTGTATTTCGTGTCTACACCATATGCCGATGTATCTTGAGAAATAACCAAGACTTCTTTAACACCAGATCGTTTTAAAGCCGCCGCTTCTTCTAATACTGAACCGACTGGGCGAGATACCAGATCGCCACGCATACTTGGAATAATACAGAAGGTACAACGATGGTTACAGCCTTCAGATATCTTCAAATATGCATAATGTTTTGGTGTTAATCGAATACCTTGTTCTGGCACAAGATCAATAAACGGATTGTGTTTAGGAGGTTCTGGAACATATTGATGCACAGCTTCCATTACTTCTTGATAAGCTGCTGCACCAGTAACTTTAAGTACGTTTGGATGCATTTGACGAATTTTTTCTTCATCTTTACCCAAACAACCTGTTACGATGACGCGACCGTTCGCACTCATCGCCTCACCAATCGCGTCTAATGACTCTTGTACTGCAGATTCAATAAAACCACAGGTATTAACAACAACTAAATCAGCACCGTCATAATCCGACGCTACATCATAACCTTCAGTTTTTAACTGAGTAAGAATTCGCTCGGAATCTACCAATGCCTTAGGACAACCTAAAGAAACAAAACCGACTTTGGGGGATTTCATGAATCTGCGCTCCACTAGAATCCGCGTATTGTATGTCTTTTCAATTCATAAAAACAGTTGAAAACCCCACTCTTTGCATAACGCACCAAAATATTCCCATAAATTTTAAAAAATATTGCAATCGCACCAATATGATGCATTATTAAATAACCCCAACTTTGCATGAATATTTTGCAATCGCTTCGCGCTTTTTTTCTTAATAAATGAGTTCATTTTAGTTGTATTTAACGATTTTAAAAAAAGTTGGCTCATATTTTGCTTTATTTGAGGACGTTAAAATTAAATAACTCCCTCTTTGTGAGCAGTGATTGAAAAATACATAGATGCAATTGCTCTATTTTAAGACAGGATTTTGAGGTTAATGAATCAACAACCAACGATTGATTACCGTTTACTCGTAGACAACTTGAGCACTGCGATACTTTTAGTCGATAGTGAATTAAATATTTTTTATTTAAATTCCTCATGTGAAGCACTCTTTGATATCAGTTTATTGAGAGCATCAGGTCAATCTGTGCTCAGTATTTTACAATCTCCAGGTGATTCATTTAACACTGAAGAAGCACTCACAAATACGTTACTCACGGGGCAAGCTTATACCCGCCGTGAAGCGACTATTATTGTGAACTTTAAAGATGTACATGTTGACTATTCTGTTGCCCAACTTAACACTGGAAAAAGTTATCACCCCCTCCTTCTGATTGAACTTAATCCAATTGATCGAATGTTGAAAATTTCTAAAGAAGAAAATTTTATTCAACAACATCAGGTCGCACGCCAATTAATCAGAGGTGTCGCGCATGAGATTAAGAATCCATTAGGGGGCATACGTGGCGCAACTCAATTATTGGCACGTAGTTTAAATGACCCTGAATATAAAGAATTTACGGACATTATTATTAGTGAAGTAGATCGCCTGAGAAATCTTGCTGACACAATGCTCGGCTCTCGGCAGTTACCAAGCTATGAACCAGTAAATGTTCACGAGCCTTTGGAGCGTGTGCGTTCGTTAATTGTAAATCAAACGAAAAAGAAAATTAAAATTACACGTGATTATGATCTTTCATTACCTGATGTTGAAGCAGATCGGGATCAACTTATTCAAGTGATGTTGAATATCAGTGTAAATGCTGTTCAGGCCATGACTGAAAACAAAGAGTTTTTTCAAGACACTCAACCTGAATTAACCTTGCGTACACGTATTCATCGCCTTGTCACGATTAACGGAACTTTACACCGCTCAACTGTTCGAATTGATATTGAAGATAACGGCCCTGGCGTTCCAGAAGAAATTTTGGAGTCCGTATTTTATCCATTAGTCACAGGACGCGCTAAAGGAACAGGCTTAGGTCTGAGCATCGCACAAAATATTATGCATCAACACAATGGAATGATTGAATGCCAATCCGTTCCGGGCAAAACCGTATTTAGTCTTTATATACCTTGGGAGTTAAACCATGTCGCGAAATAAAATTTGGGTAATAGATGACGATCGCGCCATGCGTTGGGTTCTAGAAAAAACATTTAAAGAAGAAGGTTTAGATGTTACCAGTTTCGAAGAAGCTCAATCTGCACTGGATCAGTTACTTGATGATACACCTGATGTAATTTTGACAGATATACGGATGCCAGGAATTGATGGTCTTACCTTTCTCGCTAAAGTCAAAGGTCATTATCCTGATCTACCTGTGATCATCATGACGGCACATTCGGATCTAGAGTCAGCAGTATCAAGCTATCAAACGGGTGCTTTTGAATATTTACCAAAACCATTTGATATTGATGAGGCTTTAGCACTTGTCAATCGTGCCATCATGCACATTAATAAGCTCCAACAACAAGAATCTGCGAAATCAACCGTACAGCCAATTCAATCAACTGAGATCATTGGAGAATCTCCTGCAATGCAGGAAGTCTTCCGAGCAATTGGACGTTTGTCGCAATCACACATTACGGTATTAATTAATGGTGAGTCAGGTACAGGTAAAGAGTTAGTCGCTCATGCATTGCATCGTCATTCACCTCGTAGCAGCAAGCCATTTATTGCGCTTAATATGGCTGCCATTCCGAAAGATTTGATTGAAACTGAATTATTTGGTCATGAAAAAGGTGCATTCACTGGCGCTAATACTCAGCGACAAGGTCGTTTTGAGCAAGCCAATGGTGGTACATTATTCCTCGATGAAATCGGGGACATGCCATTCGAAACCCAAACGCGTTTATTGCGGGTTTTAGCTGATGGCGAGTTTTATCGCGTCGGTGGACACATTCCAGTGCGTGTTGATGTCCGCATTGTCGCTGCGACTCACCAAGATCTAGAAAAATTAGTACATGATGGACGCTTCCGTGAGGATCTTTATCATCGTCTGAATGTAATTCGTATTCATATTCCTAAACTTGCTCACCGCTCGGAAGACATTCCGATGCTCGCACAACACTTTCTCGCACGAGCAGGTAAAGAACTTGGTGTAAGTCCAAAGATTTTACGTACAGAAACTATTGAATACATGAAACAGTTGCCTTGGCAAGGTAATGTACGTCAACTTGAAAACACATGTCGCTGGCTGACAGTGATGATTACTGGACGAGAGGTTTATCCAGAAGATCTTCCTTCTGAGTTAAAACAACTACCAATCCAAAAATCTGATGATCCAAATCATCCACACAATCAAGCAGATCGTATCGCTATTCAGCATTGGGATGAGTTGCTTAGTCAGTGGGCTGTACAAAAACTCAAAAATGGTGAAATGAAATTATTGGATATCGCCACGCCTATGTTTGAACGCACCTTAATTAATGCGGCACTACAACAAACTCGAGGAAGAAAACGCCATGCTGCTGAGCTTTTAGGTTGGGGTCGTAATACCTTGACTCGTAAGCTAAAAGAATTAGGAATGGATACTGCTGAAGATGATGAAGATGAAATCGTAAGCACTACAGCCGAGTAAACTTCTAGATTTAGGTTAATCAACACAATTGATTAACCTATTCTTCATCATAATTCTAAAATTTTAAATCATGCTCAATATAAGATACAAAAAGATGAGTCCAAATGAACAATAATCACTTAAAGCATAAAACTTATCTAGGTATCATCTTCTGCCTTATTTCTTCACCCTCCTTTGCCACAGTCGGCGGTCCGGAGACAATAGAAGTACTAGATTCAGATATTAAAGATCAGAAAATATATTATTTACGCCATTACCATGATGAATCTGGTCGACCACCAACACTTTATTATTATTTGCTCAACAGCAGAAACCCACATAAAGCGATTGAGGTTCAATCCATTTATACCCCATTAAATAGCCGAAATCACATTACTGAAATTCAGCATACGCTACGCAAAATTCAAAGTATTCAAGCTCGCCTTGTCAAACCAACACCATTAAGCCCCAAGACTGCTAAACTAAAATTCAATAGACAAAGAGAACAGACTGGAAATTTTTGGTTAAACGTGCCTGAAATTAAAGTAAGTAAATTCCAATCTCAGGTACAACTCAGCCAAAGCTCTGATCCTTCAATGTATAAAAGTTAACAATTCGAGAATATTCGATATCATCGTAATTTACCTCAGATCAAAAAACTTTACGCATTTCCTTACACTTTCCCCAATTATCGCGTTGCAGTCATTAGTTACATGGGTATTCCTACTGAAACAGGCTACGAAAAACAAGATGCCATTTTACTCAGCTCAACAAAATAAAAAGCTCCCGAAGGAGCTTTTTATTATGCTTTTCAAGCACGCTGTTCAATTGGTACAACTTTGCGTAATTCAGGTCCTGTGTAATCTGCACTTGGTCGAATAATACGGTTGTCTGCACGCTGCTCCATCACATGTGCCGCCCATCCTGTTACACGAGACATCACAAAAATTGGCGTGAATAGCTTCGTTGGTATACCCATAAAGTGATAAGCAGAAGCATGGAAGAAATCAGCATTACAGAATAATTTTTTCTCTCGCCACATGACTTCTTCACAACGTACTGATACTGGATATAAAACAGTATCTCCTACGTCCTTAGCCAAGCGCTCAGACCATACCTTAATAATCCCATTACGTGGATCATTGTCTTTGTAAATTGCATGACCAAAGCCCATGATTTTTTCTTTGCGTTCGAGCATACCCAGCATTTCGCGCTCAGCTTCTTCAGGAGATTTCCATTGCTCAATCATATCCATTGCAGCTTCATTTGCACCGCCATGCAGTGGACCACGCAAAGAACCAATCGCACCTGTAATACACGAATGTAAATCTGATAACGTCGAAGCACACACACGTGCCGTAAATGTTGAAGCGTTAAATTCATGTTCTGCATAGAGAATTAAAGAAACATTCATGACTTGTTCATGCAATTCATTAGGTTTTTCGCCACGCAATAAATGCAAGAATTGAGCACCAATTGAGTCGTCATCAGTATTTTCTTCGATACGAACACCATCATGGCTATATCGATACCAATAACAAATAATGGCTGGCAATGTTGCCAAAATACGATCAGCTATATCTTGCTGTTCACCAAAGGACTGTTCTGTTTCTAAGTTACCCAACATAGAAACACCTGTACGCATAACATCCATAGGATGTGAATCTGCTGGAATACGCTCAAGCACTTCTTTTAGTGCTTGTGGTAATGCTCTCAGTGATTTTAGTTTTGCTTTATAGTCCGCAAGTTGTTGCGCCGTAGGTAGTTCACCAAAGAAAATTAAATATGCAACTTCTTCAAATTGGCAATTTTCCGCCAAATCCTGAACATCATAACCACGATATGTTAAGCCTGCACCACTTTTCCCAACGGTTGAAAGTGCTGTTTTACCTGCGACTTGTCCACGCAATCCTGCGCCAGTCAATACTTTTCCTTCAGCCATTTTTTTATTTCTCCTGAGTGAATAGCTTATCTAGTGTGTTTTCGAAAGTATGATAATCAAGGAACTCGTATAATTCTTTTCGTTGTTGCATTTTATCAATAACATTCACTTGCGTGCCGTCTTTACGAATTGAATGCATCACTTCTAATGCTGCTTTCTGCATCGCACGTGTCGCAGACAATGGGTATAACACCATTGAAATTCCCTGTTCTGCTAGCTCTTCGGTCGTATAATAAGGGGTATCACCAAATTCAGTGATATTCGCTAGCACAGGCACACCTACAGCATCACAGACTGTTTTATACATCGTTATATCAGTCATCGCTTCCGCAAAAATAGCATCAGCTCCAGCTTCAACACATGCACATGCACGATCAATGACGGCTTGAAGCCCTTCTTTTTGCAGCGCATCCGTACGTGCCATGACCACGAAATTAGAATCAGTTTTTGCATCAACAGCAGCCTTAATACGGTCTACCATTTCTTGTTGTGACACAATTTCTTTATTCGGACGATGTCCGCAGCGTTTTTGCGCAACTTGGTCTTCAATATGAACAGCAGCAGCTCCAGCAGCGATCATTTGCTTGATACTTCGTGCAATATTAAATGCACCGCCCCAACCTGTATCAATATCCACAAGCAAAGGCGTATCTACACGTTCAGTGATACGACGAACATCTTCAAGCACATTATCTAAACTCGTCATTCCCAAATCAGGAAGACCATAGGAATAGTTTGCAACACCTGCGCCAGATAGATAAATTGCTTTATAGCCAACTTGTTTTGCCATCATTGCTGCATATGCATTTACAGTTCCGATGATTTGTAATGGCTTTTCCACTTCTAATGCTTGTCTAAATCTTAAGCCTGCAGACGATTGTTCTGTCATATTCCTTTCCACAGTGTTTACTATAATTATCGAGTTTTTAGTATATCTATAAATTTAGTTTGATATATGACCGTTTAGTATTTTTGCTCTAAAACTTTAGTCATATAAAAATGAATTATTATTCATTTTTTGATTTTGTTATTATTTTGAGTGTCAGGCGTTAAGTGCTTTAATTTGTTATACTCCATCTTCAATTTCATTTTCGCTATTGATACTGCATGCAACATCCATTTCCGCATATTGAAACTTCTGGTTGTGATATGCCCCATACTCGCCGTGGTCAAGAACGACGTTTAGCATTATTGCTAAGCGCTAATACGCTATTCTTGGAACGTGGCTACGATGCTGTGTCTTTGGATGATATTGTTCAACATGCTGGAGGCTCCAAAGCATCTATTTATAAATATTTTGGCGGCAAAGAAGGCCTTTTTACTGCTATATGTGATTATCGACGTGAACTCTTTTTTAAAGATATCTGTGTTGCATATGATCCAGATCATGGCGATTTTAGATCTTATCTGATACATACACTACTTAACTTTCATCGCCACATTAAAAAAGAAGATCACACTGCCTTTATGCGCCTCGTGATTGAGCAATCCCAAAAAAATCCTGAACTTGCTCTTTATTTGCACGAAAAAGGCCCTAAACATATCCAGTTAGCGATCGCAAATGCATTAGAAAATGCGCATAAACTTGGTGTGTTAAAATGTGAAAATCCTTTATTTTCTGCTCAATTATATTTTGGAATCTTAAGAAATTTAGAATGGAAAATTTTAATGGGGATACCAGTACTTGAAACCGATCAAGAAACCATCGAATACATCAGCTATTCTGTCGATCGCTTCCTAGATGGGCACCAAAAAGTCTAGTTTTTTTGCAATTCTCTTTACATATAGTATATTAGTCGATTCTCGTTTTTTTCATCAACCAACAATTATTGGTCGTCTCATTTACTATTTTGACGAAACAATGATTGTGGAGTAACCATGGCTCTACGACATTTTCTTACTTTACGTGACCTTTCAACTGCAGAATTAAATCGCATTATTGATCGTGCTATAGAATTAAAACGCATGCAGCATAATCATGAAGTCTACCAACCCTTTGTTGGTAAAGTAATGGGAATGATTTTTGAAAAATCGAGCACACGTACCCGTGTTTCTTTTGAAGCGGGTATGACCCAATTTGGTGGTAGCGCAATTTTCCTCTCGTCCCGGGATACACAATTAGGTCGCGGCGAACCGATTGAAGATTCAGCTCGCGTTATTTCAAGCATGCTTGATATTGTGATGATTCGTACTTTTGGCCACGATATTGTCACACGTTTTGCAGAATATTCTAAAGTCCCAGTTATTAATGCACTGACCGATGATCACCACCCTTGCCAATTGCTTGCTGATGTTCAAACATTCGTAGAACACCGTGGCTCTATCCAAGGCAAAACCGTTGCGTGGATTGGTGATGGTAATAATATGTGTAACTCATATATCGAAGCTGCACATATGTGGGGCTTTAAACTTAAGATTGCATCACCAAAAGGTTATGAACCAAAACCTGAATTTCTCTCTGAATTCGCGCACTGCGCCGAAGTTGTAGACTCTGCTGAAGATGCTGCAGTGAATGCCGACCTTATCGTTACTGATGTTTGGGCCAGCATGGGACAAGAAGAAGAGCAAAAAATTCGTGAAAAAGCTTTTGCTGATTTTCAAGTCAATGAACGTCTAATGGATCTTGCTCATCCAGACTGTTTATTTATGCACTGCTTGCCTGCCCATCGCGGTGAAGAAATTTCAGAAAATATGCTCGATCATAAAAATGCTGTGGTATGGGATGAAGCTGAAAACCGCCTTCACGCTCAAAAAGCACTTGTTGAGTTCCTCATCAATGAAAGCTTAAAAAAAGATTAATTTCATCCACTAAAAAAGCACCCTCGGGTGCTTTTTTATTTTCTAAATCTTAATGGTCATCTTTTAAATATTTAGGTTCTTTTGGAAGTTGCCAACTACAAAAGAAACATACGATTAAAATAATGATCACGTAAATAAAAAATGAATTTTCAATTCCTGCCGCCTTAAACTGCAAGGCAACAGAAGGTGCAGAACCACCAAATACGGCATTACCTATCGCATATGAGAAACCTACACCCAACGCACGTACATGCGGAGGAAACATTTCAGCTTTTACAATACCGCCAATAGAGGTATACAAACTAAGCAATAGCATCAGGAAAATCAGTAGCATCGCTACAATGAATGGAGTTTCGCTGAAATATCTCATCCCGATTGCCATGACTGGATAGATAAATATAGCCATCAGACCACTAAATAACAGCATAGAATTTCTGCGACCAATACGATCTGACAATGCACCAAAGAATGGTTGCGCCACCATGAGTACAAAAATACAGGCTGTCATCATCAACCCTACCGTTTTAGGATCTATTCCAATATTGGTAAGGTAAGTTTTTGAGTAAACTGTAATCACATAGAAACTAAGAGAGCCTGCTGAAGTATAACCAACTACCAATAGGAAAGTTTTCCAGTGATTTTTAAAAAGCTCACGAAGTGTACCAGAATCTTCTTTGTCACTTTCATCACTAGATAAAGTCTCTTCTAATCTACTTCTCGCTAATAAAGATAAAATTGCTGCAACACCACCAATAATAAATGGAATTCGCCATCCCCCATCATAAAGCTGCTGTTCAGACATAAATGCTAAGAATATTACACCCAATAAACTTGCAAGGAGTTGACCACCCGTGAGCGTTACGTATTGAAATGATGAAAAAAAGCCACGTTGACCTTTTAAACCCAATTCACTCATATAAGTCGCCACAGCACCATATTCACCACCAACGGATAAGCCTTGAAGCAATCGAACCATTAATAATAAAAACGGTGCAGCCATACCTACTTGTTCATACGTTGGTAATGCTGCGAACATGAAAGAACTTATAGCCATCAATATAATCGAGATGACCATTGATTTTTTTCGACCGTGTTTATCTGCAATTCGACCAAAAAGCCAACTACCGATAGGCCGCATAAAAAAGCTTGCTGCAAATACACCCCACACATAGATGGCTTGGGTAGAACTATCCATATCTGGCGCAGTTAAAGCTTGGGTAAAATATACAGCGAATACTGCATAAATATAAAAATCGAACCATTCAACTAAATTACCTGAAGCTGCACCAATAATTCCTTTGATACGGCTGGTTTTTTCTTGCTTGGAATATGTTGTAGACAAATGAAAAATCCTTATTCTAATTACATCGTTTATTGTCGAATAATAATGAAACTCTGAAGTATTTCAAAATTATAGACGGAAAATATATGCCTATTTCATGCCAATTTAAAAAGCCTTTATGTAAATTTTATTAAATAGGCTTCTAAATTTTTCTCAAAAATATTCAAGGTCGATTTATTATTAATTTAATTAAACAGACTTTCTCCTATGACAACTCACCGAATTAAGCCTTGTGGCTGTAAAATGATAATCAGCGCCCCGAAAATAACCACTCCGCCACCAATGATATCCCATTTAGTAAGATCCATTTGATCCACAAACTTTAACCACAACAATGCCGAACAAATATAAATACCTCCATATGCAGCATATATTCGACCTGATGCTGCTGGATGCAAAGTCAATAACCACACAAAAGCAGCGAGTGCGACAAAAGTGGGTAGCCACAACCAATGCGAACGCCCTTGATTTAGGATCAAATATGGAAAGTAACACCCTAATATTTCCATCAGTGCTGTCAGAAAAAATAAAGCTGTCGTAGATATTACTTTTGTAACTTGTATGTCCATACTTTCACCCAAAAATTAAAGCCCGTTTAAATAAACGGGCTTTAATACAATTAATAACACACTATGCTGGTTCAGCTGCAGAATCTTCAAATACTTCCAACTTCAATCCAACAGCTTTGCCATCTTCTTTTTTAACTGTTACTGCTACATTACCGCCGTTTTCAGCCAGCTCACCAAATAAAATCATTTCAGCAAGCGGCTTTTTCAAATGCTCTTGAATCAAACGCTGCATTGGACGAGCACCCATCAGACGATCATAACCATTTTCACTTAACCAATCTCGTGCAGACTGATCTACTTCTAAAACAACTTTTTTGTCATCAAGTTGAGCTTGAAGTTCTGTAAGGAATTTATCTACTACAGAATCGATTACTGTCGTAGGTAGAGCTTTAAATTGAATAACCCCATCTAAGCGGTTTCTAAACTCTGGTGTAAATGCCTTCTTCATTGCTTCCTGATTATCACGACTATTATCTTGCTCTGTAAAACCAATACTTGTACGGGAAATACTTTCAGCGCCAATATTCGTTGTTAACACTATAATGACATTTCTGAAGTCTGACTTACGACCATTATTATCAGTTAATGAACCATGATCCATGACTTGCAGCAATAAATTAAACACATCAGGATGTGCCTTTTCAATCTCATCCAATAACAATACACAATGTGGATTTTTATGTATTGCGTCAGTCAGTAAGCCACCTTGATCAAAACCAACATAACCTGGAGGTGCACCAATTAAACGTGAAACCGCATGGCGTTCCATATATTCAGACATATCAAATCTGACTAGTTCAACACCGAGTAGTTTTGCAAGTTGTTTTGTTACCTCAGTTTTACCTACACCAGTAGGTCCTGCAAATACAAAACTACCAACTGGCTTATCTGGTGCTTTAAGCCCAGCTCGTGACAATTTAATTGCAGAGGATAATGCGGTAATCGCCTCATCTTGACCAAATACAACTCGTTTAAGATCACGCTCTAAGTGCTCAAGTACAGATTTATCATCTTTAGACACAGTTTTAGGTGGAATTCGTGCAATTTTCGAAACAATATCTTCAATATTTTCAACTGTAATCAAAGTGTTATCTTGATCAGCTCTCAAACGTCGTTGTGCCCCTGCTTCATCTATTACGTCAATCGCTTTATCTGGGAGGAAGCGATCATTGATAAATTTAGCCGATAACTCAACTGCAGAAACAAGAGCTGCATCATCATATTGAACTTTATGAAATTCTTCAAATTTAGACTTGAGTCCACGAAGAATATCAATTGTTTCATTAATTGATGGCTCATTAACATCAATTTTTTGGAAACGGCGTGATAATGCATGATCTTTTTCAAAAACTTGACGATATTCTTGAAACGTTGTTGAGCCAATGCAACGTAAAGTACCATTTGCCAATGCAGGTTTGATTAAATTCGATGCATCCATAGTGCTACCCATACTTGAGCCTGCACCAATGATCATATGAATTTCATCAATAAACAAAATTGCTTCTGGCTTCTTCTTTAGGGCATTCAACAATTGCTTTAATCGTTTCTCAAAGTCACCACGGTATTTTGTACCTGCAACAAGTGCACCGATATCCAAACTATAGACTTCTGCATTAAGCAGTGGCTTTGGTGCTTTATTGTTAACAATCAGCCAAGCCAAACCTTCTGCTATGGATGTTTTACCCACACCTGGATCACCCACCAAAAGCGGATTGTTTTTACGACGTCGACATAGAATTTGAGCTGCACGCTCAATTTCTTTTTCACGACCAATCAAAGGATCGGTTTTACCCTTTAAAGCTTCTGCATTGAGATTTAGGGTATAAAGTTCTAATGGACCTGCATTTGCTGAGGCTGAGTTTTCACCATCTAAGTCATCCGTTTCTTCTTCAGCTGGAACATCTTCCTTACGCGCACCGTGTGAAAGATATTGAGTTAAAGTAAGACGATTGATTTGGTGGCGTTTTAGCAAATAAACCGCAAATGAATCTCGTTCTGAGTACATTGCCACCAGTACATCTGCACCTTCAACCGTCCGATCTCCACCACTAGACTGAACATGGAAAATTGCACGTTGCAATATACGATCAAAGCTTTCTGTAGGATGAGGCGCTTGTTCAGCATTATCGCCTAATTTAGGCGTATGTTGCTCTACATACTCTTCAAGTTCTTTACGCAAACTGACAATTTCTGCACCGCAGGCTTTTAGTGCATTCACGGCAGAATCATTATCTAAAAGTGCGAGTAACAAATGTTCAACTGTAAGAAACTCATGTCTCTTTTGACGAGCCATGCTAACAGCCAAACGCAGTGATACTTCTAATTGACGACTGAGCATGTGATCCCCTTATTCTTGTGGCTCGATCTGGCAAAGCAATGGATGACTTTGAGAGCGCGCATAATTGTTGACTTGATTCGCCTTGGTTTCAGCAATGTCTCTAGGATAGACACCTGCGATACCTTTCCCTTGATAATGTACTGTTAGCATTACTTCGGTAGCTTGGTCAAGATTCAATGCAAAGTATTGTTGTAAAATTTCAATTACAAAATCCATTGGCGTGTAATCATCATTCAACAATACCACATTGTATAAGGGAGGTCGCTTAAATTGCGGTGGTGCTGTTGCTACAGCTAAATCGCCATCGGCTTCATCATTTTGTGCATCACTCAATCTTGGATTGAAGTGCCAATCCACCAATCCAGATTGTTGAAATGATAATTTAATGTCATTGAGACATTTATGACGTTTATTACTTCGCATAGCACTCTATAATCTATTATTGAGAATTTGCCGCAGCTTGCGGTACTTCGGCTGCAAATGCAGCGGTTGATTCGATTGCTTCACCACGTTGCCAACTAAAGCGCTTGGTTTGAGCACTTGAGCCTTTTACACGGATTTCAATAAATTGGGGCGTAAAGCCTTTTGGCATCGTCCAACGACCAGTTAATCGCTGATAATGGTCGAAATTGAATGATTTTTCTGAAATTGGAACAACCAAGACTTCCGTACCTTGAATTAATCTGATTTCAATTTCACCAGATGCTTTACGTTTATTCGGACTGACTTGAACTAAATCAACCTGATATTCATATACATTTTCTGGAAGCGACTTAACAGCTAAATTTTGCACTGTTAAACTCAATCCACCACGTTGTCTCAGTACTTCTCGGAAAATCGCACTCTGACTTTCAATTTGAAGTTTTTCAGCGTTGGCTTGATTTAATGCAGCATACATATCGTTTGAGTTAGTTACAGCAACATCACGTTCTTGAACTGAGGTATTTAATTTCTTATTCAGCTCAGATAATTCTTTTTTTTGTTTTTCGACAACTTCAACCAATTGTTCCGCGTCAGCATCATAACCAACTACAGTTAGACCTTGACGATAACCAACCGTATAGCCCAGAAGTAAACTGCCTGCACATAAGATGATTCCACCCGCCATAAGGGGTTTATTCGATTGAAAAAAACCGATATTTTTTTCATCTTTATGCTGTGACGTATTATTTGATTCTGAGTTTTGCATCGTCATCTCTAATTTATAAAATCAAAACACACATTTAACTGCAAAGTTAAATGTGTGTGAAGTCAAAAAAGGTTTTTTATGGTAATAAACCAATCACGTTAAGGCCTGCATTTTCCGCAAATCCAAACATTAAATTCATGTTTTGAACAGCTTGTCCTGCTGCACCTTTCACCAAGTTATCTTGGGCAACTAAAATGACTAACTTTGTTGGTTGTGGTTTATACAACGCAATACGTAAATCATTTGATCCACGAACAGAACGAGTTTCTGGTGAACTTCCTGCCGGCATAACATCAACAAACTGCTCGTTTTGGTAGAACTGTTCGTAAATTACTTGCAAATCGGCTTGCTGACCTGCTTCTGTTAAGTCGATATATATTGTAGATAACATGCCACGAATCATCGGCACCAAATGCGGAACAAAAAGGATATTGTCAAATACACCTTTCTGTCCCGATATATTTTCAAGCGCTTCAACAATTTCAGGATGATGGCGATGCCCTGCAACACCGTAGGCTTTGAAGTTATCAGCATTTTCAGTATAGATCATGCCTAAACTTGCTTTGCGTCCAGCTCCAGATACACCAGATTTTGCATCAATAATAATACTTTCAGGTTTTACCAATACTTCTGAAGATCTCAGTACAGGCGCCAAACCAATTTGAACTGTCGTTGGATAACAACCAGGATTACCAATCACTTGAGCTTGTTTAATTTTTTCACGATTGAGCTCAGAAAGCCCATACACTGAATTTTTAAGTAGATCTGGACAAGCATGCTCCATACCGTACCATTTTTCAAATTGCGCTAAATCCTGCAAACGAAAGTCAGCGGCTAAATCGATTACTTTTGTATTCGCTGCTACTAATTCTTCAGCGTGTTTCATCGCTACACCATGTGGTGTCGCAAAAAACACAACATCGCAAGACTTTAATAAATCTAAGCTTAAATCTGAAAACTCTAGATCGGTATGACCACGTAAACTTGGAAACATATCATCGACACGACGACCAGCCTCAGTACGAGAAGTCAGTGCTTTCACTTGAACATTTGGGTGTCGCAGCAAAAGACGCAAAAGTTCAACGCCTGTATATCCTGTACCACCAACAATACCAACTGAAATCACGATATCTACCTCTAAATGACTGTATTCGTTACAGGCAGTAGTATGACAGGAACTTGTGACTTTCTGAACCCTTTCATATGGGAATGCTGTTATTTTATAAGTTTAATAATTTAGATGGCTCTGTTAAGCATCTAATAAAGTCTATCATGTGACTTCATTGATTTTCTTGCCAACTCAAATAGCATAAATACAGTGCAAATATAAACTCTGGGAGAGCAAAAAATACGATCGGATCCTGTTTCACAACAAAAGGAGTTACCCCCCATACCGAACATAACCCTCCACTCACGGAAAGCAATTTAGAAATCCTTTTTTGATTTATCCATAAAGTTGCCATAATCGATAATATCAACCACGCTATAGCCCCGCCAAAAAGCGATAAATAGTTCGTCCAATGATAGTGAATAGGATTAATCGGGTTCAGTAGAATATACATGAGGATGCTATAAAGCATTAAAGCAGGTACAGACAAAATTAGAATCAAAAAACACACACCAGTTCGTCTTATGAGCATATTAGAGACAAACTAACCAAACAGAGCAATCATGATAGCCAAAATTTAGAATACCAGTCGCCAAATCAGACTAATTGACTAGCGCTAAACAATTGATTTTTTAATATCGACAAAGCAATCCCAGCATAATAATTAATTATGCATCCACCAATATGGCAACGGCGTTATTTTTAATTTTTTTCGGTTAAGTTTAAAATCTGGATCATACTTCGCCACTTCCGCCCAAAACTGAGCACTATGATCAAAATGCTTTGTATGTGCTAATTCATGCACACAAACATAGCGTGTTATTTCCTGAGGAAAAAGCACCAAAGCACTATTCAACATAATATCATGACGTGCTGTACAACTTCCCCACCGCGTTTTTGGCTGACGAATCTTACAGCCATGATAAGCTAAACCACACTGATCAGATACTTGAGCCAGATATACAGGCAGATGCTGTTTAGCATAATCAATAACAAAGGCTTTTAAATATTGTTCAGGCTGACGATCACTCACACACAGCTCATTCATCACTGAATCAAACTTATAGTTGAATTTCTGCTGAATATATTGAATTTGAATAGGATTTTCTAAATTAAATAACTGTAAAGATAAAGGTAAAACGCGATCAATCTGTTGAATTTTACTTTGTTGTGCCTGCCAAGTTTGAACGATCCAAGCTTCTGAATCTTGAACAAACTGTTGTATTTGTTTATGGGTACAAAACCATGGCGCAGTCACACGAATTGACGTTCCATCTATACGTAGACGTAGTCTTTTCGATCGAATACTTTTGGTGATTTCAATATCAGGAAGGTCGGATAAAGTCATTGTTATTCTTTAATTATTAAATCCCCATCTCCCCCCTTTAAGAAAGGGGGAAGAAAAGCCCCTCTATTTAAAAAGAGGGAGTTTAGGGAGACTAGCTCGTCAAGGAGTTAAAATTAAATCGCTGTACGCTCTTCAATACCGTTGTTGGTCGCAACAATCGCAATGTCTGCTTTATTCAAAGCAAAGATACCGTTGCATACCACACCAGGGATATCATTCAATGTTTTTTCAAGCTCAAGTGCATTTAAGATATTTAAGTTATGCACGTCTAAAATCACGTTACCATTGTCGGTCACTACACCTTCACGGTACGCTGGGTCGCCACCTAAAGAGACAATTTTACGAGCCACAGCAGAACGTGCCATTGGAATCACTTCAACAGGAAGTGGAAAATCACGCCCCAACTGATCTACCCATTTAGAATCATCTACGATACAGACGAATTTTTTTGCAATCGATGCCACGATTTTTTCACGTGTCAATGCCGCACCACCACCTTTGATCATGTGCATATGACGATCAATCTCATCTGCACCATCTACATATGCATCAAGACCACCCACTGAGTTCATATCTACCACTTCAATACCCAGCTTCTTCAAACGCTGCGCAGTCGCTTCCGAACTTGCAACTGCGGCTTCTAATTGAAGTTCAGGAAGTAAATCAATCAAAAAGTTAACAGTACTGCCTGTGCCTACGCCTAAAATGCCCCCTTTCGGTAAGTGTTTTAAAGCTGCTTGTGCTGCTGCTTGTTTTTTCTCATCTTGGGTTGCATATAGACTCATGACTTCACTCAACTAATTTGGACTTTTGCAGTTATTTTAAACCGCTAAGCCTTATGGTTTGTTACAATAAGCGCCTATTTTAAACTGTTAGATGGAAAATTAACATGCTGTCTCGTTTGGTTCGACAAATTTTACAAGCAACGGTATACGACGTTGCTATCGAAACCCCACTCGAAGCGGCACCACGAATTAGTGAACGTCTTAATAATAATATTCGTTTTAAACGTGAAGACCTACAACCCGTATTCTCTTTCAAACTCCGCGGTGCCTACAACAGAATCAGCCAACTTCCTAAAGCTCAACTAGAACGAGGTGTCATTACCGCTTCTGCTGGTAACCATGCTCAAGGTGTAGCTCTCTCAGGAAAAAAATTAGGAATTCGCGCAATTATTGTGATGCCTAAGACAACACCAGACATTAAAGTCCAAGCAGTCAAGCGCTTAGGTGGTGAGGTTGTACTTCATGGTGATTCTTTTGACATCGCAAATAAATACGCAATTCAACGTGCACAAGAAGAAGGAATGACTTTTATTCCGCCTTATGACGATGAACTCGTTATGGCTGGTCAAGGTACAATTGCCAATGAAATTTTACGTCAATGGCGAGATGTGGATTATGTATTCGTTGCCGTTGGTGGTGGAGGTTTGATTGCAGGTGTTGCTGCTTACCTTGGTGATGTAGCACCACATGTCAAAGTTATTCCTGTGGAATATGACGAGTCAGCTTGTTTAAAAGCTGCTTTAGAAGCAAATGAACGTGTGATTCTACCGTCTGTAGGATTATTTGCTGATGGTACAGCCGTTGCGCAAATCGGTGAAAAACCGTTTGACGTGATTCGTCTGCAAAAATCTGACAATTCAGGTCCAATCGTAGAGCCAAATGTCGTTTTGGTGAATACTGATGAAATCTGTGCCGCAATTAAAGACACCTATGATGAATGCCGTAGTATTGTTGAGCCGTCAGGTGCGATGGCACTTGCTGGTATTAAAAAATATGTGGCTGAGCACGGCTTAGAAGGTAAAAACATCGTTTCAATTGTATGCGGTGCCAACATGAACTTTGACCGTTTACGATATATTGCAGAACGAACTGAATTAGGTGAACGTAAAGAAGCTATTTTTGCTGTCACGATTCCTGAACAAAAAGGTGCATTCCTCAATTTCTGTCGTGCCCTTCAAGGTCGAAATATTACTGAATTCAACTACCGTGCAAGTAGTGCGACTGCAGCGCAAGTATTTGTTGGAATTAGTTTAAAAAGCGGCGAAAAAGAACGTCAAGAAATATTCGAGACATTAAAGTTTCAGTACGATGTGGATGACTTATCTGATGATGAAGTTGCCAAATTACATATTCGCTACCTGATCGGTGGTCATGCTGATATTGAAAATGAACGTTTATTCCGCGTTGAATTTCCTGAACGTCCAGGTGCATTATTAACATTCTTGGAACGTCTTGGTCCAACGCATAACATTACCCTGTTCCATTATCGTAATCATGGTGCGGCTGAAGGTCGTGTATTGGTTGGACTCGAAGCTGAAGATGCACAACAAAACCCTGATGGTTTAGTTGAAACATTAGAAAGTATCAATTATCCATACGAAGAAATTACCAATAATCTTGGTTATCAACGTTTCCTCAAATAAAATCAATACAGCCTGTCATTTTGACAGGCTTTTTTAATTCAATAATTGATATACAATTAAAATCGAAAGATAGAAAAAACGATCACTTTAAAATTTTAGATATTAAGATAAATCATGCAAATATGGTTCAGTTTTGTAGTAATTCCTTTTCTCATGTGGATCATCTTTTCCGCAATTCTGTTTATTTCGAAATATCTATATCCTGAAGTTACCACCTTAAGCAAATTCCTCGAAGTTTTTATTTTTTTAGGTTATGCAGCACTACCCTATATCATGTTGGGATTAGCTCCTATTTATCGTTATCGTATGACGTTGATATATATGATGGCAATTGTGCTCATGACAAGTTTCGCTCATGCTAACTTTATGATCGATCATATTCATTTAACTTATATTTACTTAGCACTTTCATGGACATTGATTTCAATTACGATTTACTATTTTTATAGTGATCACAAATAATCCTCAACAAATGAATTGAATCAACTCAGATCAACAAGATAAACTCACTCAAAGCGAAATTAAAATCAAATCATTACTTTCTGATCTTTTAAATTTTAGGATATTCAATGGCGCTATTTGCAGTAATTGGCTTAGGCAGCTTTGGCGGTACAGTTGCATTAGAACTCACTCAATTAAAACATGATGTGATTGGAATCGATACTGAAAAAAAATACGTTGAAAATATCTCTGATAACATCAGTCATGCTGTCATCGCCGATGCCACAGATGAACATGTACTTCGAGAACTGAATGTACAGAATTGCGATGCCGTCGTTGTCGCAATTGGAGAAGATATTGAGGCCAGTATTCTATGTGTCCTCAACCTTAAAAATTTAGGCGTAGAAAAAATCCTAGTAAAAGCAAAATCGAAAGCCCATCATATGATTTTGACGCATCTCGGTATTGGTCAAATTATTCATCCAGAAGAAGACATGGGTATTCGCGTTGCACAATCATTAAGCTATCCAATGGTTAGACGCTATATGGCGTTGAATGATGACCGTTATATTGTCAAAGTGGAAGTGGGTGAAAAACTACAAGGTGTAGAATTTAAAGACATCATGGAACATAGCGACGGCGTACAAACATTATTATTACAACGTGGCACACATGTAATTTATGACATCGCACCTGGTACATTACTGCAAAAAAATGACATTTTAATTGTTGAAGGTCCTGTCAATCTTTTACGTAAACTCTCATCGAGATTTATTTCGAAATGATGAAATTTTATGATCAATTGATCAATAAAAAAACGCAAAGTATTAATTTGAGTCCACCAAGTTTGCTTGCTTTGGGCTTTCTCAGTTTTATTATCATTGGAACATTACTGCTAAAACTTCCCTTTGCTCACGAAGGAAATGTCTCTTGGCTAGAAGCCTTATTTACTGCCACATCCGCAGTGACAATTACGGGACTTTCTGTGGTCAATATTGGCGAAGCATATACGACTTTTGGTCAGTTCATCATTATGCTACTCATCCAATGTGGTGGCTTAGGGTTCATGACCTTCGCAATTTTGGCTGCTTTAAGCCTTTCCACTAAACTCGGTTTAAAGCAACAAGTGATGGCTCAAGAAACAATTGGTCAAACCAGTTTAGCAAGGGCCTCTTTCACTATTAAAGCCGTCTTATTGTATTCTCTATTTTTCGAAGGGATTGGAACATTCATCCTGACATTTACGTGGCTTCAATACTACGATTTTAGTGATGCTCTGTTTTATGCAGCCTTTTACAGTATCTCAGCATTTAATAATGGTGGTTTCTCTCTTTTTCCAGACAGTTTAATGAGCTTTTCAGGTCAATATGCTGTAACTCTGACCATCAGTATGTTGTATATCATTGGTGGAATAGGTTTTGTGGTACTTATGGATATCAAACGCGCTCATAAGTGGAAAAAACTCTCAACCAACAGCAAACTCATTCTTTCTACCATCGCAGGACTCAATCTATTTGCCTTTATTATGATTTGGTGTTTAGAAGCAAATAATCCATTGACCCTCGCCCCAATGTCAATTGGAGACCAAGCATTAAATGCTTGGTTTCATGCCACAGTACCGCGATCCTCTGGATTTAATAGTATTGATATGGCCAGTATGAGTGATCCAGCAACCTTGGTGACTATGCTATTAATGTTTATTGGAGGCGGATCTTTAAGTACTGCTGGTGGTATTAAAGTAGGTACATTTATTATTGTAGTATTGAGTGTGATCACATTTTTGAGACGAGCTGACGAAGTCACTGTTTTTAAACACTCGATTCCAGCAACGGTCACCTATAAAGCTCTTGCGGTCATTAGCATAACTGCTATGCTCATTTTCATTGGTTTCTTTACATTATTAATTTTAGAGCCTAATAAACGTTTTCTAGATTTATTATTTGAAGCTGTTTCCGCGGCTTGTACAGTCGGATTATCTAGAGGTATTACTTCAGAATTACAACCTGCGAGTTTATATATGCTCATGATACTGATGTTTGCGGGTCGTCTCGGTCCTTTGACATTGGCTTATTTAATTGCAACCCCTAAAAAAAGCAGGTTGAGCCATCCTAATGCTGAAATCCAAGTGGGTTAGATAGAATTCACTTGGATCTAAGGTGAAATTGATCGATAAAACACGAACCAATCCAAAAATAGATCAGATGTTTATAGCCATAAGTGCGTTTTATGATAGCCATGATTTCTTTATGCAAAGCATTGAACTTATCATGAATTAACACAAACTTAGAACTTTGCAATCAATAACCCAATACAAAGAAATTAAAAGACTCAAGGTAACTCCAAGTCTTTTCACCATATGCGTGTGATTAAAAAATTATGATTGGAAACCAATATAACGATTGAGGTTTTCGACACCCAATGCAACTTTATAAATTTTAAACTGAGCTAAATCAGAACGTGTAATCTCAGTAAACACATCCGAGTTTTCATCATCTGCATGAATTTCATCTACTGTGCGAGGCATAGTTGCTTCAAATTCATCTGAAATAAATTCAAATCCCAAGTCCATAGCAATAAACAATGTATGATCACAAGGTTGAATATATTGCTCTTCATTCCAGTCGATAACAGCGTGTTGACAATGCGGGCACTGTACATTTTCTTGAGGATCTTGAAGTTCAATTGTTGTATAAGCCATGTCAACCTTAAGTATTACGTGCTATAAAACATAAGTTTAACCATTGCTTTTAGATTTTTAAATAGCCCTCTTTATTCATTACTACATATAACAACCTTAGATTTTAGAGAAAACACAGCAACTCAATTGACTATTCAGAACAATAATGTATTTTTTAACAAAACGTCGCATATATGGAATGAATCCATGCTTTCAGATTTAGATGATTTTTATTGCTTTGCCCTTGTTGTCGAACATGGTGGTTTTAGCGCTGCCGAGCGAGCAACTGACATTCCCAAATCAAAATTGAGTCGACGTGTTTATAATTTAGAAGAAAATCTCGGTGTAAGGCTTATTCAACGTAGTTCACGTCATTTTGCTGTCACTGATATTGGGATGAACATTTATCGCCATGCGCAAGTAATGATGAATGCTGCCCAATCTGCTCATGATTTGGTAGATCATTTAAGTGAACAACCAAGAGGCTTAATTCGTGTCAGTTTACCCGTATCAATTGCCCAGCATGAAATGACCAAAATACTGCCAAATTTCCTTAAGCAGTATCCTGAAATCAAAGTTCAATTGATGGTTACTAATCGACGTGTCGATATCATCAATGAAGGAATTGATTTAGCGCTTCGTGTTCGCTCAAGTTTGGATGATGACCCAAGTTTGGTCATTCGAAAATTTGAAAATATTGAACAACATCTTTTCGCCAGCCAGGCTTATCTCAATGAATTTGGATCTATCAAAAAACCTGAAGAACTCTCAAATCATCGAATATTAAGTATGGTTGATGAACATACTGATCAACAACTCGTACTACATGATTCAAACAACAAATCGATTAAAGTCAAAGTGAGTCCAGTCGTGATGGGCTCTGACTTACTTATGCTTGCACAACTTGCAAGTGACAATTGTGGGGTAGCATTACTCCCAGACAGTATTGTTGAAGATTATATTAAAGATGGGCGTCTTGTTAAGGTTCTGCCTAACTGGAATGCGCCACACGGTATTTTTCATGTGGTTTACCCTTCTCGCCGTGGTTTATTACCAGCTGTACGTGTGTTCATCGACTACTTAGTTGAGCACCTCACCAAAAGATAGTCACAACAGCACAAAGATTTAGAAGAATGTTGGCTTATTATTTGCTACCATTCACTCTGCTTTGTGCTAGTTTTTTTAGATTTTTATGACTTCTATTTATCAACAACAACTTGATGCAAAAATTGAACGTATCCGCAATCAATTTGCTGAATATCAACCACCTGAACTAGAAGTTTTTTCATCTCCTGAAAAACATTTCCGTATGCGAGCTGAGTTCCGTATTTGGCATACAGAAGATGATATGTTTTATGCCATGTTTGAACGCGCGGAAGATGGTATTCAAAAGAAAGTTGTACGTGTTGATGAGTTTCCAATCGCGGATAAATCTATTAATGATTTAATGCCAGTTCTCCTGTCTGAACTAAAATCAAATGCAGTGCTCTCTAAGCGTCTGTTTGAAGTACATTTTCTTTCTACGTTGAACGGTGAAATGCTGGTTTCATTGATTTATCGTTGTCCGCTTGATCAAGACTGGGAACAACTAGCAAAAAATTTATCTTCAAAACTCAATATTAAGATTATTGGTCGCAGCCGTGGTCAAAAAATTGTATTGACGGATGAATATGTAGTTGAAGAATTACAAGTATTTGACCGTAAATTCAAATATAAGCAAATTGAAAGTAGCTTCACGCAACCAAATGCGCAAGTTTGTCAAAAAATGCTGGAGTGGGCATGTAATGCAGCTCAAACCAGTGATAAAGATCTTTTAGAGCTTTATTGCGGTAATGGTAATTTTACCCTTCCATTATCGCTAAAGTTTAATCGCGTTCTAGCAACAGAACTGGCTAAATCATCAGTTTATGCAGCGCAATGGAATATTGAGCAAAATCAAATTAATAATATTCAAGTTGCTCGCCTTTCAGCTGAAGATTTTACCTTAGCATTCAATGCAGAACGTGAGTTTAGACGTTTACAAGAAGCCAATATTGATATTCAAAGTTATGACTTCGATACTGTATTTGTAGATCCACCTCGTGCAGGCATTGATGATGATACCTTGAAACTACTTCAACACTTTAACCGTATTATTTATATTTCATGCAATCCAGATACTTTGCACGACAATTTAAAGATGTTATCGGGAACTCATAAAATCACTAAATTTGCGCTGTTCGATCAATTTCCTTATACCCACCATGTCGAGTCAGGCGTTCTTTTAGAGAAAATTTAAACAATTTATTTCTTACTAAATGGACAGTTCTTACACTGTCCATTTTTTATTCTTTTTGAATTTCACTTAGAAATCATATAAATAAAGAAATATTTAATTTTTCAATGTCATAATTTCGTTAAACTTTAGGTTTATCATCGAAATATTTATTTTAAAATGAGCCTTAAATCACGGTTACAAACTTGCATTAAATTTTAAATCGACTATATTTCGACCTATCTTTGGTTGCAAATGAAGGCTCTATGAGTTTTTGGCAAAAGCTGTTTTCATCAGATTCGCAGCAGAACGAGCATAAAAATCAAATTGCTTGTGTTGAAAATGATTGTTCATGTAAGACTAACGATCAGTTGATCGAGGCTTTACAAAAGGCATCAGATGAAGATGTAATCCGCGGAATCAAAAAAGTTCTTATTTCGCGTGGCTATTCAAAAAAAGATCTTACTGATTTATTGAGTAACAAAATCACCCTTCAGTAAAGAAAAAAAGCACTGCATAGACAGTGCTTTTTTTATGATAAATTTTCTGTTCAATTTAAAAATGTTCAATTAAGATAAGCTCATAGGATAATTAAAAATACATTTGGGGATTCAATGAAAAATATTCTATTCATTATTTTAGGGGCGACTTTCATATCGCTTAGTGGTTGTAATAAGCTACCTTCAGCATGTGAGGAAGTTTGGGGCAACATTGAAAAATTAGCGAAAGAGAGCGGTATTCCTCAAACTGCCATAGATCGTCAAAAAATCGAGTTTGAAGAGCAAATTCAACAGCTTCCTAAAGAAGATGCAATTAAAAATTGTGAAGCACAAAATGCTTTCTTCTCATAACTTCATTTGACTTGAATAAAAAATTTAGGCACCTTTTTTAGGGTGCTTATATTGTATTTATACCTCATTATTTATTTCCAATTCGGTTATACTGTGGACTCTCTTTCAATAAATGTACATCTGTAAAGTTATTGGAATATTTTATAAATGCGGCATAAACACGTCAAAACATTCCCTCTTGGTGCTCACTTAATTGTTAAGCATTTTGGTTATTCACATCATGGTATTTATGTGGGTAAGGGTCGTGTTATTCATTATTCAGGTTTTGCTCATCTCTTTAAAAAACATCCGATCGAAATTACATCTCTGCAAAAATTTGCACATGGCAAAAAAATTACGATTCGGCATTATAGCACCCCCAAATATTCAGGTCGTGCTGTCGTAAGACGAATGCGCTCTCGAATGCATGAAAATAACTATCATCTCATTATTAATAATTGTGAACACTTATGTTCTTGGGCGATCACGGGCATCGAAAGTAGTCCACAAGTCATCAAAATGATGAATAGACTCACCACTATTGGTTATATCAGCTCACTCATGAGCTACTTAAATAGTCTTCTTTTAACTTTAGCAACCACCTGTTTTGCTTTGGTATTTTATATTAAGAAAAAGTTAAATGATCAGCGCAAACTGAAAGGCCCTGTGTATATCGCTTTACAGCAACATCAGAAACTAAAGCAAAAAAAAGCCCCGCTTAAGCAGGGTTTCGAGGAAAACAAAGTTTCAAATTAACCTTTCGGTTGAATTAAATATGCGCTTGAAAATCCAAATAGTCAAATATATATTTGAAATATAATGTTATTTTAGTTTTTATTTATAACTTATTAAATTATTCTTAAATACTCACCTTTATCTAATCATGTGAATTTAATCACAAAAATTATTTATTAACCTAAATTTGAATAAAAAAAAGCCTGAATCAATCAGGCTTTTTTTGATATTACCAAACTTTATTTTGCAGGCTTAAAACTATCTTTTAAATCCAAAATACGGTTAAAGACAGGTTTTTCAACAGTATGATCAAATTGATCAGCGACAAAATAACCTTCACGTTCGAATTGGAATCGATCTTCAGGTTTCGCTTGAGCTAAAGCAGGCTCAATTACCGCTTGAACAATTTTTAGAGAATCTGGATTTAAATTCGCTAAGAAATCATCGTCCGCATCAGGTGCGGCTTCAGTAAATAGACGATCATAAATACGAATTTCAGCAGGAATCCCTTTATTTGCAGATACCCAATGAATAACACCTTTGACTTTACGACCTTCTGGATTCTTACCTAAAGTATGCGGATCGATAGAGCATTTAAGTTCAACAACTTCGCCATTTTCATCCTTAATCACTTCATCACATTTAATCACATAAGCATGACGTAAACGGACTTCACCACCAGGAATTAAGCGTTTAAACCCTTTAGGCGGCTCTTCCTCAAAATCTTTACGATCAATATACAATTCAGAAGTCAGTGGAATTACACGATCACCCATATCAACATTTGGATGGCGTGCGTGTGTTAAATCCATATCCTCTGGAAGGTTGGTCAATGTCACTTTAAGAGGATTCAGTACCGCCATACCACGTGCAGCAGTATTTTCTAATGATTGTCGAATGCAGAATTCAAGCATTGCAACATCGACAATACCATCAGTTTTAGATACGCCCACACGCTTACAGAAATCACGTAAGCCTTCTGGAGTAAAGCCACGACGACGCATTCCCACGACTGTAGGCATACGTGGATCATTCCAACCATTGACGTAACCACCTTCGACCAGCTTACGTAATTTACGTTTTGAGGTGATGGTGTAATCAACATTCAAACGGCTTGATTCGTACTGGCGTGGAACTGCTGGAGAATTTACCTTAGCGACAACCCAATCATAGAACGGGCGATGGTCTTGGAATTCAAGCGTACATAACGAGTGCGTAATGCCTTCAATCGCATCAGACAAAGGATGAGCATAGTCATACATTGGATAGATTTTCCACGTATCGCCTGTTTGATGATGCTCAGAATGTAAAACACGGTAAAGAATTGGATCACGCATATGTACGTTCGGTGATGCCATATCAATCTTGGCACGAAGTACTGCTTGGCCTTCTCCAAGCTCACCATTACGCATTTGTTCAAAACGTGCTAAGTTTTCTTCAACCGTTGCATCACGTTGCGGAGAATTTTTACCTGGTTCTACAAAATTTCCACGATTCAGCTTAATTTCTTCAGGAGATTGCAAATCGACATATGCATCACCTTGTTTAATTAATTGAATCGCCCATTGATACAATTGATCAAAGTAACTTGATGCGTAGCGTGGTTCACCATTCCAGTCGAAACCGAGCCATTTAACATCGTTCGCAATACCATCTACATATTCTTGTTCTTCTGCATCTGGATTTGTATCGTCAAAACGAAGATTACATAAACCAGAAAATTCTTCTGCAATACCAAAATTCAGGCAAATCGCTTTAACATGTCCAATGTGTAAATAACCATTAGGCTCTGGTGGAAAGCGCGTCACGACTTTATCTGTACGCCCTGCTGCAAGATCTTCTGTAATTACTTGACGTACAAAGTCTAAGCCCGGTTGTTGTTCTTGCTGCGCAGCATCGACTGATGGATTGTTAGTCGTCGGGGTATTTGGCAGGGATGAAACAACATCATTCGGCTTCATAGTTGATAAATCACTTCTATAAGATAAAATAGGATAATTAAAACGCTATCTTCATATTATTAACAAAGAAAATAACGTTTTTGCTTGCCTTGTAGTTTACAGTTTGCTTATGCTTCTCTCAACCACAAACCCATGGCTTTTTGTCCATGATCAGGAGATTATAGAATGAGTTTTCCTCAAGTCGAATTAAACACCAATAAAGGACGTATTGTTCTAGAGCTTAACTCTGAAAAAGCACCTAAAACTATTGCTAACTTTTTAGAGTACGTTCGTGATGGTTTTTATGATGGCGTAATTTTCCACCGTGTAATTGACGGTTTCATGATCCAAGGCGGTGGCATGGATGAAAACTTCAAAGAAAAAGCAACTCGCGATTCTATTGAAAATGAAGCTGACAACGGTTTAAGCAATGACGAAGGTACGATTGCCATGGCACGTACTCAAGCTCCTCACTCAGCATCTGCACAATTCTTCATTAACGTGAAAAACAATGCTTTCCTTAACCATACGGGTAAAACAGCTCAAGGCTGGGGTTATGCAGTATTTGGTAAAGTTGTAGAAGGTATGGACGTTGTTAATGAAATCAAAGGCGTTCGCACTGGTAACCGTGGCTACCACGCTGACGTTCCACTAGAAAACGTTGTGATCGAATCTGCTAAAATTATCTCTGAATAAAAAACCTACCCCTTAACTTATTAAGTTTTCAAGCACTGCTTTAAAACGAATATCATGTTCAAGGGATTGTTTCCCCATCTAAAGTTGATGGGGATGTAGGCAAATAAGGAATATTAAGTGACCTATCTGTTTATTTCAGATTTACACCTGTCACCTGAACACCCTCGACTCGTTCGAGGGTTTTTAGATTTATTAGATCATTATCAAGACCAGCAAACCCAACTCTATATTTTAGGTGATTGGTTTAATGCATGGATTGGTGATGACTATACAGCTCCTTGGCTCGATGAAATCGTTGAACGCTTAAAAAGATTTACTGCACAGGGAAATCAAGTTCTATTTTCTGTCGGCAATCGTGATTTTGCGCTGAATCAATTTTTTTTAAATAAATTTGATGGCATCTTATTGTCCGAAGTCTCTAACTTAAAAATAAATGACGTCCAAATTCGTATAGAACATGGTGATTCGCTATGTACAGACGATGTCGCCTATCAACGTTTTAAAAAAATAATCAGAAATCCACTCCTCATTTGGATACTGCGGAAAACCCCACTTTCTTTTCGTACTCAACTTGCAAATGGATTTAGAAAAAAAAGCCACGAATCAAAAGAATTTAAATCTTATGATGTCATGGATGTAAATCAAGATGCTGTCCACGATGCATTGAAAGAAGTTGATTTACTAATTCATGGTCATACGCATCGCCCTCAAATCCATATCTCTCAAGATAAAAGAAGAATTGTCTTAGGCGACTGGCGTTTGGATCAAGCTCAAATTTTGGAAATTAATCAATCGAAATTCTCTAAGCAGTCAATCAATGATCTGACACTGAAAACATGGTCTTATTAGTTCCTCTATTTTTATAATGATCTCATCAACCTTTAAATTGAAATTTCACTCAATGTTTGAATATTAATCAGTATGTTTTGCTTTAAGTTTTTCTGCATATGATAATAACCACTCAATTCAATTCGTGAGTTTGTCATGTCTAATTTCAGCAATATTACTGTTCAGCACCATGAAGATGATAAAGTGTCATTATTAATCGATGGTAAAGCAATCTCTGAACGTTATGATGTACGCCTAGATGCCACAATTATTGATGAACTCAAAAATCTTGCTGATGGCGCCGCATTGACAATCTTTGAACAATTTATATTTTCCCATCAAGATCTCAACTTTGAGCATTCATATCAATATGTGACTAACATCGTAAACCATAATAACGATTACGAATTGATCACCCACCTTGTCTACAAAATTAAGGCCGCAGACCAAGCACCGATCGAACATAATATCAGCAAGAATGGTCAACCTATGACTGAAGAAGATGTGCGCGCATTTATCAACCAACAAATTGCAATGTCATTAGAAAAATATACTGATTTAAAATATGCCTATTGATTTAAAGACAAGTCAGATTTTTCATATCATTTAGCATCAACTATAGAAAATATTTAAGTTCAGAGTCATTTAAAATTTTTAGATGAATATATTGTGAATAATCGGAGGATAATATGGATTTGTTAAACATCTCCCAATCTCGCTACACCACCAAAGCATACGATTCTTCAAAAAAGATCCCTCAAGAAAAGTTTGAAAAATTATTGGAATCTTTAAGGCTCGCACCTTCATCTATCAATATTCAACCGTGGCATTTCTTTGTCATCGAAACTGATGAAGCCAAACAGCGCATTGCTAAAGCACTGGTTGGTAAGTATGTTTATAATGCACCCAAAGTCCTTGAATCTTCACACACAATTCTGTTTTGTACGCATAAAGACATTACAGACTCTCATCTAGATCGATTATTAAATCAAGATGAAATCAGTGGTCGTTTTAAAGATGACCAAGCAAAACAAGCTCAAAAAGATACGCGCTTAGGCTATGTTGATTATTATCGCAACGAAAAAGGCGATATCCAGCGCTGGTCTGAAAATCAAACTTTTATTGCACTTGGGCAAACCTTATTTGCTGCAGGTTTAGAAGGTATCGATGCCACTCCAATTGGAGGATTCGATGAAAAAATTATCGCTGAAGAGTTAAATCTTGACGCAAAAGGCCTGATTCCATCAGTGCTATTGGCACTTGGTTATCGAAGTGAAAAAGATTTTAATGCCAAATTACCTAAATCTCGTTTGAATGCAGATCAAGTTTTCACTCGACTATAAATGTATTTGCCACAATAGTTTTCACGCTATTGTGGCTTTTCATTAAGCCGCTATTTTCTGTGAAATTTCTAAACTGATCATTGCAGCAGTTGCAGCTGACAGCGTCCAACCCAGATGCCCATGACCGGTATTATAAAAGACTCTCGGATGCTTCCCTTGTCTTACCACTGGCATCATATTCGGCATCATCGGTCTTAATCCAGCCCAAGGGACACAATGCTCAGTTGAAATATCAAAATTACGATTCACCCAATGAACCAAAGGTTGTATGCGATCCATACGGATGTCTCGGTTATAGCCATTAAATTCTGCAGTACCAGCAATTCTTAAACGATCTCGACCTAATCTCGACGTCACAATTTTTGCACTTTCATCCAATAAACTTACCCATGGTGCATGTTGTTGGCTATGTTCATCATTCAGCTGAACTGTAATCGAGTACCCTTTCACTGGATAAACATTGACACAATCTCCAGCCTGTTGTGCTAAATGATAGCTTCCAACTCCACCACAAATGACCATTGCATCAGCTTGAATAAATCCATCGGGTATATCTCTACTTTTAGGATCACAAGCGCGATATTTAGCTGAAACTTGTTCTGTTGAATGATCCAGATTTAAATCTTCAACTTGTACACCGTATAAAAATTTCCCGCCTTTATTCGCCACCACTTGGGCTAAATGCGTGGTGTATTTGTGTATATCTCCTGTGGCATCATCAGGACAATAAAAACCACCGTAATATTCCCCCGTCAAACTTGGTTCAATACTGTGAATTTCTTCATTTGTAACAGCGTGACGCTCTAATCCACCTTTGCATAACAAATCATTCACTCGTATAGCGACATCATAATCCTGCTGATTATGATAAAAGTGCAAAATTCCACGCTTTTCCAAATCGAATTGAATATTTTCTTTCTGTGCAATTTCAAACAGCCGTTTTCTTGCCAATAATGCCAGTCTTACCGTTTCTTGTGTGTTGGCTTCGTAATGCTTGATGTTACCCATAAATTCGATCAGCCAAGCGTATTTATGCAAATCAAAAGATGGGTTGAGTAATAACGGTGCATCTTTTTGGGTCATCCATTTGATACCCTTCAGTACCGTTGCTTTCTGATTCCACACCTCTGCATTACATGCAGAAAGTTGACCTCCATTCGCAAATGAAGTCTCCATTGCTGGGTATAAGTTTTTATCCAAAATTGTGACTTGATAACCAAGTTCTAATAATTCGTAGGCAGTGGTTATTCCTGTAATGCCTGCACCAATCACCATAATATGTGACATAAAAGCTCCTTGAAAATTTTATATTTTCAGTGCCCCATCTGTCACGGTACCTGAGAGCTTCGGAAATCTTCATGACATATGAATTTTTCCATCCCCTTCGGTGAGTCTAAATATCATTAGACTTCTCTCCAGATGATTGAGAATAATTACAGTCCTTTTGCCTGAGAGATTCCGGGGTCGTTGCTCCTTCGGCGGATCTACAGAAGACCTCTCTCCTGCAATATTCGTTTAATTCTTATTCAGCAATTAATATGCCATAGTTAATTTTTTTATACATCTACATGAATCAAATTTAGAAAAAAATTTTCATAAAATGGATCACCAACTTTAAGACAACGGCTATGACAGGGATATTTTTTTCTCAGGAAACAGTACAAAGGTCATTGTTTAGCTCAAATTTTCTCTACCATCGATAAAAATTTAGTTATTACAAAAAAATGAGGAAATAAGTTAATTTTTTTAAAGTTACTCTCTCAAATAGCATAGATCAACTTCCATCTACACTTTCATCTTTTTCAACATACAAGTGTAATGAATGATTAGAGCAATCATTGAAGCTCAAATTTTCAATAAATGAGAGAGTAAGTAGAATGTGAGTTGATATTTGCTGTCAACCCCACATGTTTTAGCGATGAGTATGTATAGACATTACAATGCCCATACCTGCAAGCGTTGCAATGACTGCCGTACCACCATAACTCATGAGTGGCAATGGATCACCAGTTACTGGAAGAATTCCACTCACCATTCCACTATTCAAAAACACAAAGAAAAAGAAAGTTAAACCTGCCGCACCCGCATAAAGACGTCCAAAATTATGGAAGCTGTTCATGGAAATAATCAAACAACGAATAATGATCGCTGCAAAGATAACAAATAATACAAACACACCAAAAAAGCCAAATTCCTCTGCATAAGCAGACATAATAAAGTCTGTATGATGTTCAGGGAGATAACCTAAATGAGACTGTGTTCCTTCATTAAAACCTTTACCAAATAGTCCACCAGAACCAATCGCAATTTTAGACTGAATGATATTCCACCCTGCACCTAGCGGATCTGATTCAGGATCAAACAAAGTTAAAATTCGCTTTTTCTGATATTCCTGTAGAAAGAAATTCCATAATAATGGTGCAACCACTGCAAACCCAGCAACCACAGCCCCAATCAAACGCCAAGAAATACCACTTAAAAAAATGACAAAAATTCCAGGAATAATTAATCCAATGTTTAAGTCAGGCTGTAATGCGACTAAAACAAAAGGTATCATCATCAGAAATAAAGCAAAGAGAATATGCATAAATTTGGGTGGTAAAGTCCGCAGACTAAAAAACCAAGCCATCATGAGTGGCATCGTAAATTTCATAAATTCACTGGGCTGCACACTCCCTAATCCAGGAATAGAAATCCAGCGTTTTGCGCCTAAGCGAACATCACCAATTAGCAATACCAAAAGCAGAAGCACAATCGAAAATGCATACAGATAAGGACTGACAATTTGATAAACTTTTGGAGGAATTTGTGCACAAATAAACAGCAAAATAAAACCGATACCAAAACTGGTCGCCTGCCGAATCACCATGCTTGAATCATGATTGGTTGCACTATAAACAACCATGAGTCCAAAAGCTGCGTTTAATATCAAAAAACCAAGTAACCATGGATCTAAATGTAATTTAGTCCAACGTGACGAATCATGTTTGATTGTTCGTCCATCTCTCAAGGCATGACGCAAAAAACGGTACTGTTGTGAAGGTATCATTGGCTGAATTGCATATTCTAAGTGGCGTTATTATAAGACAATGTTTTGGCTATTTAAGCAAAGTCCCAAACATAAAACTAAATTATTTCGAGTCAGACTGTGACTGAAGAATCAGACGAGCAAGTTCTAAATCTTCAGGATAAGTAATCTTAATATTATCAGATCGTCCAATCACCACATCTACTGGATGATGAGCATATTCAAGCGCACTCGCTTCATCCGTGATTGTGATCTTGTGAGTTAATGCATGTTCAATCGAAGTTTTTAGCAATTTAATGGTCGACAATTGTGGGGTTTGTGCTTGCCACAATGCACTTCGATCTACAGTTTTTTCAATGGCACTCGACTGATCTACTCTTTTTAAAGTATCACGTACAGGCGTTGCTAAAATTGCGCTATGCTTAGATTCGATAACATGGCGAATCAAAGATTCTAAATTGCTCAAGCTGACACAAGGTCGAGCAGCATCATGCACAAACACCAGATCATTTTCATCTGCAATATTGGTTAAATACTTTAAACCGTTAAGTACAGAATCAACCCTCTCCTGACCACCTAAGCAGAAATGAAGGATTTCTGATTTAGCAAATTGAAGTGTCTGAGCAAATTGGTCATGCTCTGAGATTGCCAATACATAGCCAGCAATAGGCAATTGAGCAATACGTTCTACAGTATGCTCAAGTATAGTTTTATTCTGGATAATTTGATATTGCTTTAACGCTGATTTGGAAAATCGACTACCAGAACCTGCTGCCGGAATAATAGCCCATAATTTACGGTTGTTCAGATTCAGGTTGTCTAGACTCATTGGTTCTTAAATCTACGTTAGCATTTGGGCCGATGTAAATCGGCTTATAATTCGTACTGATTGTACTCATTTGAATAAAAGTTTCATGAGGCTTAATTAAGCCAAGATCTAAACGTGCATGTTCTTCAATCGCCTCTACACCATTTTTTAGATCATATACTTCAGCAGCCAGAATACGATTACGCTCTTTTAACTCTTCATTTGTTTCAGCTTGTTGATTCATTTGCTGAAGTAGCGCCTGATGAGGGAAATATCCTCCTTCACCGAGCCAAAAGCGATATTGAAAGATGGCAATTAAAATTATTGCCACCAGCAAAATCACTTTACTTGAAGTAGTTTTAAAGACGTCTAACATTATATTTGAGGCTTAGTTAACATCATGAAATTAGAGCACTAATATACCCTAAAACAAAGAAAGGTAGTATGTGTAACTGTGTTAAATATGCAAATGTTAAACAAATTCACATTGATTGGTTTCTTTTAAAAACATGTACTGTTAAATATCAAAAGTTATTGAATATTCTAGAGTCATTATATTTACACTTTTTATTTCATAGCTTAATAACAAAAAAAACCACTCTTTACAGAGTGGTTTTTTGAAATTCAAAATAATCTAAACGATTAATTTAAACCTTTAAACTCAGCTTTACCGCGGTAAATAGCATTCGTTAATTCTTCAATACGAAGTAATTGGTTGTATTTCGCTACACGGTCAGAACGGCAAAGTGAGCCAGTTTTGATTTGACCAGCACCAGTACCTACTGCAAGATCCGCAATTGTAGAATCTTCAGTTTCGCCAGAACGGTGAGAAATCACTGTAGAGTAACCATTTGCTTTAGCAAGATAGATCGCATCTAAAGTCTCAGTCAACGTACCGATTTGGTTATACTTAATCAGGATAGAGTTACCAACTTTTTCGTTGATACCACGTTGAAGGATTTTAGGATTTGTAACAAACAAATCATCACCAACCAATTGAATCTTGTCGCCAAGAATCGAAGTTAGGTAAGACCAACCTTCCCAATCAGATTCATCTAAACCATCTTCAATAGAGATAATTGGATATTGGTTTACAAGACCAGCAAGGTAGTCAGAGAATTGGTTGTTTGTGAATGCTTTATTGCCTTCACCAGCAAGGATGTACTGACCATCTTTGTAGAATTCTGAAGATGCACAGTCAAGCGCAAGCATAATGTCAGAACCTGCTTTGTAGCCAGTTTTTTCAATTGCTTCAAGAATAACTGTAATTGCTTCTTCGTTTGAACGTAAGTTTGGCGCGAAACCACCTTCATCACCAACAGCAGTATTTAAACCTTGTTTCTTTAAAACTGATTTTAAAGAATGGAAAATTTCTGCACCCGCACGAAGCGCTTCAGAGAATGAAGTAAAGCCAACTGGCTCAATCATAAACTCTTGAATATCAACGTTGTTGTCCGCATGTGAACCACCATTTAAGATGTTCATCATTGGAACAGGCATTGTTAAAATGCTGTTGTTACGAAGGTCTGCGATGTATTGGAAAAGAGGAATTTTCTTTTCGTCAGCAGCAGCACGCGCAGCAGCCAAAGACACTGCCAAAGTTGCGTTCGCACCTAATTTTTCTTTGTTTTCAGTTCCGTCTAAAGCGATCATCGTATTATCGATGTCTTTTTGTTCGAATACTGATTTACCCACTAACGCGTCACGGATTAACGTGTTTACGTTGTTCACAGCAGTTTTAACACCTTTACCTAAGTAACGTGCTTTATCGCCATCACGAAGTTCTAAAGCTTCACGAGAACCAGTTGAAGCACCAGATGGTGCACATGCACGGCCAACTACGCCAGATGCTAAGATAACGTCTGCTTCGATGGTTGGGTTACCACGAGAGTCCAAAATTTCACGTGCACGAATGTCAACGATTTGGCTCATGAACAATTCCTCAGTTGATTAATAAAACGATGCGTCTAACGCTGCATCAGTGTGTATCTAATTTTTTGAAACCTTTAACCAAGGTATCCAATTCTTTAAGCTGAGCTAAGAATGGCTCAAGTTGAGACATTCGAAGAGCGCAAGGTCCATCACATTTTGCTTTTTCTGGATCAGGATGTCCTTCCAGAAAAAGACCTGCTAGACCTGTAGCCATACCCGCACGCGCTAATGTCGTAATTTGTGCGCGACGACCACCTGCTGAATCTGCACGACCACCTGGGGTTTGAAGTGCATGTGTCACATCAAAGAAGACTGGCACATTCATTTCTTTCATGATGTCGAAACCAAGCATATCGACAACTAAGTTGTTGTAACCAAATGCTGAGCCACGCTCACATAAAATCAGCTTGTCATTCCCGGCTTCCAAACATTTATGCAGGATATGACGCATTTCATGCGGTGCTAAGAATTGCGCTTTTTTGATATTGATAATGGCTTGAGTTTTTGCCATTGCCTCAACAAGATCTGTTTGACGGCTGAGGAAAGCAGGTAATTGAATGATGTCAGCCACTTCAGCCACAGGTGCTGCTTGATATGGTTCATGAACATCTGTAATGATGGGTACATTAAAATGTTTTTTAATGTCAGCTAACCACTCAATTCCTTTTTCAAGACCAGGTCCGCGGAAAGAATTTAAGCTCGAACGATTTGCTTTATCAAAGCTTGCTTTGAAAACATATGGAATATCCAAACGTTTGCAAATATCAACATAAGTTTCTGCAATTTCAAAAGCTAAATCTTTTGATTCAAGTACATTCATTCCGCCGAATAATACAAATGGCAAATGATTTGCCATTTGTATATCGCCTAAACGTACAATTTCTTGTGCTTTTAATTGTGACATTTAAACTTCCTAGTTATGTCCTAAGACATTCATTATTTCGATTTTTGATACTGTTTTTTAGCAGCATCAATAAAACCAGCAAATAATGGATGACCATCACGTGGAGAACTTGTAAATTCCGGGTGGAATTGTACAGCAATAAACCAAGGATGTTGAGGAATTTCAACAGTTTCAACTAAACGTTGGATTGGTGAATAACCAGAAATTTTCATGCCTTTTTCTTCTAAAGCAGGAATATAACGATTATTCATTTCGTAACGATGGCGATGACGTTCAATAATTTCTACTGAACCATACACTTCTGCAGTTTTAGTGCCTTCAACCAATTCTGATTTTTGAGCGCCAAGACGCATTGTTCCACCAAGGTCAGAATCTACAGAACGTTGCTGTACTTCACCACGTTCGTCTAACCATTCCGTAATTAAACCAATTAAAGGCGATTTAGTTGAACGGTTAAATTCTGTTGAGGTTGCATCTGCAATACCAGCAACATTACGTGCGTATTCAATGACCGCAAGTTGCATACCTAAGCAAATACCAAGGAATGGAATTCCATTCTCACGTGCGAATTTAATCGCTTGCATCTTACCTTCAGTACCGCGCTCGCCAAAACCACCAGGAACTAAGATTGCGTCAGCATCTTTCAACACTTCTGCTACATCTTGGCTTTCAAGTTCTTCGGCATTGACATAATCAATTTGAACTTTAACGCGGTTTTGAATACCCGCATGTAAAAGTGCTTCGTTCACAGATTTATAAGCATCTGGAAGTTCAACATATTTACCCACCATCGCAACACGAACAGTGTACTCAGGGTTTAATAATGCTTCTACGACATTATCCCAATCTGAAAGATCGGCTTCTGGTAAATCGTTATAACCAAAACGCTCGCAAATTAAATCATCAACGTCTTGCTCATAGAACGTACGTGGTATTTCGTAAATGGTGCGTGCATCTTTACACACCACAACTGCACGAGCTTCTACGTTCGTGAACAACGCAATTTTACGCTTTGTATCAGCATCAACATCGTGTTCAGTACGACAGATCAAAATATCTGGTTGAATACCGATTGAGAGTAATTCTTTCACCGAGTGCTGAGTTGGTTTTGTTTTCAACTCTGCAGCTGACTTGATATATGGCAACAACGTTAAATGCATCAGCATTGTGCGTTTGTGACCAAGTTCAACCATTAACTGACGAACAGATTCCATGAATGGGAGAGATTCAATGTCACCTACTGTACCGCCAATCTCAACAATAGCAACGTCATAGCCTTCGCCAGCGCGAAGAACACGTTCTTTAATATTGTCTGTAATGTGTGGAATAACTTGAACTGTTCCACCAAGGTAATCACCGCGACGCTCTTTATTTAAAACGTCTTGGTACACGCGACCAGATGTAAAGTTATTAAGCTTGGTCATTTTCGCACGACGCAAGAAACGTTCGTAATAACCCAAGTCTAAGTCAGTTTCCGCACCATCCTCTGTGACAAAAACTTCACCATGTTGGAACGGGCTCATCGTCCCTGGATCGACATTAATATATGGATCCATTTTCACCATGGTTACTTTTAATCCACGGGCTTCTAAAAGTGCAGCAACTGAAGCAGCTGAAATACCTTTACCTAGTGATGAAACAACACCACCAGTAACGAAAATAAAATGGGTCATTGGGTTTCTCGTACAATCGAGCCTAAATCGGCCTGCAATGTTGCGCAATTTTACTTTACTCTGTACCTATAAAGCAAAGTCAATCCGCATCAATTCAAAGAACAATAAACAATTGGTTATTCTATCATCATTTCCAATAAAGATTCACGCACACTTTCAGTGATTTTCATCTGTTAATTTGCTGTTATACTACGTCAGTCGATCTAGCTAGTTTGTTTTGAGCAACTATGAATAAAAAACTTTTAATCGGTGGTGCAATCTTATCTGCACTTCTCGTTACTGCATGTGTAAAAAAAGAAGCGCCTAAGGAAGAAGAACAGGAACAAACTGTTGAAACAACTGAACAGGCAGAACAAATTGAGAACATAGAGATTTCTGAACCAGAAATCGAACCTGAACCACCAACTCAAGTTGAAATTGAGCATCAGGAGACAAACAATACGTCAGCGACTATTCGTCGTGAATACCGTGATGCTCCTGCACAAACGAATCCTGCGCCAGCACCAGCTGTTGAAAATGTAGAACGCCCTACACCTTCTCCAAGTGCATCAACAGGTGGTTCTCAATCTGAAGATGATGCTGTTGCCGCTGCTATTGCTGCTGCTACCCCTGCTTTAGAAAACTAATTTTCGAATTTAAAAAAACCGAGTGACAAGACTCGGTTTTTTAATGTCAACATGAATGAAAGTCAAATTGTTATTCATTTATAAACAACAAAAATTGTCAGGCTTTCTCTAATTCTAAAAAAAATTCTGCAATTAATTTGTGTGCCCAAGATTCTGGATTTTTATTACCTTCATAGAAACAGCAATGGCTTCCTTTTTTTGTGGTCACTACTGCCATGTTCGGCATATGTTGAATCACTTCTTTATAAGGCTCTAAATTGCGGATATGGCATACTGGATCGTCTTCCGAATTTAAAATCATCAACGGCACTCTAATCTTCTCAAAGACATAGATGGGATTTGTCGCTTTACAATATGCGTCATAATTTTCAAATCCAGCGAACTGATAATATGTTTTTTCAAAATCAAATAAATCTTTAGCAACACTCAGTTGCTTTAAACTTTCTAAATTTCGCCAATGTTGCTCATACGGTTTTAAAAAATGTGCATTTAACTTTTTTGCCATCAAACGGCTATAAAAAGGATGAACATTTGAAAACCCAGTTTCCGTATTGTATCCAGGACAAAGTGCGAAAGCCGCTTGAATTGGTGTGGAGCTTTCTTCCTCACCTAAATATCTAACCAATAATCCAGTTCCTGCTGAAGACCCAACTGCATACAATTTAGAATATGGTAAGCGCTGTTGAATATGTTCAATCTGCTCTCTTAGATCTTGCGTGTTTCCAAAAAGATTAATTTTAGGAACTGAAAGTGGTAGACCCGCATGCCCTCGTCTTAAACACAATGCGATACGCCAACCAGTTACTTGATGTAAGTCTCTGACCAATTCTCTCATACTGGCTGGGCTTCCAGTAATGGTATGTAGCACTAAAATAGTTGGCGTTTCCGCAGAAAGATGCATGCCATACCAAGCAATACCCGTCGTTCCCCCATCAGACATTGTTAACTGTTCAATGAAGTCATATTCTAATTTTACGGTTTTCTTTCGAATTTTATCAAAATACACCAAGTGAGCATGCGTATTCGAGAGCCACGGCGTTGGTCTATATTTATAATGCAAACGTTTCAAGTTTGAAATCACATGCGCTAACTCACCTTGCGGATTAAAATAGATTGAAGGTATAGCTGCACCAGTAAAATGATCAAGTTGGGTTTGAGTGAATTCTTGCATCCACTTGAAACGCTGATTAAGATTCATACAGACTCCGAATTTACTTACTCCAATTCATAAGCCAAAAACATGCCTAATTTATTTTGGTAGAAATTGAGCCATACGTTGACCCATTTGCAACGCCAAAGCCTCTAAGCCACTTTTAGGCCGAATCATCACTTCAAAGTCAACAATTTGACCTTGCTCATTAAACTGGATCATATCAATTCCTTTTAATGTTTTTTCACCGACATTTGCAGAAAATTCGAGCACAACACTAAGCCCATCTGCTGTATAGAACTCACGGTGATAACGAAAATTTTCAAAGATCTCAATCACATTGCTCAAAATAAAAGTAACAACCTGTTTGCCTGGATAAGGCTTAAATGCGACAGGTGATTTAAATACGACTTTTTCAGACAAAAGCTCATTCAATAGACTTAAATCACGCGTTTCAAGCATGTGGTGCCAACGTTGAATAGATTTTTGTGTGGTTTCGAGTGTCATTGTTACGTCCTTTTTGTTGTATCAGTCCAATCTTTTAGAAGAAAAGGGAGAATACTGCGTCAAGGAGAGGTCTCATTCAATTAAGTACCCTCTCCAAATCCTCTTCTCGCACTTTCATCTAGAATACAGGAGAGAAATTTTCTGGCTTAAATCTTGGCAGCCAATTCAGCACCTTGACGAATCGCACGTTTTGCATCTAGCTCACCCGCTTCTTTCGCCCCACCAATTAAATGAACTTTTTTACCTGCCTGCTCAAGTTGATCAAACATAGCCGTATATGATTCTTGACCTGCACAAATCACCACATGATCCACGTCTAAGACGGTAGTTTGTTCGTTGATTGTGATATGTAAGCCTTGGTCATCAATTTTGTTATACGTTGCACCTGGAATCATTTTTACATCGCGATTTTTTAATCCAGTACGATGAATCCAACCCGTCGTTTTACCCAAGCCTGCACCAACTGAAGTGGCTTTACGTTGTAATAAGTAGATTTCACGTGATGGCTGTTCTACTTGAGCAGGTTTTAAACCTCCTACATTAGAATAAGATGTATCAATTCCCCATTCATCATAAAATTTTTGAGGATTCAAGCTTCCACTTTCCCCCTCATGGGTTAGATACTCAGCAGTATCAAAACCAATACCACCAGCACCAATAATCGCAACACGCTGTCCGACTGATTTTTTCTCTCTTAAAACTTCGATATAAGACAACACTTTTGGATGATCAATTCCTTCAATATCTAAATGTCGAGGTGTCACACCTGTAGCGACTACAATTTCATCAAACTGATCTGTATTAAGCTCTTCAAAAGTTGCAGTATGATTAAGTTTTAATTGAATTAAAGGCTGCAACTCAATTTTTCGCTTAAAGTAACGCAATGTCTCATAAAATTCCTCCTTTCCTGGAATCGTTTTTGCAATATTGAATTGCCCCCCAATTTGATCGGTTGCTTCAAAGATGATGACCTGATGACCACGGTCAGCTGCATAAGTAGCAAAACTCAATCCTGCAGGACCTGCACCAATGACAGCAATTTTTTTAGGCGTATGGGTTTCTTTAAAAATGAGTTCAGTTTCATGGCATGCACGTGGATTAACTAAGCATGACGCAATTCTGAGTGAAAAAATATGATCCAAACACGCTTGGTTACAGCCAATACACGTGTTGATTTCGTCACTTCTACCCTGTTCAGCTTTTAGTACAAATTCTGCATCTGCAAGCATTGGGCGAGCCATAGAAATCATATCTGCATGACCTGAAGCTAACACGTGTTCAGCCATTTCAGGGGTATTGATACGATTTGAGGTAATCAATGGAATATTGACTTCACCTTTTAGCTTTTCTGTCACCCATGTAAATGCTGCTCGAGGTACTTTCGTTGCAATCGTGGGTATACGCGCTTCATGCCAACCAATACCTGTATTAATGATGGTTGCGCCAGCTTTCTCAATTTCTTTTGCAAGATGGATGACCTCCTCAAGCGTTGAACCGCCCTCAACCAAGTCGAGCATCGAAAGTCTATAAATGATAATAAAGTTTTCACCCACCTCTGCACGGGTACGTTTTACAATTTCAATCGGCAAACGAATGCGGTTTTCATAACTCCCACCCCATTCGTCATCACGGTGATTGGTACGTGCTGCGATAAATTCATTGATGAGGTAACCTTCAGACCCCATAATCTCAACACCATCATAACCTGCATATTGAGCCAGCTTTGCACAGTTAGCAAAATCATCAATGGTTTGATGAACTTCAGCCGAGCTTAAAGCATGAGGTTTAACTGGATTAATTGGTGCTTGAATTGCTGATGGCGCAACATTTTCAGGCTGATATGAATATCGACCAGTATGCAAAATCTGCATTGCAATCTTACCGCCAGCATCATGTACTGCTTGTGTAATGATTTTATGTTTCTCAGCTTCAGCAATCGAGTCTAATTTTGACCCTCCAGCAAAAGTCACACCAGCATCGTTGGGTGAAATCCCCCCCGTCACGATAAGACCGACCTGTCCTTGAGCACGCTCAGCATAAAATGCGGCCATACGTTCATAGCCACCTTCAACCTCTTCTAAACCTACGTGCATTGAACCCATCAATACACGATTTTTTAAAGTGGTAAAACCTAAATCTAGTGGTGCAAGTAAGTTTGGATAATTTGACATTCTGACCTCATGGCTCGCGTTTGCTTGCTATTATTGTGTGCTTCATGCAACTTGTTGCATAAATATATATTCTAATTTTGCTTTTTATGCAACATGTTGCATAATAAAGTTGATTCAAGATTTTACGATATATGATTTATGTCTTTAGCACATGTTTTGTTGACCAGTCTCATTGAAAAACCAAGTACAGGTATTGAACTTGCGCGTCGCTTTGACCGTTCTATGGGATTCTTTTGGAATGCAACTCACCAACAAATCTATCGTGAACTCAATGCTATGCAAAAAAAAGGTTGGATTTCGACTATTGATGAAGGCGATCCCAACTCGAGAAAGAAAAAATATAAAGTTGATGCTCTAGGTCGAACTGAACTTGCCAATTGGATGGTACAGCATAGTGAGCCTGCCCAACTCAGAGAAGAATTGATGGTGCGTTTAAGAGCTGAAGCACAACTAGGTGGTAATAATGTGTTGACAGAATTGGAATCTCATTTAGAGATTCATAAAAATAAGTTAAAAATATATCAAGCGATTTACGATAAAGATTTTGCTAATAAAGATAATGATGACCGTACACTCTATATTCACAAAATGATTCTTCAATTAGGCATTGAATTAGAGCAAGGTTGGATCAGTTGGTTAGAACGTGTAATTCCACAATTGAAAATAATGAATACAAAATAAAGGATATATCTATGCCATTTTATACCATGCAAGATGACGAAAAATTATATGTTCGTGAAATTGGTCAAGGTGAACCTGTTTTGGTGCTATCTGGTTTAGGAATGCAAAGTTGGCAATGGATTCCTTTTTTTGCACTTAATTTAAAGAAATATAAATTCATTATTCCTGACTGGCGCGGTTTTGGTGGGTCTAAGCATTGTAAAATTCCAGATACTGATGCTATTTCAAGTCACTGGAACGATATTCAGGCATTGATCAGTCAACGCCCTAGACAACAATATAGAGTGATTGCTTATTCTATGGGGGCAACTACTGCCATGCATGGTATGCAATATGGTCAATTTGCTGATCAAATCCAAGCATACTTGCATATTGATCAAACCCCTAAAATACCTTCTGATGAAACTTGGAGTTTCGGGCTATTGGGCGATCGCTATCCAGAGTTCAAAAAGCTACTCATCGAACTTTCTTCTTTTTTACATCAACATGAAAATTATCAAAACCTGAGTAAATTACCTACTCACTTAAGCCGCGAATTAGTCGAGCTTTGGGTTAAGTTTTTATCTTTACAAGATAATCATCAATTGAGCGCTAAAATTTTTAAAACAACACTCAATCAACCGAAAATTCAAAAGTTAATCCTCCCTATGCAACGTCTCGACTATATGCGTTGGTACATTGACAACTATCTAAACCATAAAGAAGATTACAGAGCATCGATCTCAAAGTTAGAATGTCCAGCAACTTTTTTTATCGGCGCTAAATCCGCACTCTATCCAGCGCAAGGGCAAAAGCTCATTGCTGAATCGGTTAAAAATCATCGTATCGTACTGTTTGAGCGCTCAGGGCATACGCCTTTGATCAATGAACCCATTAAATTCGTACAAGAAATTTCTAAATTTCTGAATCAAACTATATAAGCTCTAATGAATATTTGAATATTAAGTTGATCCAGACGTCATACGTGGGCACAAAATCAATAGGATGGAGATTGGATGAATCAGTCTAAAACAAAGCTTGTGATTTTTTCGGGTGCTGGTATGAGTGCTGAAAGTGGTATCAATACATTTCGAGATAGCGATGGACTTTGGGAAAACCATCGCATAGAGGATGTCGCAACGCCCGAAGCTTGGCGTAACAATCCTGTTTTAGTACAGCGCTTTTACAATGAACGGCGAAAAAAAATTTTAGCATCTGAACCTAATGCAGCACATCTTGCGATTGCAGCACTTGAGCAACATTTTGATGTACATGTGATCACGCAGAATATTGATGACTTACATGAACGCGCTGGAAGCAAAAAAGTACTGCATCTTCATGGAAATATAAGACTCGCCAAAACCTCGGGGCCAGATGCTCAATTCACAGACAAATTTTACACAATTGAAGGTACTGAACTGGATATTTCTCGTGACTTTTGTGACGCTGGATACCCACTTCGTCCACATGTCGTATGGTTTGGTGAATCCGTTCCCGCTTTTGAAGAAGCAGAAGTGATTTGCCAGCAAGCTGAAATCTTTGTTGTGATTGGAACGAGCTTAGCTGTTTATCCTGTTGCAGGCTTAGTACACAGTATTTCACCAAGTTGTGATGCGTATTATATCGACCCTAAAGCCGATCTCGGCCGTGTGCCACAACACTATACATGTATCTCAAAATCAGCAACCGAAGGAATGCAAGATTTGGCCAAACTTCTTTCTTCAGTTCAGCCAAATTGAGGCATGGGCTTATTTGAGTTTATCAAAATAAGGTTTTAACCATCGATATAACAAGAAGCCAATTAAGACAATCAAATACAAAGGCCAAATCATTAATAAAAACACCAAAAGATCGAGCACAAATTGCCAGCCATATTTGATGCTATTCCAAGCACGCTGAATAAAGTGATCACCATTTAATCGCGCCACTGCATCAATATCAATATCAACCCTTTCTCGGACTAGTGTTGGTTGATTCAGTTGTAAACTGATCGTACTGAATTTAACACGGTCTTGAACTTCGAGTTGAGTGAGCCGTGTGATTTCATTCAAATGAGCTGGTCGTGCTTGACTTGAAATAGTCTGTGCTTGATTCATTTTTTCTTGGAGAAGCTTCAATTCAAAACGTTGTGCACTATAGCGTTGCTGATTCAAAAAAAACATTAAAGGTAAAAGTTGATTAACAACATGTGGGGCACGCTCACTCGGTACACGTAGCACCATAAAAGATACAGGTTCAACTTTTTCAAATACTTTTACTTTGCCTTCTGAAATATTCTGACGTTTAAGATCAACCACATTGAAATCAATATCTTTTCTTTCAATAAATCCGCCAGCTTCAAGGGTTATTTTTTCTATCTCTAAACTGCTTTTCACCACATCTTTAACAGTAAAGTTAACTTGCGCCTCTCGAACCATACGACGAGTCAGTTCAACTGGATTAACCTCTTGATTTAATATGACCTCAGGTTTTTGCTCCTGGACGGGCAAAGTATTTGGTTCAGCCGCTTCTTGCATATCAACTTGCGTATCAGCAGTATTTTCTTGAACTGCTTCAGCAGAATGTTCCTCTATTTTTTTTGAACAGGATGCCAGCAACATCGAACACAGCAGCGTGCTTATTACTATTCTTTTCATTCATTTTCTCTAAATTATAATGTTTGTATTTATGGCTCATAATTTTAATTATTATAAACATTCAATTAAGAAATTATACTTAAAAGTTTCAATGAAAATGGCATACCTCATTGAATGAAATATGCCATCAATTTATATTCAATTGACTTTCAGATTCTACCTACTCTATTAACTTACTTTGTCCATGTTCATATCATCGACAACATGACCCGCGATCTCAGACACTAAATTTTCAAAAGAGAAAATTTGATTTAACTGCTCTTGCGTCAAAAGATTCTGCTCAATGACAACTTGCTGAATGGTTTTATTTTCTGCAAGACAAACCTTCCCAATTTCATCACATTTGGCATGACCTAGAATCGGATCTAATAATGTGACGATACCAACACTTCGCATCACTGCATCGTAACAAGTCTGTTCATTTGCAGTAATACCTTGAATACACTTGTTTTCAAGTGTTTGCATTGCTTGAATTAATAAATTGGTTGATTCATTCATGGTCAGTGCAATTACAGGTTCCATGACATTTAATTGTAATTGCCCCGCTTCAGCTGCCATGGTCACTGTCAAATCATTACCAATGACTTTAAAAGCAATTTGATTCACTACTTCAGGAATAACTGGATTGATTTTCGCAGGCATAATGGATGAGCCAGCTTGTAATTCAGGTAATCTAATTTCAGCTAATCCCGTACGAGGCCCTGAACTTAATAAGCGCAGGTCATTACAAATTTTTGAGAGCTTGACGGCTAAACGCTTTAAAGTACTTGATAGAATAATAAATACGCCACAATCACTGGTGGCTTCAACATAGTCTTCAGCACCTTGTAATTTCAATCCAGTAATTTGAGAAAGCTTTTGAACCACTTCTTGTGCATATCCATGAGGTGTGTTCACACCCGTTCCAATCGCAGTCGCACCCAAATTTATTTCTAGCAGTAAATGACGCATCTTTTGGATGAGGCGATAGTCTTCTTTTAATAGCGTCGCAAATGCACGAAACTCTTGTCCGAGTGTCATAGGTACAGCATCTTGGAGTTGAGTTCGCCCCATTTTAATTACGTGTTGAAATTCAGATGCTTTGATCTCAATAGCAGCGATTAATGAGCGCACTTGAGACAATAAATCTTCTAAACTGTAATATGTTGCTAATCTCAATGCAGTGGGATAAACATCATTGGTCGATTGCGATTTATTCACATGGTCGTTTGGATGAATTACATCATATTGACCTTTTGGCAAGCCGAGATGCTCGAGTGCAAGGTTAGCCACCACTTCATTACTATTCATATTAATAGAAGTTCCAGCTCCACCCTGATAAATATCAATTGGAAATGAAGATTTCCAGCTTTCAGGCTGCTCAATCAATTGATCACAAGCCCATTGAATCGCTTGACTGACGTCTTGACTCAATTTGGAAAATTTTAAATTTGTCTGTGCTGATGCTTTTTTAACCTGTGCCAATGCACGAATAAAATGTATGTTTTCACCTATCTGTTGATGCGAAATCTGAAAATTCTCCATCGCACGTAGGGTATGAATCCCATAGTAACGATCGAAAGGAACCGCTTTTTCACCGAGCAGATCCCGCTCTATTCTTGTTTTATCAAATTCAACCGTAGACACTTTTATTACTCAACAATAATGCACCATTATCATGCAATATCGATGATAGGCTTCATGCTTATTTTCACTATTGATTTAATACTTCTTTATGCAATAAAAAATTACAACTTCGCTGTTTAAGTGACTAATGTAACTTTATGTTAAAGACAATCATTTATAGAATTGTTTTAAACCTCAAAGTAAACTTTTTTTGAAAAAATAGTCTTTGTAACTAAAATTACATTCAGTTTCACTAAACGACTATAAATCTCACTCAAATGTAACAGAGCGTAATTTTCAAAACATGCTTGAATCAGCTCCTCGAATAATTCGATTAAAAATTCATCTCGGAAAGATGGTCATTTAGGACAGACAAAGGATGGCATAGCAATGAGCCAATTAAATCCTACGCTAATCACATTTATTTTTTATATTGTGGCGATGCTTGGCATTGGGCTTTATGCCTACAAAGCCACGAATAATTTTGATGATTATATTTTAGGTGGTCGGAGTTTAGGCAGTGTCGTCACTGCATTATCCGCAGGTGCATCAGATATGAGTGGCTGGTTACTCATGGGCCTACCTGGTGCAATTTATCTCTCAGGTTTATCCGAAGCTTGGATTGCCATTGGTTTAATTATCGGTGCTTGGTTGAACTGGCTGTTGGTCGCGGGTCGTCTACGTGTTCATACCGAAATACAACATAACGCATTGACTCTCCCCGACTATTTCACCAGCCGCTTTGGTGATCGGAAAAAAGTTCTTCGTATCATCTCAGCTTTTGTAATTTTGATTTTTTTTGCAATTTATTGTGCCTCTGGCATGGTCGCAGGTGCACGTTTATTTGAAAGCCTATTTGGTTGGGATTACAACACAGCCCTATGGATTGGAGCAGTGGCAACGATTAGTTATGTCTGTATTGGCGGTTTCTTAGCCATCAGTTGGACAGATACATTCCAAGCAGGCTTGATGATCTTTGCGCTTTTACTTGCTCCAGTAATGACCTATTTAGCCATTGGTGAAAATGCTCAGCAAGTTAGTGTCATTGTGGAATCCGCACGCCCATTAGCGAATAATTTACTTTCAGATCTCAGCACTGTAGCAATTTTATCTTCAATGGCATGGGGACTTGGCTACTTTGGTCAACCACATATTCTTGTGCGCTTTATGGCAGCAGATTCCGTGAAGTCTATTCCAGCTGCACGTCGAATTGGAATGACATGGATGATTCTATGTCTTGGTGGTGCAGTCGCTGTCGGTTATTTCGGAATCGCTTACTTTGATACGTTTCCTCAACTCGGTGCTGCAGTCAATGCAAATCCTGAAACAGTCTTCATGGAATTAACTAAAATCTTATTTAATCCATGGGTTGCAGGAGTGATTCTTGCCGCGATTCTTGCTGCAGTGATGAGTACCCTAAGCTGCCAACTATTGGTATGCTCTACCACGCTTACAGAAGACTTATACAAAGCATTTATTCGTAAATCTGCCTCACAAACCGAGCTGGTTTGGGTAGGTCGTTTGATGGTATTAATCGTTGCGATTATGGCAATCTTCCTTGCAATGAATCCGAACAGCAAGGTACTCGGTTTAGTTGCTTATGCGTGGGCTGGCTTTGGTGCAGCATTTGGACCACTGATTATCCTTTCTCTCTTCTGGAAACGAATGACCATCAATGGTGCATTGGCAGGTATGATTGTTGGTGCTGTTACCGTCATTGTATGGAAAAACACCATGGCTGATACTGGCGTCTATGAAATCATTCCTGGCTTTATTTTATCTTGGGTGAGTATTATGGTGGTGAGTTTATTAGGCCGCCCGCCAGCGCAAGATGTGACTGACCGTTTTGATGAAGCTCAACAGAAATATGAAATTGAAATGCAAGAAATCAAAAATGGAAGGTAATGAGAAATAAAAAATTAAGGGGCTTATAGCCCCTTTCTTATACATTTACTTTTTAAATGTTTGCTTAAGTTGCACTTGCGAAGATTCCTTAATAACTTCCATCACTGGATAGCTACGGGTTTCTTTGATGCCAGGCAGTTGCCATAAAACCTGTCCAGAGATCTTACGAAACTCTTCCATGTTGGCGCAACGAATTTTAACTACAAAATCAAACCCACCGCTGATCATGTGACATTCAACAATTTCAGGGTAACTTCTCACTGCATCAGAAAATTCTTCTAATACATTTGGAGTTGTTTTATCTAATAAAATTTCGACAAATACCACAAAACTTCGATTCAGCAGATCTGGATTTAACTTGGCTTCATAACCTGTAATATATCCATCTTTGGTTAGTTTTTGTACTCGAGCAAGCGCTGCTGTGGGAGAAAGATTGACCATTTCAGCAAGTTTTATATTTGATAGACGCCCATCTTTTTGCAAGATATCTAAAATTTTTAAATCTGTACGATCCAACGTCATCATTTGAGTCTGCATGCGAATTATTCTCTAAATTTAACTCTAATTATAGTGAGTTATGCACCATATTTTCTGTAATTATAAATTAAATAAACCTTAAAGATAAATCTATTTCATTGTCACAGGACGCTGGCGTATATCTCATGGAACAACTTAGCTCACCCCTTTCTCGCCCAATAGACATTCAAGACATTACTGAATTTAAAGATAAATCAGATCTAGAATTAGAAATAAATCGTGCATGGCGCCGTGATGAATCTGAATGTGTCGAAACACTTCTCGAACAGACCGAGATTGATCAAGAAATTTCAGACAAAATTTATCAATTAGCCTTCAATTTAGCGCATTCATTACGTGAACGTAAAGGGTCAGCGGGCAAAGCAGGCATTGTACAGGGTTTATTACAAGAATTTTCATTATCTTCACAAGAAGGTATTGCGCTCATGTGTTTAGCTGAAGCGCTGTTACGTATCCCTGATAAAGCAACACGTGACTTATTGATCAAAGACAAAATCAACCAAGGCAATTGGAAAGATCATTTAGGTCAAAGCAGCCTAATGTTTGTAAACGCGGCAGCATGGGGCTTAATGTTGACCGGTAAATTAATGGAAACACCTAAAGCAAATAGTTTATCTGGTCTACTCACAGGCATCTTGGCACGAAGTGGCCGTGGCATTATTCGCAAAGCCGTTGATGTTGCTATGCGTATGATGGGTGAACAGTTTGTTACAGGTGAAACCATTGATGAGGCGTTAAATAATGCCGAACGATTAGAAGAACAAGGCTTCCGTTACTCATATGATATGTTAGGTGAAGCAGCACTTACAGATCATGATGCGGAGCGCTATTATCAAGATTATACAAATGCGATTCATGCGATTGGTAAGGCATCGTCTGACAAAGATGTTTACGAAGGCCCCGGTATCTCAATCAAACTTTCAGCACTTCATTCACGTTATCAACGCTCGCAAATTGACCGTGTACACGATGAGCTTTATCACAAAGTCTTTAATCTAGCGGTTCTAGCGAAACAATATGATATTGGTCTAAATATCGATGCTGAAGAAACTGATCGTCTGGAAATTTCATTGGAACTTCTTGAACGCTTATGTTTCGAACCGAAATTGAATAGCTGGAAAGGCATTGGATTTGTGATTCAAGCTTATCAAAAAAGATGTTTTTACGTGGTCGATTACATCATTGATTTAGCTAAGCGTAGTCAAAAACGTTTAATGATTCGTTTAGTCAAAGGCGCCTATTGGGACAGTGAAATTAAGAAAGCACAAGTTGAAGGCATGACCGATTATCCTGTCTTTACTCGAAAAGTGCACACAGATTTATCTTATATTGCATGTGCTCGCAAACTTTTAGCCGAACCAGACTTTATTTATCCGCAATTCGCGACACATAATGCACAAACCTTAGCCACTATTTATCATTTAGCAAATCCTGAACAATATTATAAGGGACAATACGAATTCCAATGTTTACATGGCATGGGCGAACCACTTTATGAACAAGTCGTCGGTTCTAAAGCAGATGATAAACTTGGCATACCTTGCCGAATTTATGCACCTGTCGGAAATCACGAAACCCTTTTGGCTTATTTGGTTAGACGATTGCTTGAAAATGGTGCAAACACGTCTTTTGTAAATCGTATTGCTGATAAAACACTCAAAATTGATGACTTGATTGAAAATCCACATCAAACCATTGATGTCACAAGTCGAATCGAAGGCAAAGTTGGATTAAAGCACCCTGCTATTCCATATCCGAAACATTTATATGCTGATCATCGCCCTAACTCTCTTGGAATTGATCTTGCAAATGACCAAGACCTTGAACATTTGAATCATACTTATCAACAATGGTCTAAAGTTCAAATTAAAGCCACCCCAATGGGTCTGAGATTAGATGAATACGTACACGATACAGAGTCAATGGCAATTCTCAATCCTGCAAACCATCAAGATATTGTCGGTGAAGTGACGGAAACTCATGCCATGCAAGTGGAAATGGCGTTAGTTAATGCGACTGAAGCACAGCAGGATTGGCGAAATTTAGAAAAAGATCAACGTGCAGAATATTTAATTACAGCATCCAATGTGATGGAGTCTCGACTTGAAGAGCTAATGGTTCTGCTCAGTCGTGAAAGCGGTAAAACATTTGCCAATGCGATTGCTGAAGTACGCGAAGCAGTAGATTTCTTACGCTACTACGCAGCACAAGTGAAAGATCTAGAACACAAAGCCGTTATTCAACCCTTAGGTACAGTATTGTGTATTAGTCCTTGGAACTTCCCATTGGCAATTTTTACAGGTCAAATCGCGGCGGCACTTGTGACTGGGAATACTGTAATCGCCAAACCAGCGGAGCAGACCCCTTTAATTGCCTCAATTGCAGTTCAGATCCTTTGGGAATCTGGCGTACCACAATCTGTCTTACAGCTCTTGCCCGGACGTGGTGAAACAGTGGGTGCACAACTCAGTAGTGATCATCGTATTCAAGGTATTATGTTTACAGGGTCAACTGAGGTTGCGAAAATTTTGCAGAAAACCGTTTCAAAACGACTGAATCAATTTGGTCAATCAATACCTCTCATTGCAGAGACTGGCGGTCAAAATGCCATGATCGTAGATTCTTCTGCCCTGACTGAACAGGTGGTATTAGATGTTGTCAGCTCAGCATTTGATAGTGCAGGTCAACGTTGTTCAGCACTGCGAATTTTATGTGTTCAAGAAGATAATGCGCATACCGTGATCAAAATGCTTAAAGGTGCGATGAAGCAATTGCGTGTCGGTATTCCAAGTTTATTAAAAACTGATATCGGTCCTGTTATTGATCGCGAAGCAAAACAAACCATTGATCAACATATCAATAAAATGAAATCTTTGGGTTATCCCGTTCAACAACTCATGTGGGATGAAGATGACTCTCATCTCAAGCAAGGCACATTTGTTAAGCCGACTTTGATTGAGTTACCACATTTAGATGATCTTGAACGTGAAGTATTTGGCCCAGTATTGCATGTCATTACTTATAAATATGGCGAACTTGATCGACTTATTGATCAAATCAATGCCAAAGGCTATGGTTTGACTATGGGCTTACACACACGGATCGATGAAACCATACAAACCGTAATTTCAAAAGCAGAAGTTGGAAATCTCTATATTAACCGCAACATTGTAGGTGCTGTTGTCGGTGTACAACCCTTCGGTGGAGAAGGTTTATCTGGTACAGGTCCAAAAGCTGGTGGACCGATGTATATTTATCGGTTAATGCATGAATGTACACATAAAAAAATTGCACAACCTTATGCAACGAGCCAAGGCGTTGATTTGACTGAACATCAAAATTTATTGAATCAATATAAAGATTGGGTCAATAAGTCATTTCCTCATTACCAAATGAAGGAGTTTCAACCAAGTTGTGTCGGACATAGCTATGAATTACAAGGACCAACAGGTGAAAGCAATCAATATGTTGTGTTACCGAGACATAGGGTTTTAAGCTTGGCAGATCAGGAAATTGATCAGATTCATCAACTGCATGCCATTCTCGCGGTTGGCTCTCAGCCAACCGTTCTAGGCGAGAATACGTTTGTTCTAAAATACTTACAGTCTATGCCTAAAGAAATCGCTCAACGTATCGCCATCATTGCTGATATTGAGACAGGTAGTTTTGATGCAATTCTACATCATGGCACCAAAAATCAACTGTTAAAATTGCAAGATAAAGTGGCTCAGCGACAAGGTCCGATCATCGGAATTACACATCTAGAGCCTGGTAATTATGACATTCCTTTAGAACGCTTCTTTATTGAACGTGCAATTAGTATTAATACCGCAGCTGCAGGTGGTAATGCGAGTCTAATGACCATGCAAGCTTGATTCTGTTGAGTCAAAAAAACCAGTGCATTGCACTGGTTTTTTATTTGTGATTTAAACAGCAAGCATACTATTTAAAGTTTCCGATACATTTTTAGATTTCACGATAGGTTTCAATGCTTCGAGTTTCGCTTTGACTTCGGCTTGTTGAGGTTGGGCTAACGTGTACCAACGTGACAAAAGTTGTAACAAACGTGAGCCTACAATCGGATTCTTTTCATCCAAATATTGAGCCAACTGAATAATGTGATCTACCCCAAAACCCCAAGTATTCACAGGGTTTGAATTTAAACCACCAGTTACAGCACGGATTCGATTAGGTAGTTTAAGATCGTAATCAGCATGTGATGTCAGTTTTTGAATCGTCTCTGCTGTCGCTTTCGGATGAGCTGCTTGGATCATAAACCACTGATCCATTGATAGAGCCTCATCTTTAAAACGCGCATAGAAATCTTCTAAAATCTCAACAGCTTGCGGTGCATCATTCCACACCAACACTTTTAAAGCACCTAAACGTTCAGACATATTACGTGTTTGACGATACTGTTGCTCAGCTAAGTCAAATGCAGCCTCATCTCCTTGACGCGCAATAAAAGAAAGCATGATGTTCTTTAAGGCACGTGTACCCATAGCTTGGGAAAAATCTGACTGTGTTGCTGGATCTAAGGATAAATAAGTCTTTTTAGCAAAATCACCTAAACGGCGAGACAAAGTATCTAATAGAGCATTACGCTTTTCATAGATCACTGTCGGTTGATAATCGTGGTCAATACGGCTACCCAAATAACCTTCACTCGGAACATCAAATAAACGCGAAGCTAACAGCGGATCTTGCTGAATTACTCTAGGTAGCGTTTTTAACATTGCTTCAATATATATGTCAGCAGCTTGGTCATTTAATAAGATGCGCTCAAGCAATGTTTGCGTCGCTTGCCACTGATTAAAGCCATTGGTTTCGTACTGTAATAAGAACGCAAGCTGTTCATCAGTATAATTAAACTCTAAATTCACGGGTGCAGAGAAATTTCGTAATAATGAAATTACAGGCACCTTCGCCACGTTTTTAAACTCGATCGTTGCTTCATCAGTCGTGAATAAGTAAACACCATCTTTGACTTGATCTTCAACCAAAGCTGAGCATTCGAGTTGAAGTTGCTCACCAGTGTGTTCATCAAACAAAGCCAAAGCGACAGGAATTGGAACCGCTTTTAAGTTTGGATATTTTGGATGTGGTTTTAAACTTTGCCTAAAGGTTAAACGATAAGTTTTCTGCTCAGCATCATACTCACCTTTGGCTTCAAGCTTAGGTGTGCCCGGTTGGTTATACCAAGTTAAAAATCCAGATAAATCCACACCAGAACCTGCTGATAATGCAGCAACCCAATCTTCCACAGTCACAGCTTGACCATCATGGCGACTGAAATACTCATCCGTTCCTTTACGGAATTTTTCTTTACCTAATAAAGTCGCCATCATTCGGTTAATTTCTGCACCTTTTTCGTACACAGTCGCTGTATAGAAGTTATTAATTTCTACGAAATGATCTGGACGTGGAGGATGAGACAATGGGCCTGAATCCTCAGGGAATTGGTGCGCTTTAAGCACTGCTACATCATCAATTCGTTGAACAGCAGCGGACTGCAAATCCTCAGAAAAAGATTGATCACGGAAAACGGTTAAACCTTCTTTCAGACAAAGTTGGAACCAGTCTCGGCAAGTGATTCGATTACCCGTCCAGTTATGGAAATATTCATGAGCGATAACAGATTGAACACGCATAATCGCAGCATCAGTCGTGTATTCTTCATCAGCTAAAACACATGATGTGTTAAAAATATTAAGCCCTTTGTTTTCCATTGCACCCATATTGAATGCACTGGTCGCGACAATCATATAATTGTCTAAATCATAAGGTAATCCATAGTGCTCTTCATCCCAACGCATAGAATGTTTAAGTGCTTCCATGGCAATATGGCACTTAGGAATATCTTTTTCTTCAGCATAAATTTCTAGGGCTACATCACGACCTTCAGAAGTGACGTAACGATCTTTTAATACCGCTAAGTCTCCAATGACACATGCAAAGAGATAGGCTGGTTTCTTGGTTGGATCTTGCCAAATGGTATAATGGCGTCCTTCGCCTACTTCACCCGCTTCAATTAAATTACCATTCGCCAGTAGGACTGGAAATTTCTTATCCGCTTCGACACGTGTTGTGAAAACAGAAAGCACATCTGGACGGTCTGGATAGAACGTAATTTTACGAAAGCCTTCTGGTTCGTTTTGAGTTACAAACAGATCAGATGCTGCTTGGTATAAACCTTCAAGTTGTGTGTTTGATTCAGGATGAATTTTAACGACTGTAACGATGCATGCATCATCAGGTGCATCTTTAATCACTAACTGTTCATCATCTAGATGATATTGCGAAGAATCTAACTCTTGACCATTCAGTGTAATTGACTTCAACTCAAGCTCACGACCAAGCAACACCAAATCACCTTCAGTCTGACGTTGCATTTTTAGTGTGCCTGTCACCATCGTATGATCGTCATAGACTTGAATATTTAAATCAATCGAATCCACGACAAATGCTGGCTTCTGATAATCTTTCAAAAAAATCGTTTGATCTGCTTCGATCACTGGATTTGCCGCGATATTCATAACTCGTCCTATAAGCTGTTCTTTACAGCGATTATGCTTTTATGTGAAGTCAATTGATCATAGGTCAAAATTGACGAATTGTCTGTGTTTGACGCTCTATTTAATATGGGTCTATTCATGTTTTTTTCAATTTAATTTATTTGTAGTAACAACAGTTTGCTTCTTTATTACCCGTTTCAAATATCTTGTCTAAGTACGATAGAAATGTAACAAAAATTCACTTCTTTATTTTCAAGCATAATTATTGCTTCAGTTTAAGAGCGGTAATCATCAAAAAACTTATAAATCATAAATGAGGTGAAATATGCTCATCAGGGACCACATAGTCAGAGTAGAAAACATCAAAACCATGCAGATGATGGATGCTGCTAAAATTGATCATCGCGTGATTGCAGCATTTTTAACCAGCGAGGGAATGCCTATTGAAACATCAGAAGTCACAGCTGTATTGAAAAACTATGATGCACTCGGAATCAAGAGATTATCTCAAAAGAAATCTCAGGTACTGATCCAAGCTAAAATGCAACATTTTTCCGATTCAGAGCTCCCTTGCCCTTTAACCTATTAAATCCTCCATCTAGGTCGATCTAACACTTGAGGAAATGATTTTCTGGTTCGATCTATTCATATATTTCACATAAGCAGGCATTCACCTGCTTATTTTATTGATCGCAACACCAGTCAGATTTGTTTTCAATACTGACTCAATCAAGCGATGTTGAACAATCGTGTGTATAATTCTTTCATCTTGAAATTAAAGTGCTGCCATGTTGCAAATTCTCCAAAAAAATGCTGATGAAAGTAGTTTCTGTCCACTTTGTCAGGCCAGTATGTACTTTATTGAAGCAGAAGAATTTGATAAAGAAATCCTATTCCATCAATGCTCTTACTGCCATCATCAAGTCTTTCAAGATGAAAACCGCAACTGCCATTGTGAGCGCTGCATAGCAAAACGAAAGAAAATGATGCAAGAAACTCGCATTCAAGAACAACGTAAGATTGCATCGAAGAATAAGGACATACAAGAACTCGATTTGCATCAACTGAGCTTTATGCACAAGTTGTTTTTACTCTCAATATTAGATCAACAAGTTCATGAGCATACCCAACATCAAGAATTCATCGATTGGGAAAATATTAAATATCACACCATTACCCCAAGTTATTTATTTCAAAATCATTTGATGAAACAACTTTTGAAAGACAATATTCTTGTCCCACGTGACTTTTCGAGTGAACTCAGTCAATACTATATTAATGTCCGTCTTGACGGCTATTCTGAGCCGAGCTTGTTTAGTATTACTCAAGCGTTACGTCAGCTCTTTTATGAAAATCTGAGCCAAGGTGTACCATTTAAAAATAGTGATGAAGTCAAAAGTGCACTCTATACTCTGTTGTACCAAGAAATTATTCAATTTGCGCAATACTACTGTCGTACTTGGGGCGTTCAAATTGCTGGAAATCAGAGTTTTCAAACCTTTTGTTTTAGATTATTAGACTCTCTCGCTGTGGGTCAAATCTATTATTTAGTTCAAACTGCGCTTGAATATTTGCACCATCAGAAAGCACTCCAAGCCCGTAATGAAAATTTTATCAATACCAACCTTTTAAAAAAGACCTTACAGCAATATCGTGAACGTTCTTTAGCTGAAAAATGGGAAACCTCAACACTGCCAAGGCTACCTAACTTGCCTTTAAGTAAAATGAGCGAAATCTTATTTTTTCATTTTCTAGGCTATGATGAATCAATCTTTTTTCAACCCGTTTGGCGATCGTGGAGTAAAATCGAGCCACGTTTAAATTTCTACTCACAAAAACGTTGTATGAATTGTGGCTCGAATGAACTTTCTGTGGATTATGACGCAGATGACTATGTCAGTTTAATTTGTCGTAATTGTAATCACCAAGACCACTATTTTACACGCTAGCGAACGACTATGAATCATCCAGAAAACTTGATAGCAAATGCTCCAAAAGATATCGAGGTTCAAACCCAAGAGATTCTTAAACAGGTCATTGAAGCATGGCATCTGTTAAAAACCACTCAACCTTTAGTGCATTGTATGACCAATCAGGTTGCTGCCAACTATGTCGCAAATGTACTGTTAGCTGCTGGTGCCTCACCTGCCATGATTGATAATCCTTTTGAAGCTGAAAGTTTCGTAAGTATTAGTCAAGCTTTAAGTATCAATTTAGGTACACCTCATACAGAACAAGTTGCCGCAATGAAAATTGCCACAGAAACTGCTCACAAAAAAAATATACCTTGGGTATTAGATCCTGTTGGCTATAGTGCTGTTTTGCCATGGCGCAGTGAAATTACAAATGATTTATTGCGGTTTAAACCCACCATTATCCGAGGTAATGCTTCAGAAATTGGGAGCTTAGCAGGACAACAAAATCAATCTAAGGGTGTAGACAGTACCCTCGATAGCGCTGCCGTAGTAGAACAAGCGAAAACTTTATTAGATTACTCTGAATGTATCGCAATTTCCGGCGAATCTGATTTTATTCTTTCAAAGTCTTATGGATATATAGTTAAGATTAATGGAGGTTCACATTTACAACCAAAAGTTACCGCTACAGGATGTGCATTGGGAGCATTAATTGCTGCTTATGCTGGTGTGACAAAACCAACCATTGCATGTATTGCTGCTCATGTACATTTTGCCATCGCAGGTAAGTTCGCTTATACGCAGGCTCAAACTGTCGGAAGTTTTAATGTCGCTTTCATCGATGAACTCTATAGCTATTCGGCTGAAAAAATTCAAAACAGTGCAGATATCGAAATACTGACTTTTGCTGCATAACAAAAGGCTGAAGATCACTTCAGCCTTTTTAGTCTTACTTCTGAACTCTACCTTTACGATAATGCTCTTTTGGCATTTCCGCCAACTCAATGATCAATTGAACCGTTAAGCCTTGAGCATGATAACCATTAAAGCTATGAAGATACTCATTTAAGCGATCTGAAATAAGATTCTTTTGCACTTCATTACGCCCCGTCATGATCCCTAAACGAACATGAATATAGGCTTGAGGCTCTTCGCCAAAACCAATCAGGAAATCACTATTAGCACGAATACGTGATTTGATATCAGAAGGATGCCCCACTAGACCTGTATCAAATAAAGCGTGGTTTAAGCCTAAAAGCAACGCTTTCGCATCTAAATTTTGGATATTATCCGAATACTCAACGATCATCTGTGGCATCTTAATTCCCTTTGCTTGTGTGTTAAAAAAATCAATTTCAAATGCGTAACTCATTATTCAATGAATAATAAGGCTAATCTCACTTGGTCATAGCCCATACGCGGATTGGTATTTTCCACGATCGGACGCAACTTGATCGCACCATCTTCACCAAAATGTTCAGGACTCTGTCTTTTAAGTAATTTTTTATAGATTTTACGTACTTGTTCAACGACTTCATCCCCAGGATGAGCAACCGAAATATCTAACCCCTGCTCACGATGAAGTTTGCCTAAGTGGTTAATAATGGTTGCTGGCGTTAAACCACGCTCAACCGCAATATCCTGAATTTCATAACCATTTTCAAAGAGTTCGCGAGTTTCATCGAGAGTCGCGGTGGCATAATTGGCTTTACCTGCATTTTTGGCAATTTTTTTCTCATTACGACTAATCTCAAGCTCATTGAGTGTGCCACCACAGTGCCGAATAAATGCCTTGTGTTGCGCTTCTAAATCAGCATCACCAAAATGCGCTTCTGCTTCATCAGAGAGCTCTTGAAATCTTCGGTCGGCTTTAATTGCTAAACTGTCTAATTCTAATGCTTGCTCATTGAAGCCGAGCAACCTCAGACCATCAATAGATTTCAAACGAGATAAGGCGACATAGCCCTGACCCTTTTCAAAGGTATTCGCCAAATTGATTTCCGCCGCCGATAAAGTCATCCCTTGAGACTTATGAATAGTAATCGCCCAAGCTAACCTTAAAGGAACTTGGGAAAAACTCGCGATTGTCTTTCCTGCATCATTATCAACAGACCAGGTTTCAGGTTCGACCACCAGAACAGTGCCGTCTGTTAATTTAACTTTAGGTAATACCCCGTGATCATCTACTTCTTCAAAGCCAATGACTTCACCAAGGCTGCCATTGATATAACCCACATCAAAATTGTTTTTTACAAACATGACTTTGGCATGTTTCTTTAAGGTCAATTCTTCTGGTGCACGTACGGAAGATTTTAATGTCTCAATTAATTTTTCATTACCATCCATTTGTGCACAAAATTGATGACCATCCCCATCAATCTCATTTAAATGACGGTAATTAATGGCATCAACATCCATATTATGGGTATACAAACGTGTAAATGTCTCACCAATATCTTGCTCACGCGTTTGTTGTAAAGCTTGAATATGCTCGGCTTGAATATTTTGCGCACGGATTGCATTCAAAATATCATTCAAGGCTGAGTCATCTTGTCGATGTTGTTCAGTTAAATAACAAACACGAAATTTCGCTTCTACCCAAGCCTGGGACATAAAACAGAATTTATCTCGATTTTTTTCGTCATTGCGTCCGACTGGTGGTAACTGGAAGAAATCTCCAGCGGCAATCACCTGTATGCCACCAAATGCTTCATCAGACTCTTTAAAAAACTTGAGCACTTGATTAACTAAATTAAGCTGCTTCGCATGTAGCATCGAAATTTCATCAATGATCAATACCTGCGCATTTTCTAAATGCTCTTTGAGATATTTACGCTCTTTCATGCGTTTTAGATCATCATCTGATAAAAAATCTTTGATCCCGATCCCCGCCCACGTATGAATGGTCATCCCATTCATGTGTGTGGCTGCAATGCCTGTAGATGCAGTAATGGCGACTGAAACTTTTCGTGCCTTAAGATAATTAATATATTGATTAAGCGTATACGTTTTTCCTGCACCCGCAGAACCTGTCAAAAAGACATTTTCTCCTGCTTTCATTAACTTCAGTGCAGTTTCTTGTTTCATATGTGCTTAACCTAATTTGAACGCTCATAGCCTAACGACATTTCATCAAAAAGTTAAGCCAAAAATCAGTCTTATGATCATGTTAACGCGTGAATACGTCAATTTAAGGCGCATCAGTTGTTGATTTGTTCAGGATCTCCAAAATTCCAAATCAACATTTCATTGACTTGATGTACAAACTCTTTGGCCTCCCTCACAACCTTTAGATCAGCAACTTCGTTATTGGGCAAACGCAGTTGGTCAAAATGAAGCTGATCGAATTTAAAAAAACAACCGAGTGTCAAATGCTGTGAGGGATCATGTAAATTTGACATATGGAACGCCACATATTCACCATCAATAATTCTTTGGGTATAAGATAAAGCCAGACAATGTTTATAATTTACAGACTCTTGAATAATTTGCTCTAATTCATTCAACTCCACAAATTTCCAATTCTCTGTATACATGACTGCTTGAGGTGATACTCGTTTCCAATGACTTTCAGCATGTCTCAATTTCAAAGTCGTCAATGTATCCACATAATGTAAATGCTGATGCCAACGTATTGCTTGCTGATACCATGCGGGCCATGTCATATTTTTCGAAATAGTTCTATCTTGTTGGAAAAAATCAATTAGATAATCTGCGACATAAGAGTCAAAAATATTATTGCTTCGGTTATATTGAGAATTTGGATGCTTAAAGCGCTGCCTAAACTCATCTAGATTGATATGATACTGCTGCATTAAAAAATGAAAATGCGTTTGATGTTGTGTTGAAGGCTCAATAAATTTGATGATTTCATCAGGCAGATCTTTAACTAAATCATTTAAAAACAACATATAAGACTGCATCACTTGAGAAATACGTTTAAAGACATATTTTACTGAACTCAATCCTTGCTGATCCAATGACCATAACAAGTCCAACCATTCCTTAAGATATAAAATAGAAGCCGTGAGTGGCTGTGATTTTGTTAAATCTTGAGCATTTTGTGCCTCATTCAATGTATATGAATGATGCTCAGTAGATAGTTCAAACCATGATTGTTGCTGTGAAATACGCAAACACTCAGAAATAAATAAACGACCGATAACCTGTTCAAAATATTGAATCGAGAGTTGTATGACATGCGGATGTACTTTAGAGCAATCCACAAAACTTAAAGCGGTGACGGCCAATCGAATATTGGGATCTTTTAGATTTTCACTTACCCAGTCGATGACAAGATAATCTTGTTTAAATAACCAATTCACTGCTCTTTTGTGTATAAACAGTGGCGACTGTTGCGCTATATCTTCTACCCAATACTGCACATCTTTATTTAAAAAATTTTGTTTATTGAAAATATCTTGATACTGCCAATACCCTCGTTTGATCCAACGTGTAAAACCTAATAAATGCGGTGTTTGCTCGTTATGCTGTTTGAGTAAATTGAAATCAGGCTCTAAGTCTACCAATTGAGATAAGCTAAATTGTTCTTCGAAAGAAATTTGTGCCATACGATATAACCGTTTTGGCAACATTAATTCTGCTGAAGTGCTTAACCGATCGTATACTGGAATCAATTTTTGCACTGCAAGAAAATTATCTCCCATGACTGAATTGACCAAGCACAGATGTTTAAAATTTAGTTCAACTTCCAGAGGTATTTCAGCACCAAATCGACTGAAATTCAGCAAATGAGGTTCATCATAATACTCACTTTGCATCATGATTCGATCTAACTGCATCGCTTGCTGATCGGTCAAATTATAGAGGTACTGTTCAACACGATTTTCTCCATCGACCCATTTAAAGACTTCTTCAACCAGCATTTGACGAAATAACTGCACTTTCGTTTTTAAATATAAAGAATGATGTGAGGCCTTATGATTAAAGATAAAACTAAAATCATTGAACATAAAATCCGCAATTTTTTGAATCTCGACATTTGAGTGGGATGTATAAAATTGAATTTTATAATCATCGATACACTCAACTGTGAGCAGTCCATCTGCGATCACTAAGCTATTATTTTCCTGATCAATTACGAATAAATTTTCAGGCGTAATCGTCCATAGATATAACCACTGATCCTGAAATACGGCTTTGAGTGTATCGCAATGATCAATTAATGCCTGTGCAGTATATTGATGACGTTGCTTTGGATTTTGCGGAGGACACGCCAGCATACAGTTTGCCTAAATAAGAAAGACTGGAAGAATTTTAAAAATAACAACGATATAACTATATTATTCTATCTTAAAATGAGTTGTGCTATTCAGATTCTGTAACTTTTGTATGAGTCAGATAAGCAGTTCGTATCATGCAACAATTATATGAAAATTTCTTGAAAGTACGTTTGACTCACTCCTCTGACTGTATTAAAACAATCTCATACTAAGAACTTTAGAGACAATAATGAAAACAGTGGTGATTACAGGTGCAAATACAGGAATTGGATTAGCGACAGCAAAAAAATTTGTTGAAGATGGTCATCATGTCGTACTTGCCTGTCGTAATTTGGATAAAGCTCAGAAAGCTAAAGCAGAAATCAGCACCAAAGGTCATGGTCAAATTGATATTGTAGAATTAGATTTAAATGATTTAAATCAAGTCAAATCTGCAGCACAAACTTTAAAAGAAAAATATTCACAGATTGATATTTTGGTCAACAATGCAGGTTTAATGACGCCTAAATTAGAAGAAACGGCTAATGGTTTTGAAAAACAAATAGGTGTCAATTATCTAGGACATTTTGTGTGGACAATGCAATTGTTACCTTTACTTCAAAACGCGCCTTCAGGCCGTATCATTCATCTTGCATCCATGATGCATGTTCTGGGTAAAATTGACACACATCAATTTAAATTTCATTCTGTTAAAAAGTATAACGGTGTACTCAGCTATGGAAATAGTAAATTAGCAAATTTACTATTTAGTCATGCTTTAGCTGAAAAGCTCAGAGGCACATCTATCACCAGTAACGCAATTCATCCAGGTGGTGTGGATTCCGAAATTTATCGCGAGCTTCCTAACTATCAATATCGCGCTTTAAAATTGTTCTTAATCTCACCCAACAAACCGGCAAATCTTATTCATCAAATTGCGTTATCACCTGAATGGTCTAAAAAAACAGGTCAATACAAAAGTTTGCAAACACCAGCTTTTCAATCTTCACATGCGAAAAATCGTAGTTTAGCTCAACGATTGTTTGACGATACAGAACAACTTTTAAAAGAATATTTATAGTCAATCTAAACAATTTTGAATCAGGGAATGAATCAATAGATGATCGAAAAAATGAGTGCTGAGACCACGCTACACTACCAACCCGACATTTTAGGTGAAAAATTTGAACAACATATTTTCAAATTTACGCCTGATTATGATGGTGAGGTTATTGCAACATTAGTACGTCGTCCATCGGATATTCCATCAACAAAAGCTGTGCTGTATATCCATGGCTTTATTGATTATTTCTTCCAACAAGAAATGGCGAAAAAATTTAATGCCCAAGGTTTTCATTTTTACGCCATTGACCTTAGAAAATACGGTAGATCACTACTTCCGCATCAAAAACCTTATTTTGTGAAAGACCTAACCGAATATGATGAAGATATTCATGCCGCATTGAATGCAATTCAGAGTGAGGGAAATGAATCGGTATTATTATGCGGTCATTCTACAGGCGGTTTAACTGCCACTTATTTTTCAATTCGACACCCTGATTATCCATTGATTAAAGCAATCTGGGCCAACAGCCCATTTTATGATTTCAATATGAATGTTTTGAAAAAGAAATATGCGCTTCCAATGATTGCAAAATTAGCTCAGCAATTTCCGTTGATGCAATTACCAAGTGAATTAAATAAGTTTTACGTGAAGAGTTTGCACGAAAATTTGAACGGTGAATGGAGTTTTGATCTCAAGCTTAAACCTAAAACCTACACCAAAGTGTATTTGAGTTTTATTGGTGCTGTTGTGAAAGCACAGCAGAAAATTCAATCTGGTCCTAAAATTTCAGTTCCACTCCTTGTTATGCACTCAAGTCGCACGACCAATCCCAAGAAATACAACATTAATGCTCAGACCTCTGATGTGATTTTAGATGTAAAAACCATCGAAAAATATGCAAAAGCATTACAAGGTGATGTCACTGTAATGACAATTAAAGATGGCCTGCATGATTTGGTTCTTTCAAAAAAACTGGTTCGTCAGCAAGTGTATGACCAACTCTTTGCTTGGCTTTCTTCAAAAAATCTTTAAATTCTGTTCATCTAAGACCTTATTTTACTGGTCTTGATTGTTAATGTGTATTGATCAAGCTGAATGGACTTTCTCTTGGTCATACAATATTTCTATTCTTCAACCTCCCCATCTCTTCACAGACCTTTGCGACCAATCTCCTTTTCACCCATTTGAAATATTATTTCTTGCTTGCTGTTTCTTGTTTTGAGCCATGGAGAAATTGGGTTGGTATTTGGTAGGTACACATAATCGCAAGAGTGTCCAATACTGCAAACACGGTAAATATCACCGACCACAACAATAAATGGTAAAAGGAATCTCACCATGGCTTTTAAAAATATTGCAGACCAAACAAACGGTTTTTATATCCCTTGTGTTTCACTTTTCGGACCAGGTAGTGCTAAAGAAGTTGGAAGCAAAGCTCAAAATTTAGGGGCTAAAAAAGCACTGATTGTGACTGATGCAGGTTTATACAAATTTGGTGTCGCAGATATCATCGCTGGCTATTTAAAAGAAGCGCAAGTGCAGAGCTACATATTTGCTGGTGCCGAGCCTAATCCGACTGATATTAATGTCCACGATGGTGTGGAAGCATACAATAATAATGCTTGTGATTTTATTATTTCTTTAGGTGGTGGCTCTTCACATGATTGTGCTAAAGGTATTGGTTTAGTGACTGCAGGTGGTGGGCACATTCGCGACTATGAAGGAATCGATAAAAGCACCGTTCCGATGACACCTCTTATTGCAATCAACACAACTGCAGGAACTGCTTCGGAAATGACGCGTTTTTGTATTATTACCAATACAGAAACCCATGTAAAAATGGCAATCGTCGATTGGCGTTGCACTCCACTCATTGCCATAGATGATCCTAAACTGATGATCGCAAAACCTGCAGCGTTGACAGCTGCAACAGGTATGGATGCGCTTACTCATGCCGTCGAAGCCTATGTTTCAACAGCAGCGAATCCAATTACGGATGCCTGTGCTGAAAAAGCCATTAGCATGATCAGTCAATGGCTGAGTCCTGCGGTTGCTAATGGTGAGAATATTGAAGCACGTGATGCAATGAGTTATGCACAATATTTGGCAGGCATGGCATTTAATAACGCCTCTTTAGGTTATGTACATGCCATGGCTCACCAATTAGGCGGTTTTTATAATCTTCCGCATGGTGTATGTAACGCGATTTTGCTTCCCCATGTCTGTGAGTTCAACTTAATTGCCTGCCCTGATCGTTATGCCAAAATAGCTGAATTAATGGGTGTAAATATTGAAGGATTAACCATTAATGAAGCTGCATATGCAGCAATTGATGCGATCAAAATCCTATCTCAATCCATTGGCATTCCATCAGGATTAAAAGAGCTTTCGGTTAAAGAAGAAGATTTAGAAGTGATGGCTCAAAATGCACAAAAAGATGCCTGCATGCTCACTAACCCACGTAAAGCAGATCTCCAACAAGTCATCAACATTTTTAAAGCTGCAATGTAAATTTTTGAGTTGCTAGATCTAAAAGAGAATCTGGATACACTTCAGATTCTCTTTTTTTTATTCTTTGGTTCACAATCGAATTCGGTAGTACATTACATCAGGAACAGCGGCTTTAAAATTTTGTAGGTATATAAAAATGGGAATAAAATACGTTAACAATATGAAGAATATGCTTTAGGCCGTTGTGTTTTACTTTAATTCGGCTCAATTATGATAGTGCTGTAAAAGTTGTTGCGTTGAATGATCTTGCGGTGATAACTCCATTAAACGCTCCATTGCATCAACTGCATCAGGATTTCGTGCAATGTATTTTAAAAGCACTTCAACATCACAATATTTAAAAATTGCTTCGCTCAAACGCGAATCTAAACAATTTCGCCAAGAACACAAGAATGGGCTTTCTGTTTTTGCGAGCATTACACCATTGACCTGCTGTAAAGCTTTATCAATAAATCCAACGTCTAAAGCATTTTCGATTTGGAGGAAATCAGCCTCAATATGCGCCAGTAATTTATAGGGTCTTGAGCCTAACATTCCACCCAATAAATCTCGAAGCTGCGACATTTCAGCTTTTAAAGTTCCCATGCTTACCTTTCGTTCCCCATATAAAGCTTGATGAAGCGAATCTAAGCTAAGACCTTGAGGACATAATGCCAATATTGTCAAAATTTCAATCTGTCTAGGTGTCACCACCAAGGTACGTCCGTTAAATATAACTTGAGGAATTCCAAAGGTACGAATAAATAAATGTTGGCGTTGATAATTCAGTAATGCTGATTGTATTAAAGATGCACAACGTTCTGCTGCGAGTAGTCCAAAACTATTGTGATGATCCCATGTCGTTGATAAATCTAATACACCAATGAGTTGCTTCGAAAATGGATCAACAATTGGTGCTGCATAGCACACCCAATCATGAATAGACTCCATATAGTGTTCATTTGAAAACACACAACTTGATTTTTCAGTTTTCAAGGTTAATGCTAAAGCATTTGTTCCAACCACTTCCTCCCGCCATTGACCGCCTTCAATAAAGTGAACACGTTCTGCAGCCTTACGCATTTGTTGACTAGCTTCCGTCCAAATAATGGTGCTGTTGATATCGCCTACCGCAAGTACCATAGATGATTGTTGTGCAACATGTTTTAACTCTTGTTCACATATTTTCAATGCTTGATTTAGGCTGTTACTTTCAACAGTACACGTTGTGATCAACGGCGCTACCATTCGCTCTTTCGGAATTTCTGCCAACTTCGATCTTTGCCAAGACTTTAAAATATGCTGACCAAGTTGTTTCGCCTGTACAGTTGAAAGACTGATTTTCTCTCTAAGTGTTTCTATTTGTTGTCTTTGCTTGATTAGAGTCTGCATTGAGTTCATTCCTTATTATCTCAACATTTCCCAATATGCATGTGTTGTACTTATTATAGTTATAGTATTTGTTGATCAGTTGTAAACCTTCATCATTCCAACCTTTTTCCAACCTTATAGTGGTTATGTTAACTCATCAATAATAGAAGATATCTAATACCAAAGACGAAGATATTTTCCATAACTTTACAGCACAACCAAAGGATGGACACTATGCGCTACGCTGATCCCAATCAACCAGATTCTAAAGTTCAATTTAAAGCACAATACGAAAATTTCATTGGTGGGAAATGGGTTCCTCCAGTAAAAGGTGAGTATTTTGATAATCTTTCTCCAGTAGACGGGAAAGTCTTTACTCGAGTTCCCCGTTCTTCAGTAGAGGATATTGAACTCGCTTTGGACGCAGCTCATGCCGCTAAAACTGAATGGAACAAAACGTCTGCAACAACTCGCTCTAACATTTTATTAAAAATAGCAGATCGCTTAGAAGAGAATCTAGAATTACTTGCTGTGGCAGAAACATGGGACAATGGTAAACCTATCCGTGAAACCTTAGCTGCAGATATTCCACTGTGTATTGACCATTTCCGCTATTTTGCTGGCTGTATCCGCGCACAAGAAGGTGGTATTTCAGAAATTGATGAAGATACTATCGCCTACCATTTTCATGAGCCATTGGGTGTCGTTGGACAGATTATTCCTTGGAACTTTCCGATTTTAATGGCGGCGTGGAAACTTGCGCCTGCATTAGCAGCGGGGAACTGTATTGTCTTAAAACCAGCTGAGCAAACTCCTGTCAGTATTCTAGTTTTAGTTGAACTGATACAAGATATTTTACCACCAGGTGTGCTGAATATCGTCAATGGTTATGGTGTTGAAGTAGGACGCCCTCTTGCCACAAACCCACGTATTTCAAAAATTGCATTTACCGGCTCAACTGCAGTCGGTCAATTAATTATGCAATATGCCACCGAAAATATTATTCCAGTGACATTAGAACTTGGGGGCAAATCTCCAAATCTTTTCTTCGAAGACATCATGGATAAGGATGATGAATATCTAGATAAAGCGCTTGAAGGTTTTGCCATGTTTGCGCTGAATCAGGGAGAAATCTGTACTTGTCCATCACGTGCTTTAGTCCAGGAAAGTATTGCAGATAAATTCTTAGAGATGGCTGTAGAGCGCGTGAAGCGAATTAAAACGGGACATCCACTTGATACAGAAACCATGATTGGTGCTCAAGCCTCGCAAGAGCAACAAGATAAAATTTTAGGTTGTATTGCTACAGGTCGTGAAGAAGGTGCTCAAATTCTTACGGGTGGTCAAGCTCGTGAAGAAATTGGACAAGGTTTTTATATTGAGCCGACGATTTTCAAAGGCAATAACAGCATGAAAACATTCCAAGAAGAAATTTTTGGACCAGTTTTGGCTGTGACAACATTTAAAGATTTCGACGATGCCATCAAAATTGCCAATGACACCATTTATGGATTAGGTGCTGGTGTTTGGTCTCGATCAGCGCATACTTCATATCGTGCAGGACGTGCAATTCAATCAGGTCGAGTCTGGACAAATTGCTACCATATCTACCCTGCTCATGCTGCTTTTGGCGGTTATAAAAAATCAGGGATTGGTCGTGAAAATCATAAAATGATGCTGGATCATTACCAACAAACTAAAAATTTATTGGTGAGTTACTCTACTAAACCAATGGGTTTCTTCTAAAACAAAAGCTAAAGAAGCGGCAGATTGCCGCTTCTTTTCTGCTACAGGAGTTTAATGGATTAGCTGGCTTGTAGACTTTTCATATCAATCACAAAACGATATTTCACATCACTTTGAAGCATTCGCTCAAATGCCTCATTAATATTTTGCATATCAATGACTTCTACATCCGACACGATATTGTGCTCACCACAAAAATCAAGTAGTTCTTGAGTTTCTTGAATCCCACCAATCACCGATCCAGCGATTGATTTTCTTCCCATAATCATGGGTACGGAATTGCTGCTAAATTCTCCGAGATAGCCTACCAATACTAGTGTCCCACTCAATGCAAGTGTCGGAATATAAGGCTTTAGATCATGATCATATGGCACAGTATCAATAATTAAATCGAACTGATTTTTCACTGATTTCATTTGTGTTGGATCTGTTGATAACACGACATGATCTGCACCTAAATCACGTGCATCCTGTTCTTTATTTGCTGATCGTGTAAATAAAGTCACTTCTGCACCAAGTGCATGAGCAAGTTTAATCGCCATATGACCTAAACCACCGAGTCCAACAACAGCCACTTTAGAGCCTTCACCGACATTCCAATGTTTTAATGGCGACCACGTCGTGATCCCAGCACATAAGATGGGTGCAATGGATTGTGTATCTAAATTTTCAGGTACTTTCAATACAAAATCTTGGCTCGCAATGATCGTTTGTGCGTAGCCACCATAAGTAGGTGTTTGATCATGACGATCTAAACTACCATACGTTTGTGTATTGCCAGCTTCACAATATTGCTCCAAACCTTGGTGACAAGCAGAACAAGTACGACATGAATCTACCATACACCCGATTCCGACCAGATCTCCAACCTTAAACTTCGTTACCGATGCTCCGATGCTTTTTACGCGACCAATTACTTCATGACCAGGTACAATTGGGTAACGACTAAAACCCCAATCATTACGCGCTTGATGTAAGTCAGAATGACATACACCGCAGTATTCAATATCAATAATGACATCATCGGGGCGAGCTTGACGTTGCTGAAACGTATATGGAACCAATGGACTTTTAGAATCAAGCGCTGCGTAAGCTAAAACATTATGGGTCATCGTGACTCCCTCAAGCTGTTAATTTCGTACTCTCTTATTCGTTATATCACATCAATATTTTTAATAAATTTAGCTGAGTCTCAATTTAATTTCTTTTTCACTTATTTTTGTAATTCGCGCTCTACAAAATGCAAGCGATCTTGCCCCCAGTACATATTTTCCCGCAAAAAAAATGTAGGTGCTCCGAATACCCCTCGTTGTACGGCATTGTTTGTTTCATCAATCAATTTTTGTTTTACCACCGGATCTTGGCTTAAATCCAAAAGTTGCTGACCGTCGATTGCATCACCTTGAAATAAATTTATCAGAACTTCTGGATCGGCTAAATTCAAGGGCTTTCTAAACATCGCATCAAAAAGCTTGGTCAAAATCACTTCAAAATATTCATCATGATAGATTTTCACTGCCGTTAATATACGCATTAAAGTCAATGTATTCATTGGAAAATATGGATTCATCTGCATCGGGATCTGATAATAATCTGACCAACGACTTAAGTCTTGCATTGAATAGATCCCTTTAACAGGCACCTCAATTGGACTCTTGTTACCAGTCGACTTAAAAATTCCACCCAATAAAATTGGTGTGTAATCAATCACTGCATTATATTTTTTGGTGATTTCTTGTAGCTTATAAAAAGCCAAATAACTAAATGGACTGCCAAGATCGAAATAAAATTCAACTTTTTGTTGTTGTGTAGTCATGTCTTATCCTTATTAAATATGATTACCACTGTTCAGACCATGGTCGCAAATCCAATTCATGTGTCCAAGCATCTCGTGGTTGATGAGCAATATGCCAATAGTTATCAGCTATATGTTGAGGATTCAAAATACCGTCATGCTGTTTTTTTTCATACAAATGAGGGAAAGTATCTTTAATAAAATCAGTATCAATCGCCCCATCAATAATGATGTGCGCAACATGAATATGATGAGGCCCTAACTCTTTTGCCATACTTTGGGCTAAGGCTCTTAACGCATGTTTAGCGCCAGCAAAAGCGCTGAAATATGATGAACCACGGATGCTTGCTGTTGCACCAGTGAAAATGATAGTGCCGCGCTGCCTTGCGACCATCCGTTTAGCGACTTCACGACCATTTAAAAAAGCACTAAAACAAGCCATTTCCCAGATTTTAAAATATTTACGTGCTGTTTCTTCTAGAATGCTACACGGCACATTTGCTCCAATATTAAAAACCAATACTTCAATCTGACCAATGTCACGTTCAATTGTGTCAATCAGTTGAATCACTTGATCTTCTTTTCTTGCATCTGAAGCAAATCCATAAGCTTTACCACCGTGTGCTTCAATCTCTCGGATGACAAGTGCAAGCTTGTCTGCATTGCGTCGAGTCATACAAGCAGTATATCCACCTCGTGCAAAGCGTTTTGCGATCTCACTGCCTGTGGCATCTCCTGCACCAATGATCAGTGCGACCTTGTTATATGTTGATTTTTCTTCTGAATGATTAATTTCTGACTGCTGATCGTTCATCATCTCTCCATTAAATAACGATCGTTATTATAACGATCACTATGTTATAGTTTTGAGGCACAGTCAATGGTTATTGAATATTCAATATGAGATATAAAGCAGGATACAAAGAAGAAAAACGTCGCGAAATTTTAAAAACCAGTGGTGAACTCGCAAAAAAACAAGGTTTTAACAATACTGGGGTTGATGGTTTTATGCACGCTGCAAATATGACCAGCGGTGCTTTCTATTCTCACTTTTCTTCAAAAAACGACTTATTTAAAGCCTTAATCGAATCTGAAATCGGAGCAAGTATTCAACAGTGGGAAATGAATCCTCATCAAGATCCAGAATCTTGGTTAGATTTTGAAATGAACCGATATCTTTCTCTATTACACGTTCAACACCCAGAAAAAGGCTGTGTTTTACCCTCACTTGCTGCTGAAGTTTCACGCGCTGATGCTGACATTAAACAATGTTTTGAAAAAGAACTTCAGCGTGGTTACAAACTATTTGCGCAGTATGCTCCAGAACCTGATTTCGCTTGGGCTATACTCTGTCAAATGGTGGGCTCCGTACTATTAGCGCGTGGAGTTCAAGATGAACGCTTAAAAAAAGATATTCTCAATTCTAGTCTAGCGATGCTCAAGAAATTATTAAAAAAAGAGATTGCGAAATAAATCGTTTTATATTGTTTTATGGACGAAACCCTAGTTCCAAAAGTTCTATACTATAATCTCCTCATCATTCTTTTAAGAACGTCACATCATGAGAAAGCTTCCTGAAACAGTATATGCAATACAGCATTTAGCCTTTGAAGATCTAGGTTCTTTTGAGGAGACACTATATCAACTGGGTTATCGGGTCAGATATTTTGATGCAGGTGTGGATGATCTTTCAGTAGCCTTAAAGTACGAAGGTCTGATCATTATTTTGGGTGGACCGATTGGTGTTTATGAGACAGAAGATTACCCTTTCCTACAAACAGAAATAGACTTACTTAAAGAAAGATTAAAACTTCAACGCCCTACGCTTGGCATCTGTCTAGGTGCTCAACTCATTTCAAAAGCCTTGGGCGGTGCAGTATATGCTGGCCACACTAAAGAAATTGGCTGGAGTACAGTAGATATTATAAATGAACAAGACAACGTTCTAAATTCTTTAAATGGTGTACCAGTTTTGCATTGGCATGGTGATACCTTTGATCTTCCCTCGCAATCGAAACTTCTGGCAAGCACTCAAATTTATATAAATCAGGCTTTTCAAGTTGGAGCTAATATTTTAGCACTCCAGTTCCATCCTGAAGTGACCTCAGATAGTTTAGAGAAATGGTTGATTGGTCATACTTGCGAATTGCGTAAAGCGGGTATCGATATTACTCAATTACGTGCAGATAACCATAGTTATGCTGAAAAGCTAGAATCTGTGGCAGGTTCAATCTTAAGCCGTTTTATTGAACAGATTAAATGATTTTGATTTGATTACCTTCCACCCAACTGTAGATCCGGATATTGGGTTGTGCTATGCCAATCAATCCACCATTAGTTATGAGCATCCACTCCGTTGCATCCCACTCATCCGAATTTGATAGAGTGAGAAACCGCTTTGAGCAGTTAATATTTTTTAGATATCAAGTGTCTAAAATTTTGTTCAAATTTTTCCAATGTACCCAATCGTTAAGAAGTTTGACTATGGTGAGTCCACATATCACACATATAACTCCATAAATTATTTCGGGAACTATCTGTGATGCACCTAAAGAATTAAACAATCTCCAATATTCATCTTTTTTAAAGTAAAACATTATGGGAGCAAAACTCATAGAAAATAAAACTAGTAAATTCATTACTAAAACTTTTATTTTTCCTTTTTTTGATACCTTTAGTCTAATGATTTCACCTCTAGAGTTTTTTAATACCTGATAACCTGCTCTATTCCATACAAAAGTCCAATAAAGTAACTCAAACTCCATTGCATTAAATTTATCTAAGAAATATTCCAGCTCTTTTATATCAACGTTTTTTGCTCCAGTAAGTGCAGAAATTGCTGAATTTAGCAGAAGCGTTTTAACTTCCTCGCTTTCATTAAGATTTTTAATCCTTTCTCGTTCTTCAAAAAAAGATTTAAGACGTAAGTGGCGCTCAAGATATTTTTTTCGATTGTATGATGGTGTAATAAGCTCAATGGCTTTTTCAAATATTTGCAAATACATATTTAAAATAAACTAAATAATTATAATCAGTCCAAATCATAAATCTAAATTTATTTTAAATAAATGCAATTTTTTTAAACCATACAATATCCATGACTTTTTTAAATATTTCTACTCCTATCTCTGCAAGCGTATATCACGTTTAATGAATTGATCTACAAACTTCTTAGTATGGTTATTATCTCCCTGTGTAAAATCGTATGTGACATTGATTCTAAAGCTTGAGCCACGCTCAATGACTTAAGCTATTTAGATAAAATTCTTGTTGTAGATTTGGTTCATCTTACTTTCGATAATTACGGGTAGAGCATTAAAAAGAGAAGCTTTTGGCCTCATAAGAAAATAATAAACCGCCCATTTAGGCGGCTTATTTATCACTTAACAAATTGATTTTATTATTTTTTATTATCTACTGAAGCTTCAGTTGTAATATTCACCGTGATTTTATCGCCTACATTAGGCACATATGCGCCTACACCGAATGCAGAACGGTCAAATGAAGTCGTTGCATTGAAACCAATAGACTGCGCTTTCGTCATAGGATGTTCAGCTTGTTTATTCAAAACAGCATCTAGTACGACAGGCTTAGTAACATTTTTAATCGTTAGATCACCTGTGATCTTATACTTGTTCTTACCATTTGGTTGAACTTTAGTACTTTTAAAAGTGATATTCGGATATTTTTCAGCATCAAAGAAATCTGGTTTCAATAAATGTTCATCTAATGCTTTGACATTTGTATTGATACTTGAAAGTGGAATTGTGACATTCACCGCTGAATTAGCAGGCTTTTCATTGTCTACTTTTATCGTTCCTTGGATATCGCTAAAATTACCTGATGGTGTAGAAAAGCCAAAATGATCCCAAGTAAATACTGTCGCTGTATGAGTTGGATCAATTTTATACTCAATTGGTTTAGCAAATGAAACTGTTGCTACAGAAAGCACTACGGCACTTAACGCTATTGTTTTAAAGTTCATCAATTTTTCCTCAAATTTTTTAAAACATTTATGAAATGGATAGTGAATAATGTATAGCATTCTGAAATTCTTGCATCAGTACAGATAGAACAGTTTGTTGCAAGATTAGAACGCACCTTAAGAAGGTGTCACTTTTATCAAATCAATTTGATCAGATTATGACTATCACTTGTGTATAGATCATGTTTTTCATCTTTAAGCTTTCTCCTAATAAGCAGTTAACATCAACACATATCTTAAATATGAGATTAAATTAAACATTTATACAATATACTAATATTTTGTCTCATTTATAATACTAAAATTACCACTTTGAACTGGAGAATAATGATGAGTGAACAACAACAAGCGATTGATAAAGCGCTTAAAACTAAAGCACCTAAAGATGTCGTATTGGCTTTTTTATATAATACTGATAAATCAAGAGTAGCGATTGCTTCAGAAAAGTTAGTGGCTGAAGATGCCATTTATACTTCGCTAAATTTCAACAATCCTGAACTTAAACAAATTGAACCTTGGGCTGGTACTTCTACAGGTCGTGATGTCTATATATATACTTTTTCTAATGTCGGAACTTATTGGACGATCGATGATTTTCAAATCACAGATATTTTAGCTGAAGATGAAACAGTGGCTGTATTCGGTCAATTTACTTATACATCTGTTTACGCTAAGCGCACTTTTACTTCACCTTTTTCAATTAAAGCAGTAGTTAAAGATGGCTTAATCACGTATTTCCAGTTTATGGAAGATACTTATGCTTCAGCAGCATCTTTCAGAGTAAGTGGTGAATGGACAATTCAACAAAATGCTGATCCAAAATTAAATTTTACCGTGTCAGAAACTACGGCTAATTAACTGTAAAATAATAAAAATAGGATAATAAAAAAGCCTCATAAGAGGCTTTTTTATGACTGTTAAAGCTTTTCAATCAGAATACGATCAATCTGTTTTAATCCTGAAGTTTTTTCACGATTTTTTCGACGTACTTTAATGATTTTCTCTTCAGCCATATCTTGTAGCAATAATTCTACTGCTACCATCGCTTCAAGTGGTAAGTCTTCACCAATCCACTTTTGCTCACCCGCATCCATTAAAGTAATTTCATCACTAATTTGCTCATACAAACTCATTGCGCTACTCACTTCCAATCTGAAATCTAGGGAATGAATGTATCTATATAGATACATAAAAATAAAAAGACGCCCCACAGTTGGGACGCCTTTTAAAACACTTAATTCTAAGAATTAAGGAGTAATTTCTTTCACTGCTGCGACAACTGCTTCAGTCGTAATACCAAAGTATTGGAACAAATCTTTCGCTGGTGCAGATTCGCCATACGTAGTCATACCAATCACACGACCATCAAGACCTACAAATTTCCACCAGTAGTCAACATGCGCCGCTTCAACCGCTACACGCGCACGGATATTAGATGGAAGAACTGCCTCACGGTAAGCAGCATCTTGCTTAACAAATTCTTCAGCACATGGCATAGACACAACACGCACACCTTCAAGCTGTGCATAAGCTTCCATTGCCAATGCAACTTCCGAACCTGTTGCAATGATAATCGCTTTCAATTCGCCTTTTTCTTCAGCCAATACATAACCACCTTTCGCAACATCAGCAATTTGTGCTTCTGTGCGTGTTTGGAATGCTAAGTTTTGACGAGAGAAGATCAACGCAGTTGGACCTTCAGAACGTGTTAACGCAGATTTCCAAGAAATTGCTGCTTCAACTGTGTCACATGGGCGCCATGTGTTGAGGTTTGGTGTACCACGTAAAGATGCGATTTGTTCAATTGGTTGATGTGTTGGACCATCTTCACCCAAACCAATAGAATCGTGTGTGTAAACATGAATCACACGTTGTTTCATCAATGCAGACATACGTACTGCGTTACGTGCATATTCCATAAACATGAGGAATGTTGCTACGTAAGGAATGAAACCACCGTGAAGTGCAACACCGTTTGCGATTGCAGTCATACCGAACTCTCGTACACCATAGTGTACGTAGTTACCTGCAGCATTGTCTTGAACGCCTTGTGCGCCATTCCAAAGTGTTAAGTTAGAACCTGCTAAGTCAGCAGAACCACCTAAGATTTCAGACAGCATTGGGGCAAATGCTTGGATTGCATTTTGGCTTGCTTTACGTGTTGCGATGGTTTCAGCTTTTGCGTTTACTTCAGCAATATACGCATCCGCTTTTGCAACGAAGTCAGCAGGTAATTCACCGCTTAAACGACGTTTAAGATCAGCCGCTTCAGTAGGATATTTTGCTTCATATTGTGCAAATACTTCGTTCCAAGCTGCTTCTGCTTGTTGACCTTTTTCTTTCGCGTCCCATGCAGCATAAACGTCAACAGGAATTTCGAATGGACCTTCAGTCCAACCCAACGCTTCACGTGTTAATGCGATTTCGTCGTTACCCAGTGGTGCACCATGGCAATCTTCTTTACCTTGTTTGTTTGGTGAACCTAAACCAATAATCGTTTTACAGATAATGATTGTTGGTTTCTTCGTTTCAGCTTTAGCTTCTAAAGTTGCCGCACGTAATGCATCTGCATCGTGACCATCAACTTTCAATACTTGCCAGCCATAAGCTAAGAAGCGTTGTTCTGTATCGTCAGAGAACCAACCTTCTACTTCACCATCAATTGAAATACCATTGTCGTCATAGTAAGCAATTAATTTACCTAGACCCAAAGTACCTGCCAATGAACATGCTTCATGAGACACACCTTCCATTAAACAGCCGTCACCTAAGAAACAGTAAGTGAAATGATCAACAACTTTAATGTCTTCTTTGTTGAATTGCGCTGCTAAGGTTTTTTCAGCCAAAGCAAAACCAACAGCATTCGCGATACCCTGACCCAATGGACCAGTGGTTGTTTCGATACCAGGTGCATAACCTAATTCTGGGTGCCCCGGTGTTTTAGAATGCAATTGACGGAATGCTTTTAAATCTTCAATTGAAAGATCATAGCCAGTCAAATGTAATAGTGCATATTGAAGCATTGAGCCATGACCATTTGACAATACAAAACGGTCACGGTTAGCCCACTGAGGGTTTGTCGGATTGTGATTTAAGAATTCACGCCATACAACATCAGCAATATCAGCCATCCCCATTGGTGCACCTGGATGTCCAGAGTTTGCTTTTTGCACAGCATCCATTGCAAGTACACGAATTGCGTTAGCAATGCGACGTTCATTCAGCGGGGTTGTCATAGATCAGTGTCCGATAAATTAAAGATGGGAAATGAATAAAATTCAAAAACTGGGTGTATTGTCTTAAAAAAATCAAACAGCGTAAAGCCCAGAAACGTATATTTCAGCCCTAAAGCGAAAAAATTCATACAATGCGAGTCGGTTTTATCAATATTCAATTCAATCCAATATTTTTTAGTCGCTTGGCCTTTTTTTAAAGTACTGATGTTGAATCATGTATTCACATTCTTTCGTACCCACTTAAGCTGTTTTTTATTTCAGCTCAGTCTTAAAAGAATAAGTCTTATACAAAAGTTTTCACTTATCAATTTAACAGATGATGATATCAATTAAAAAAACACAAAAATGACATAAATTCATGCTTTTTAGTCAGGTTAAGCTAGTCCTTAACGCTAAGTCGATGTACCATATTGCGTCTTTAGAAATAACTGTGATAGGACTTATGCGCGAGTACGCTGTATTTACTTCAGAATCTGTAAGCGAAGGCCATCCAGATAAAATGGCTGACCAAATCAGTGATGCTATTTTGGATGCAATCTTAAAAGAAGACCCATATGCACGGGTTGCTTGTGAAACGCTTGTAAAAACAGGTGCTGTTGTTCTTGCAGGTGAAATCACAACAACTGCAAATGTAGACTTTGAAGCAATTGTACGCCAAACCGTAAATGGCATTGGATACCATCATTCTGATTTAGGTTTCGATGGTTCGACTTGTGCTGTCATCAACATGATTGGCAAACAATCTCCTGAAATTGCTCAAGGTGTAGATCGTCAAAAACCTGAAGATCAAGGTGCTGGCGATCAGGGTTTAATGTTTGGCTACGCGAGTCGCGAAACAGATGTTTTAATGCCTGCTCCTATTTCGTATGCGCACCGTCTTATGGAAAAACAAGCAGAACTTCGTCGTAACGGAAGTCTGCCATGGTTACGTCCAGATGCGAAAAGCCAAGTGACTTTTGCATATGAAAATGGTGTACCTGTTCGTTTAGATGCGGTCGTATTATCGACTCAACACGATCCTGAGATTTCACAGACTGATTTAAAAGAAGCTGTCATTGAAGAAATCGTGAAAAAAGTAATTCCAGCAGATATGTTCCATGCGGATACCAAATTCCACATCAATCCTACTGGTATGTTTGTGATTGGTGGTCCAGTCGGTGACTGTGGTTTAACAGGTCGTAAAATCATTGTAGATACATATGGTGGTATGGCTCGTCACGGTGGTGGTGCTTTCTCTGGTAAAGATCCATCTAAAGTAGACCGCTCTGCTGCTTATGCTGGTCGATATGTTGCAAAAAATATTGTTGCCGCTGGTTTAGCTGATAAATGTGAAATTCAAGTGTCTTATGCGATTGGTGTTGCTGAACCAACATCTATCTCAATCAATACATTCAATACTGCTAAGGTTTCTGAAGAATTGATTATTGCATTGGTACGTGAGCATTTCGATTTACGTCCATATGGTATTACACGTATGTTGAATCTCATTCAACCGATGTATAAGCAAACTGCTGCATATGGTCACTTTGGTCGTGAAGGTTCTGATACTGCATTCACTTGGGAAAAGACAGACAAGGTTGAAGCGCTTAAAGCATCAGCTGGTTTGTAATTTCCAAATAAAAAAGCCCACATTGATGTGGGCTTTTTTATAGATTCAATTTGCTTTATCACTTTGATGAAGCGTGTCCAAAAACGACTGCTTCACAGGAACATTTTGTTTATCTTGTAAATATAAATGGGCCACTTTAAACACAATGGCTGCGGCTAAACAAGCAATAATACAAAATATCCAAAAACCATAAGGTGTTCTAATATTTTGTGATCCACATTCAGAACACACTTTGTCTGTCGAAGCAACCACCTTGTCGCAACACGCACAATGATACTGATACAGCATACTCATCCTCCCGATTTGACTGTCTTTTTTATTTTTATCTACATCACCTTAGAAGCTAATATTTATACTATATAAGCCTTCACCAATAATCAACCTCATGATGTAGCTATAAAACAGCAACCATCTATGTCTTCATTCAATATCTTGTATTATCAGATATCTATGTGAATTTTTTTTGACAACCTGCTCTATCATTCTTTTTCTTCTAGAGATTATACATATTTTATTCACGCACTCGCCCATCATATCCGCATGGAAATCATAAATTGAAGTAAAATAAACGTAGTGAAAAAATGATGATATGACTATGGTTCAATTAATTAAGAAAGGCGGCTTGAGAGAAAGAGCAAACAGAAGTCGCTCTTATCAAGGTTCTGAAAATACTGAAGCAACTTTGCGACCAAGACGTTATCAGCAAGACACGCTCATTCTGACTCAAACAGAAGAGTTAGATCAAGATTCAGTTAAGCATAATAAGCGCATCGATCCACAACCAGACTGCAAAGATCAAAAATAGACCACCCGATGCCATATCTATGTAATGCCCTGAACGCTGGTAGAGCTGTTTAATTTTGGGGCGCGCTAAAACGACCATCAAAAACGTAAAGGTTAAAAACGTTTGAATCGGAATAATGAATGCAAGTTGTATTTTCAACATCTCTGGTGCTGAAGCAGTTAAGGCAAGTGAAAATACACTACTAAAATAAATCAGTGTTTTAGGATTGGATAGGTTTGTAAACAACCCCATCAGAAAGTATTTTTCAGCTTTTAAAGGTGACTGATTTTCATCAATTGCATCAAGTTTGAAAGACTTATAGGTTTGCCAACCACCCTTTAGCATCGCCCAGCCCATTTTTGCCAAAAATAAACCACCGACTAACATTAAGACTTGTTGAATCCATGGGAATTGGGCAATCAAAAGTGCAAAACCTGATAAGGTTAAAATCACCCAAAATAAAATTCCAATAGAAATACCTAAAATAACTTTCAACGTGTTTGCGATTGTGGTTGACGCTGCGCATTTGGCAATCAACAAAATATCAGGTCCAGGACTCAATTGAGCAACAAGATGCAGGACACAGATGGTAAGTAATAGAGACATAAATCAAAAATGCATTAAAATTGTTTGAATTATACTGTTTTTTAGGAAAATCGAGATACAAAAATAAAAAAACCAGACATTACATCTGGTTTTGAACATGCGCAATTTACTTTTGATTAACGTCTTTCATTTCAATTTTCTTTGTTTCAGGTGTAATTTCTCTTGCTTCACCATCAATGATAGTAGAGTCATTTGAACCACGACCGTGCTGCTGGCTTTGCATTTCTTGCATTTGGCGCATTAAATCTGCAAATGGATTCTGACCATTTGCTTGACCACCCATGCCGCCCATATCTCCCATCATACCACCCATCATTTTTTCCATCATGGCTTGCTGACGCTTCATCATGGTTTTCATCATCACCGCTTTAAATGCTGTTTGAACAGGTGGAATTAGAATAAGTAAGGCGAATAGATCGGAAATTAACCCCGGAATCAAAAGGAAAATACCCGCAATAATTTTAGGTAAGTTATTGGTCAAATTCGGATCAGCACTCATATGACCTTGATGCATTTGCTGCATCTGTGGCATTAAACCTGATGCATGAGAACGAACCATATTTAAACCAATAAAGAATGCAGCAATAAACCAGAAGAATACATACCACATACTTCCGACTAGATCACCCACACCGACCCATACGAAGATTTCAAGGACTATACCGATTAAAACAATAAGAGCTAATTTCATGAAATGTAATCTAATCTCAAAAATTTAAATATAGGGTCGTAATCATCTGCTCAATCTGTATCAAGCTTTTTTCATACGCTTATGTAACAATATGGGCATTATTTTATTTTTAAAGTCATGGAATGTCATTAATTATCGGAATTGATCCTGGTTCACGTCTAACAGGTTACGGTATTATTCAAAAAGAGGGGCAAAAACTCACTTTTGTTGATGCTGGAACAATTCGCACTGAAACACCTGACATGCCTGAGCGTCTAAAACGAATTTTTTCAGGCATTGAAAGAATCGTTAAATTTCATGGTCCTACCGAAGCTGCTGTGGAACAGGTATTTATGGCGGTCAATCCTGACTCTGCCTTAAAACTTGGTCAAGCACGCGGTGCAGCTATAGCGGCATTGGTCAATTTAGATCTACAAGTGGCTGAATATACTGCGCGTCAAATTAAACAATCTGTTGTTGGCTATGGCGCTGCTGATAAAGAACAGGTTCAAATGATGGTTATGCGCATACTTAATTTAAGTATTAAACCACAAGCCGATGCTGCAGATGCACTTGCCGCAGCAATTTGCCATGCACATGCCTCTGGCAGTATGAGTAAATTGGCTGTCTTAAATGCTTTAGGTGGAATGGCACGTGGACGAAGCCGCAGCAGTAGTCGTCGACGTTAAAAGTCTCTCGACACTCAATGCACTTATTGGCGAATTTGAAAGTTATCGAAATCACGCTCTTTGATGTCAATTAAGTCTTCATAGAAGATTTGCTTAACTTTACTATTATGAGGCCCTGCCATGGCCAGTTTGATCATGTCATTTACATCTTTATATGTGCCAACAATGATAGCTTCCACATCCCCATTATCCATATTTTTAACGTAACCAGTTAAATGCAACTTTAAGGCTTGTTCCATAAACCAGCGACGAAATCCGCCCCCTTGAACAAGACCTTGTATCGTTAATTTTAAATATCGCATATCTATCCCTGAATTTTATTTTAGATTTACTATTTGATAAATCGCTTGAGCCATATTCTGAGCTAACAAACCACGTTCACCCTGTTGAGCCAATACATCACCTGCCATGGCATGTAAGTTAACAATTTCATGAAGTTGAATGGAATTAGACAATTGTCCTTTAAGACTAGCAATCATTCCTGCAAGGATATCCCCCATTCCACCTGTACCCATTCCTGGATTACCTTGGGTGCAAATCCAAATGGTTTGCTGCGCGTCAATCGTTAAACTTCCTGCACCTTTTAATACCCATTCACCAGCATACAGTGTTTGTAATCGTTTAATTGCTTTGATGCGGTCATGCTCAACTTCCGCCACGCTAGAGTGTAAAAGTTTTGCAGCCTCACCAGGATGTGGCGTTGCGTAAGTTCTCTCATTGAGTCGAATGGGCTTTTCAGATAAGAACCACAATGCATCAGCATCGAGTACAGTCGGTTTGTTCGTAGAGGACAGAATACTCATCCATTGATCATATTGCTCAGCTGCCCACTCATCACGTCCCAACCCCATTCCAAAACAAATCGAATCGACTTGCTGTAGCAAATTTTTTCGTTGTGATGGATCGAAACGATTAATATCCTGCACCATTACATTGGGAGATCGTGACAAAATTGCTGAATGATGTTTAGCATCACACACGATCGTGACTTTACCCGCCCCAGCGGCAAATGCAGCTTCAGCCGCCATAATCACCGCACCTCCCATTTGTGCATGACCGCCAATCACGAGCACATGCCCATACGTTCCTTTATGTCCTGTAGAGTGTCGTCGCGGCAAAATTGTTTTGACTGGGCTTAATCGGGCCACAGGTTTTAAATCTGAGTCACATGGTAAAATGGGAATGAGTTTTAGATGTCCTATAAAATCCTGTGCACGCCCTACAAATTGCCCTACCTTATATGCGAGTGCGGTAAGCGTATGCTGAGCATGAATAGCCATTGGTAATGGTTGACCTGTATTTGCATCTAAACCGCTCGGCATATCAATCGCAATTTTGACGCCGTCTTGCTCATTAATATGATGGATAATTCTCTGCCAGTCTTCACTTAAAGTACGATTAATTCCAATTCCAAACAATGCATCAATATAGACATCATAACCCTGACACAGGTTCAGATCGGTGAACTGCTTAAGTGGTATGGATTGACTCATTTTATAAGCACTCTGCAAGGAGTCAGCCGAGTGATGATCGACTTGTGAAAAAGAAAAAATATCGATTTCTAGATTTTGGTTGAATGAACAATGTCGTGATAAAGAGTGCTGTGCTAAATAGTACGTAACAAGATAACCATCCCCTGCATTATTTCCTTTGCCGCAGCAGACTGCGATACGGATTTTCTTTTTTTCAATACCTTGAAGAATTGTGATGATTTCTTGTGCCATCATCCAAGCAACTTGCTGCATAAGACCAAAAGCACTATTTTGATCGTCAAACCAGCGCTGTTCCCAAGCTTGTATCTCACTGCTGTGATAAACTTGTTGATGCATTATCGTTCCTTTTTTTATTTATGACTCAATCTCTCTCATCTATACCAGCTCGTATTCCAACACAGCAATTTGATCCTCATGCGCTTAAAGCTTGGATTAAATCTCAAGCATTGGAACTGGGCTTCGCTGATTGTGTCATTGCCCGACCTGATGCTCAAGATGAATTACCTCGATTAAAAGCATATTTAGATCAAGGATTTCATGGTGACATGAAGTTCCTCGAAGAAAATTTGGAAAAACGTGCTAATCCAACACTGTTGGTTCCCCATACAAAAAGTATTATCTGCGTCAGAATGAATTATTTGGTTGAACGACCTCAACCTCGAACAGTACCTGATTTCCCTAATTCTGCCGTTATTGCGCGATATGCACGCGGACGGGATTACCATAAAACCATGCGCGGTAAATTAAAAACACTTTCAAACCTTATTCGTGAAAAAGTCGGTCCGTTTGAATCAAGACCTTTCGCCGATTCAGCCCCTATTTTTGAAAAATCACTCGCTGAATCTGCTGGTATGGGTTGGACAGGTAAACATACCCTGCTCATCCACAAAAAATCGGGTTCCTTTTTTGTACTCGGTGAACTGTTTAGTTCTCTTGAATTACCCTTTGACGAGCCTGCCAGTGCACATTGCGGCTCATGTACAGCATGTATTGATATTTGTCCAACGCAGGCGATTGTAGCGCCATATCAATTAGATGCCCGAAAATGTATTGCTTATCTGACCATTGAATACCAAGGCGTGATTCCTGAAGAACTACGCCGTGGCATAGGTAATCGCGTATTTGGATGTGATGATTGCCAGCTGATTTGTCCTTGGAATAGTTTCGCACAAACCACAACGGTTGCTGATTTCCATCCCCGTCATGGGCTGGATCGTCTTTCTTTAATAGAATTATGGCAATGGGACGAAGCAACATTCTTAGCAAACACAGAAGGCAGTCCACTGCGTAGAACAGGCTATGAAAGCTTTATGCGGAATATTGCGATTGGAATCGGGAATGCACCGTATCATCCAAACAATATTGAGCAATTGATACTAAAAAGAAATCAGTCTAGTAAGATTGTGCAAATCCATATTGACTGGGCAGTACAAGAACAACAATCAAAAAGAAATAATTAACTGTACTTTTCCAAGATGACTTGACAGCGCAAAAACACCGTTTTGAGCATGATCTGAAATTTTAAGCACACTTTAGCAACAAGTTCTCAGCATCAAGTTCCCAAAAAATAATTTTGCGGCGAAAAATGCTTAAAAATAGTTAAGTTTGTAACTAATTCAACAATGATTAATTTCTATTGAGTTGGCGAATTTGATAATTTTTTTGAGTCATTATTGTCATATTTTACGATTTTGCATTATTAAAATTACAGTATGATCAAATAAGTAGCTTTTTAAATGATGGATAAATTATGCAAGTACGCAATGATTGGACGCGTGAAGAAATACAAAAACTCTATGAACAACCCTTCATGGACTTAGTTTTCGAAGCACAACGCGTGCATCGTCAATACTTTGATGCAAATACCATTCAGGTCAGCACATTACTATCGATCAAAACGGGTAAATGTCCTGAAGATTGTAAATACTGTTCTCAATCTGCACGTTATGATTCTAAACTTGAAGCCGAAAAAAGAATTGCTGTTGAAAAAGTAATTCATGAAGCCAAAGAAGCTCTCGCTTCTGGATCATCTCGTTTTTGTATGGGTGCTGCATGGCGAAATCCTCATGAACGCGATATGCCTTATGTACTTGAAATGGTACGTGAGGTAAAGGCCCTAGGACTTGAAACTTGTATGACCTTAGGGATGCTCAATCAATCTCAAGCGGAACGTTTAAAAGAAGCAGGTTTAGATTATTACAATCACAATTTAGATACCTCTCGTGAGTACTATCCAAATGTGATTACCACACGCACTTATGATGATCGTTTAAATACTTTAGACTTTGTACGCCAAGCAGGCATGAAAGTGTGTAGCGGTGGAATTGTTGGCTTAGGTGAAGATACTCAAGATCGTATTGGTCTATTACATGAACTTGCGACCTTAGCTATTCATCCAGAATCGGTACCAATCAACATGCTTGTACCGATCGAAGGCACACCCTTAGCAGATGTTGAAAAACTCGATGTGACTGAATGGATTCGCACTATTGCCGTAGCGCGCATTATCATGCCAAAAAGTTATATAAGACTTTCAGCGGGTCGTGAATCTCTTTCTGATTCTGATCAAGCTTTAGCGTTTATGGCAGGTGCTAACTCTTTGTTCTCAGGTGAAAAGCTTTTAACGACACCTAATGCTGGTGAAGGCAAAGATAAGCAGTTATTCGATAAGTTAGGTCTAAAAGCAGAAAAAGCGAAGCCGACTGTATCAGAGCTGACTATAGATGCAATGGCAAGTTAATTTCAAAGCTTCGCTTAATTAAAAACCGAAGCTTTGCTTCGGTTTTTTATGATGTGATCAATATGCCATAACTGGCATTAAGATACTGTCCCGGCTTAATTTCATCTGTTCCATTGGCATGGTGTACCGTTATTTTTTGACTAAATGCATCAAACTCAAACCGATCATAACTATCTTGGTGGTACATCAACCAATAAATCGTATCTATGACATGATCATCACAAATATAAGTATTCGATTTAAAATCTTTAATCATTTAATTTAAATCCTTTTTTCAATCACAATATTATTATATCTCAATTCATTTTATTGAATATCATTTTCTTTATTTAAGATAATATCTAAATTTCCTTTAATCCAATATATTATATTTACATATCACAATAAATCGATTTCCACACATTTTATAAGCGCTATTATTTTATTTTAATTTTGAATAAAGACTGATTATTATGAGTATTATTGATTTAAAACCTCAAACTGCATTGCAACACCGCCCCAGCGCACTGACCACACAAATTAATGCTGTATGGGGACAAGGACCTTCTTCACGTTATGAAAGCCTCGCCTCGTTATTCAGACCTACATTTGAAAAAATCAAAGCTTCGCGATCAGAACGCGAAAAAAAAACGAATTTTAGCTTTTGAACAGATTCACTGGTTAAAAGACATCGGTTTTACGAAACTTCGCTTACCCAGTTCGCAAGGGGGATTTGATGCAACTATTCCAGAATTATTTAATCTATTAATCGAACTTGCCGAAGCTGATGCAAATTTACCTCAGGCACTTCGCGTACATTTTGGCTTTGTGGAAGATTTACTGCTCAGCCGCGACCCACAGTTTAAATCTATATGGCTTCCTAGAGTAGCTCAAGGTCAAATTATTGGAAGCGCATGGTCTGAAGGTGGAAATGAGTCCATTCATGAATTTAAAACGAGACTTTCCAAAGATGCTGAGGGACGCACGATATTGAATGGACAAAAATTTTATACCACAGGAAGCTTGTATGCAGACTGGATTGATGTGGGTATTACTGATTTGTATGGAGAATCAGCCAGCATTCTAATCCCTCGACATGCCGAAGGTGTTGAGATTGTGGATGACTGGAATGGTTTTGGTCAAATTCTTACAACAAGTGGTACTACTAAGTTCAATCATGTTGTTGTGAATCAACAAGATGTCATCGGAGACCAACAGCGCTTTAAATATTCAGCAGCATTCTATCAACTGATTCAATTGGCAATTATTTCAGGGCTTACAAGAGCAGCAAGCTATGAAGTATCAGCTGAAGTTTATAAACGTGAAAGAAATTATACACATGCCAATGCTTCCTACGTCCGTAATGATGCTCAAATCCTACAAGTGGTGGGTCAAATTCGTGGTGTCGCCTACACCACTGCAGCAATTATTGAAAAAAATGCACAGGCGATACAACGTGCTTTTGAAGCTGGGTTGAATGATAATGAACAACTCGAAGCAGATCAAAATGCCATAGCAGAATTAGAGGTTGCTCAATCTCAAACCATTATCACTACACTTGCATTAAATTCTTCGACCATCATTTTTGATGCTCTAGGAGCATCAGCCACTGATAAAAACTTAGCTTTAGATCGTTTCTGGCGAAATATTCGTACGCTCGCATCTCACAACCCAAGAATTTATAAAGATCGAATTGTCGGAGACTTTAGCGTAAATGGTGCATTACCCCCTTATCAATGGCGTATCGGTAAAGTTGATGAATCAGGGCTTCTGCAAACAGATAAGGCTTCTTAAGCTCGCTTTAAATCGTTAAGACACTATTCTTTAGTGTCTTTTTTTAGTGTTTTTTAAAGTGATCTATCTAAATCGCTTAGGCTATTAGAGCTCTCATTTACGAAGCTAGTAAAAAGGTCCTTAACAGGACCTTCTTAGCAGCATCATCGAAATTACATCAATTAAGCCACTTGAGCTTTCAAGTGTTTCGCCAAAGGACTATTACCAATTTGCCATACAAATGGCAATTCAGTTTGATTCACGACAAAAGCCCCCACCACTTTCTCCTTATAAATAATCGGATTATGTGAGGATACGACACGTGCATTACGCCAGAAACGATCTAACTGCTTCGATGAAGCGCTGGCTGAAGCGCCCAAACTATTGAATAGTTTAGTTGTTAAATCAAGTACAAGATCTGAAATGACTACCTGCCCTTGAGCAGATTCTAGTTCTGCAATTTGGTTAATCTCATGATCTTTTTCAGATGAAGCATTAAAGTGACTTAAATATGCATCATCCAGTGCTGCAGCTGTTTTTAAAGTAATGGCTTGACTTGCAAATGCTTGGGAAGATGCCTTACCAATCACTTGTAGAATCTGAGCATCATCACGGACAAGATCAGCATTCCCGTGGCTAAAGATTCGAGTACGCTTACGCACTTCCTCACTAAAGGTTTCCACCGCAGAAAATGCGATGCCGGTCAGTGTTGCTAGATGTACAACTTGATAAAAAGCTGTTTGATATTTAAAACGCTGATCAAAAGGATAAATATGATCTCGTTCAATCGACACTTGGTTGATTTTTAGCGTCCCGCTTCCAGTGGTTTTTTGACCAAATCCATCCCAATCATCATGTACTTTAATTCCATTAGCTTTAGTTGAGACCGCTGCAATCACATGCTGATCAGTGGTCTCATCATAGGCAAAAAGATCAATCCAATCGGCAAAAATAGTACCTGTAGAATAGAACTTTTCTCCTGAAACTTCATATTCGCCTTGTTGATTTTGTTTCACTCGGGTAATGACGTCGCCTATCTCAACATTACCGACTTCTGTCCAAGCGTTTCCTGCGATTTCACCATTTACAAATCGCTTAAACCAAAACGCTTGTGATTGATCTTTATGCGCCACTAAACGGTCTTCGACAAATGCAAAATGTCCACGTAAAGCTTGCACAATATTTGAATCCGCTGTCGCCAACTCGATTAAGATTTGGAAAAGTTGCTGTTGGGTAAAACCTGCACCGCCATATTTTTTTGGCACACGTAATGCACCAAAACCTGCATCGTTTAACCATTTAATTTGTTCATGAGGCAAATCACGATCGGTTTCTCGCTTAACAGCCCCTTCTGCAATCTGCTTAAAAATCGGTCGAAACTTTGCTGCAACCTCTTCATAGTTGGCACCAAGTGAAAGTTCTTCATTCTGATTTAATATAGTCATAATAAATTTCTCCTTAGCTCCATGGATGACGTGGTGGTGGGACATCATTTAGAAAATAATTTCCTACAATGTTGTATTTCCAACGCACGGGATCATGCAAAGTGTGTGTTCTGGCATTGCGCCAATAACGATCTAAATTTAATTCTGATAAGGTCGAACGCGTGCCAGAAAGCTCAAATAATTTATTCGCTGCTAAAATCGCAATGTCAGTCGTTAAGACTTTTGCTTCAGCCACGAGCAATGTTGCTTCATTAATATGATCTTCGGTCGGTTCAGCAAGTGCTAAATCAATCGCTAATCCAGCCAAATCCAAAACAGCTTCAGCAGCACGCAGCTTAATTTTCAATTCACCAATATTCGAAATGGTATATGGATCTGAACTTGCTTTATCTAAACCTGAATCAATCCATGGACGTGCAAAGTTACGAACGTAATGAATCGTTTCTTGAATCGCACCACGTGCAATCCCAGCATCTACAGCAGCTTGAATAAATTGAGAAATTGCTCCAGCTGCTGTCGGTCTTACAAAAGCTTGATAAATGGGAACGATAAATTTTGCATCCACTTTAACGTTGTTTAATTCGACTGATCCACTGACCGTTGTACGCTGACCAAACCCGCTCCAATCATTGGTAATTTTTACACCTTCTGTCCCTTGTGGCACGATTGCAGCAAATGGTTTTCCTTCAGCATCAATCGCAACAACCGGAATGCGGTGTGCCAGTAAAGCTCCTGTCGCAAAGAATTTTTGACCATTCACAATCCCATTACCAAAAGCATCAAATTCTATTTTTGTGGTGAGATCGGCAACCGTCTTAGACCCTTTTTCTGAGAAAGCATTCCCCAAACGCTCTCCACCCAGTACGGCTTTAAAAAAGAATTGTTTTTGTTCTTCGGTGGCATCTAAACGGATATGCTCGAGAAACACCCAATGATTTTGTGCGATTTGACCTAGTGATGGATCAGCGCTAGAAATGGTTTTTACAACTTCAGCGAGAGTCTTGTAACTCACTCCTGAACCTCCATATTGCTTTGGAATGTTAATTGCCCAAAGTCCTGATTGAGAATACTTGTTTATTTCACTCAAAGGTAAACGGCGTTCATGATCACGAATGGAGGCTTCCTTTGCAAAATCTTCAGCGAGCTGTTGTGCGATTTGAATCGCTTCTTCATCTGTCTTAATCACATGCGCTGGCTGATGAATTTGGAAGAATTCTTTTGAAATTTCAGCCTCATGCAATTTTATATCTATTTGTGCAGTCATTTTATTCTCTTCAAAAAAATTGAATAAAATTAAACTAGCACTAATTATTTTAATTTTTTATACGATTATTTTATTTACTAATCTAATTTCAAACAAAATAAGTCATTTATTCTTTTATTATGAATATTGCAGTTTTTCTCATTAAATAATAAGTATGATATTTCATATAATCAGAATATAAACATTTAATTATTTTATATTTTCATTATGACTAAACATATACGATTTAATGCTTTTGAAATGAATTGCATTGCACATCAGTCCCCAGGCTTATGGCGTCATCCGCTCGATCGCTCTACGGAATATAAAGATTTGGAATATTGGACTGATTTAGCAAAAATATTAGAAAAAGGTATTTTTGACGGTATTTTTCTTGCAGATGTTTTGGGTATTTATGATGTGTATCATCAATCGGCTCAACATGCTTTAAATGGTGCTGTTCAAGTTCCTGTGAATGATCCAATTCAAATTGTTCCAGCAATGGCAGCAGTCACCCAACATTTAGGCTTTGGCGTAACCACCTCTATTTCATTCGAACATCCTTATCCCTTCGCACGACGTATGAGCACGTTGGATCATCTCACCAAAGGTCGCGCGGGTTGGAATATTGTGACTTCATATCTAGAAAGCGGATCCAAAAACTTAGGTTTAAAAACCCAAGTAAGTCACGACAATCGTTATGATATTGCAGACGAGTATCTGGAAGTTTTATATAAACTTTGGGAGGGTTCTTGGGAAAATGATGCGGTACGACGCGACAAAGCCGCTGGTATTTTTGCGGATCATACCAAAGTTCATCCAATCCAACATGAAGGTAAATATTTTAGCGTGCCAGGTATTCATATCTGTGAACCTTCTCCGCAACGCACACCTGTTTTATACCAAGCAGGTGCATCAAAGCGTGGACAGAAATTTGCTAGTCAAAATGCAGAGTGCGTATTTATATCTGCACCAACTAAAGTTGCTGTAAAAAAGTTAGCACAAGGAATTCGTCAGAATCTTATTGAGGAAGGTAAAGATCCAAACGCAGTTTTAATTTATACGATGCTTGCGATTGTGGTCGATGAAACTGATGAGAAAGCGCAGGCTAAATTTGCAGAGTATCAATCTTACGGAAGTTATGATGGTGGATTAACACTCGCTTCAGGGTGGTCTGGTGTAGATTTTTCACAATTCAAAGCTACAGACCAGGTTGAATATATTCATACCAATGCCATTCAGTCTATGTTGCAATCTTACGTAGAAGCAGATCCAGATAAAGTTTGGACCATTGAAGAAATTGCAAAATGGACCAGTGTAGGTGGAAACGGCCCCGTGATTGTCGGCTCTCCAAGCACAGTAGCCGATCGTCTTCAAGAATGGGTGGATGAAACTGGCATCGATGGATTCAATTTGGCTTATATTTTGGCACATCAATCTTTTGAAGACGTGGTCGAATACGTCGTTCCTGAGTTACAACGTCGCGGTGTTTATCCTACAGAATACACCAAGGGGACGCTTAGAGAAAAGTTGTTTGGTCATGGACCATTACTTCCAGATGATCATCGTGGTGCTCAATACCGTAGGTCATCAACGAATGGGCTGCACACCACAACCCAAACCGCAACACTTGAATCTGTGTAGATCCATTTAAATTCTCTAAATCTAAAAAAAGCCCCTTTCGGGGGCTTTTTTTAATGCTGATGTTCTAGTTCATGGTGATATGCATCATCTTCTATCTGCAAGGTCATTTCAGTAATATGATGATCATGACTTAACATTTCAAAAGCTTGGTGATGTAAACGTTTAGGATCGACATTCGGTGCAACCAAATGAACTGTGAGCATGACTTTTTTGGATGTGATCGCCCAAACTTTTAATTGGTGAATGTCCTTAACTCCTTCAAGCGATAATAAATCTGTACGGAGCTTTTCAATATCAATCTCATCAGGCACACCTTCAAGTAGGATATTTACACTTTGCTTGGCGAGAATCCAAGCACGTGGTAAGACCCAAAATCCGATCAGGACTGCGATAATCGTGTCAATAAGTACCCAGCCTGTAAAATCAATAATCACAGCACCGATGATCACACCTACAGAACCAAGTGCATCACTTAATACTTCTAGATATGCACCTTTGACATTGAGGCTATCTTTACTACTCGAAAAAAGAATCTTCATCGAAATTAAATTAATGATTAAGCCAATGACGGCGACTATCATCATTCCAACACTCTGAATTTCAGGAGGATTACTTAATCGATGAATCGCTTCTATCAAAATATAAATTGCAACGATAAATAACATCACCGCATTAAATAGAGCTGCCAAAATTTCAAACCGTTGATATCCAAAAGTTCTCTTGTTATCTGCAGGTTTTTGACCAATCTTAATTGCAACCAACGCGATGGCTAAAGCGGCAGCATCAGTAAACATATGTGCAGCATCAGACAATAAAGCTAAACTTTGGGTAATGAATGCTGCAACGACCTCAACAATTAGAAAGGTCGTGGTTAAAGCGAGTGCAAAAGTCAGTTTCTTTGCGTTGCCTTTACTGACTTCCACATGACTGTGATCATGATTATGCGAACTACCCATTTTATACTCCTCATCAGAAACCTCACTTAAAATAAAGTGAGGATCTGATTCATATACATAATGCTATTGTTTAATTTTTTGTTCTGCTTTTGCTTGATTCATCCACCTATACAATACAGGTAAAAGTAGTAGCGTCAGTATTGTGGACGAAATTATTCCACCGATAACCACTGTCGCAAGCGGTCGCTGTACTTCAGCACCCGTACCCGTAGCGAGGGCCATTGGAACAAATCCTAAAGACGCCACAAAAGCAGTCATCAGCACAGGACGTAATCGCAACACTGCACCTTGCCAAATGGCATCTTTTAAACTGTATTCACTTCTTAGCTCCTTAATAAAGGTCAACATAACCAGTCCATTCAGAACAGCGACACCTGATAAAGCGATAAAACCAATACCGGCAGACATTGAGATAGGAATATCACGTAACCATAAAAATAAGACTCCACCCGTGAGAGCAAAGGGTACGCCCGTGAAGACCAATAAACTTTCTCTGATATTTTTGAATACAGCCATCAGCAGGATAAAAATCGTAATCAAAGCCAATGGAATCACGATAGTCATTCTAGCTTTGGCAGATGCCAAATTCTCAAACTGTCCACCATACTCAATCCAATAGCCACTCGGTAATGCATATGTCGTGAGGCTAGATTGCAACTCTTGGACAAATGAACCCAGATCTCGCCCTTCAACATTTGCCGTCACAATAATCCTACGCTTGCCATTTTCACGACTCACCTGATTCATACCATCAATATTTGAAACTGTAGCCACATCTGCCAGTCTTACTGTCCCACCATTGGGGAGTTGTATGGGTAATTGTGCAATCCCCATGACTGTTCGATCTTGATCAGTAAGTCGAATAACAAAATCAAAACGGCGGTCGCCTTGTAGAATTTCACCGACTTGTTGACCGCCGATACTTGAGGCAACTAAATTTTGTATTTCACGAACCGAAAGACCATATTGCGCTGCTAAAGAACGATTTACGTCTATATTTAATAAGGGTAAACCTGAAGTCTGTTCTACTTTGACTGCGGTACTGCCACTGATTTTTTGCACAATCTTGGCAATTTTGGCAGCTTCATCGTTTAACACCTGCATATCATCGCCAAAAATTTTTATACCTATGTCACTGCGCACCCCGGAAATGAGCTCATTAAAACGCAGTTCAATGGGTTGAGAAAATTCACTATTGTTGCCAGGCAAAGTCTCCAAAAAAGTTTCAATACGTGACCTTAAATCATCTAAGCTTTCTTTGGGATTCGGCCACTCTTGGCGAGGTTTCAACATGATGAATCCATCTGAAATATTGGGTGGCATCACATCTGTGGCCACTTCAGCAGTACCCGTTCGTGCGAAAACATTTTTAATTTCTGGAAAATTTTGAAGCAAAAGTTTCTCAGTCATTTCCTGCATTCTTAATGATTCTTCTAAGCTGGTACTGGGTGAACGCATTTGTTGAATAGCAAAATCACCTTCGCTTAATTGCGGTGCGAATTCACTTCCTAGACGTGTCGCCAACAACCCTGTTAAAAACAAAATACTAACTGCGAGCGTTAACATGACCGTTCGATATAAATAAGTCATATCTAATGCTTTTAGATATCTTTTCTTTAACCATAACATCCATCTACTTTCAGTTTCTTTTACTTCACCTGTTACAAATAAGGCTACCGCTGCAGGAACAAAAGTGATGGATAAAATGATCGCAGCAATAAGAGCTAATACTACGGTGAGTGCCATAGGGTGAAACATTTTTGCTTCAACACCACTTAAAGCAAATATGGGCAAGTACACCACTAAAATAATCGTTTGACCAAAAATTAAAGGACGGCGCGCTTGACGAGCTGCAAGGAATACTTCTTTAAATCTCTCTGAACGTGTTAAAGGTCGTCTTAACTGTTCTTGGGCATGAGCTAATCGGCGAATACAGTTTTCGACAATTACCACCGCCCCATCTACAATAATTCCAAAATCTAGCGCACCTAAACTCATAAGGTTGGCACTAATTTTCTGCTGTGCCATACCTGATAATGTAAATAACATCGAAAGTGGAATCACGCATGCTGTAATTAAAGCTGCTCTAATATTTCCCAAGAAAATGAATAAAATCACAATCACCAAAATCGCCCCTTCGACTAAGTTCTTTTGAACTGTCTTAATGGCTTTCTCGACTAAGGTGGTACGATCGTAAACAGTTTCAATTTTTACGCCTTCGGGCAGTGTGGTTTGAATTTCTTGAATTTTTTGATCAACCGCTTGTGCAACACTACGGCTGTTTTCACCCATCAGCATCATGGCGATGCCGAGTACGGTTTCTTCTCCGTTATAGGTCGCTCCGCCTGTTCTAAGATCATGTCCAATCGACACTGAAGCAATATCTGAAACACGGACAGGATTTCCATTCAAGGTAACCACCGTTGTATTTTCAATATCCTGTATCGTATTCAGTGTTCCAGGAACTCGTACTGTCAGTTGTTGACCTCCATCTTCAATAAATCCTGCTCCACGATTTTCATTGTTCTCAGTGAGGACCTGTTGAAGTTGCGTCAAACTGACTTGTAATTGCTGCATACGATTCAAGTCTGGCGAAACAACATAAGTTTTATTGAATCCTCCAATAGTATTCACCTCTGCAACGCCTTTTACGCGTTGCAATTGTGGACGCACAATCCAATCTTGAATTTCGCGTAAATCCATTGCTGTGTATGAAGCACCATCAGGCTTTTTAGCCTTTGGGTCTGCTTTTAACACCCATTGATAAATTTCACCCAGTCCCGTAGATACTGGAGACATGGTAGGTGCGATATCATCAGGTAATTCGGATTGAACCTCTTGCACACGCTGATTGATTTGTTGACGCGCCCAGTAAATATCTGTGCCATCTTTAAAAACAATGGTGACCTGAGATAAACCATACCTAGAGATCGAACGTGTTAATTCAAGATCTGGTATCCCCGCCATGGCATTTTCAATTGGATACGTAATGCGTTGCTCAACTTCGAGCGCAGTAAATCCATTGGCTTGGGTATTAATTTGAACCTGTGTATTGGTAATGTCTGGAACTGCATCAATTGGCAATTTTTGATAACTATAAACTCCAACAGCAATCCAAGCACAGGCAAACAGCATGATCCAAATCGCATGTTGAATTGAAAACTGAATAATTCGCTCAAATAGCCCTTCAGCCTTCGGCATGTCATGATTAGTGCCCATGGTCAGCTTCTCCTTTTTCTAACTCCGATTTCAGTAAGAAGCTGCCTTGATTGACATATTTTTGCCCCGTTTGAAGACCAGACTTAATTTCTGCCCATTGACCATCTGAAGACATTTCACCTACTTCAATGGGTTGCGCTTTAAAGTGGAGTTTTCCATTTTTTTGTTCTGTAACAATAAATACTGCTGATTTACCTTCGATTTTTTGCACTGCATTTTTTGCAACGCGTAATACATTCGATGCATCGGGACTTTGAAGTTCAACATTTACCATCAAATTTGGTCTTAACTCACTTGCCTTTCCTTGAACTTTAGCGCGAACAATCAAGCGGCCAGTCTGCGCATCTGCTTGCGGCGTTAACGATTGCACAAGAGCTGTATACGTCTGACCTGACTGTAAAGATTTGAATTGAATATTTTGTTGTGCACCAATTTGATTACTCGCATCTGCAGGTAGCACAAATTCGAGCCATAAATCTTTTAATTGTTCGATGATGAAAATCTGATCTGCAAGTTGCACATTTTCACCCACCACAATGTCTTTTTGGCTGATCACGCCCGAGATAGGCGAACGAATGGTAAAACGACCATTCGAACCTGCTGAAGCTCCCAAAGCTTGTAAACGTGCATTGGCACTTTGCACTGCGATTTGTGCTTGACGATATGCATTTTCAGCACGTTGCAAATCCTGTTTTGCGGAGATCCCCTGCGACCACATCCGTTGTTCACGTTGCAAATCTTGGCGTGCCAAATCTAAATTGGATTGCTCCATTCTCAAATTCGCTTGTTGGTCAATGAGCTCTGGGACACTTAATACTGCAAGTACTTGACCTTTAGTTACTTCTTGTCCCAGTGCTACATTCACTTGTTCAACATGACCAGCAAAATTAGGGGAAATATGCGCTTGTTGATCTGTATTTACCATCAATTTTGCAGGCAAGTTTGTGTATCGCGGAATTACACCTAATTGAGCTGATTCTATCTTGATACCATGTTCTACCAACTGTTTAGATGTGAGTTCAATCACATCTTCTTCTGCATGCTCAGCTTCTGCGCCATTCGACGTTTCAGCTTGCTCTTCACTCTCAACAATTGCTGTTTTCTTATTATCTTTAAAAAAAATCCAAATCCCGATAACTACCGTCACCCCAATAATCAAGGCGATGAGGAATGCTTGGTTTATTTTTCCTTGTTGTATAGATCTCATTTTATTCTGCCCCTATATTGATGAAATTTTCTGACTGTGACACAGCCTCTTTGAGTAATTGGGTATAGGCATCCGAACGACTAATTTGTTCATAACTGGTACCAATACTTAATGCCTCAGCAGCAAGTGCGGTTTGCCATGCCTCTCTTAAGAGCTGAATTTGACTGAGCCGAATATTTTGTAATTGTGTCGTTGCTTGTTGCACCTCAGTGATTGAAAGTTTTCCATTTTTAAAACCGAGCAAAGAGCGCGTCTGTACTTTTTCAGACAAGTCTTTTTGTCTCAGTACAGCGTCATACTGCTGTTTTAAGCCACGCACCTGATGAAATAAGTTTGCAATCTCTAAAATTTGTTGTTTGAGTTCTCTTTGTTGTTGACGCTCAAGTAGAGATTGCTGGCGTTGAGCAAGCGGAATTTCGTATTGCTGACGATTAAAAATATTGAACGGAATATCGACACCCACAGATAAACTAGTATCGTTTGTCTCATTGGGCGCTTTTGTTCGCGTCATCCCTACATTCAAGTTTGGATTTGGTTTTGCTTTTACTTTAAGCTGCTCAATTCGTTGATTAGCCTGCACAACATTGAGTGCATAAAGCTTTTCTAAATAACCTGCAGAAATATAATTTTGAACATTCTGTTCAACTTGGTCAGGCCAATAAATCCGATTTGAATCAACCTTCACCTCTGCTTCAGTTTCTCCCCAGAGATTAGAAAGATTACGTTTTGCAATTTCTTTATTTAAAATGGCTTGCTGATAATTGCGTTCATTTTCTGCCGCTTCAATCTGCGCTCGTTCATACTCAACCAAGGCTATGCTTCCTGCCTGATATCGTTTTTTAGCGCTGTCTAAAGTTTCACGACTGACTTGCAGTTGAGACTTTTGAATTTGTGCTTCAGATTGCGAAATTAAAAACTGTGACCAAGCATACTTCACGATTAATTGGCTTTGTGCTTCCCACAACTTTTCTTGCAATTCATTTTGTTGCCCAGCCAAACGCGCTATATTTTTTTGAATCCGTCTTTGACCAAAAATGTCGATCGGCTGACTAATACCAAGACTCAATTCTTGATCTTGACTCGAACCAAAACCATCTCGAGAGAGATTGATAGTCGGGTTTTGCCAAAGTCCACTTTGCTTGACTGCAAGTTCTGACATTTGTTGTCGTTGCTGCCAAATCTGTTCTGATTGTTGATATTGAGACACTTGAACGAGTGCTTGTTCAAGCGAATTGACTGTCATTGCTTGAGCATTTGCACCCAAACTAAGCGAACCTAAAACCAGCCATAATCGAATAGAATGTTTTAATTTAAAAGACATGTGAATTTCCCACTAATTTAAAAACAAGTGGTGGGAAATTTTTAGGCTACCCCACCAATAGCGGGGTTAATTCAGGAGGCGGAGGGATTTTACCTAAATGAGGCGATTGATAGGCATTAATCCAAAGAAAGTGATTTTGGTAAATCTTTTCGATGTGTTGTGATGAAGGCAAATTCTCGTTTACAGCAAGAATAAACTGAGACATTGACGGCAGATGATCTTGATGATCCAAAACATCGATTTGCGCTTTTTCTTCTAGCGTCACGCTTTGATCATCACCAAGCACGAAGCCTTTTTCAATTTGGGACTTCGGACTTTTATTTGAAAGATCGGCTTGGCAAAGTACAGGTTGATGATGACCAAAGTGAAAACTTTGTGTCGATGTTGAGTCGCTTTCATGAACACAAAAAGCCGCCGCCACATTCCAAAGGCTTTGGAACATGAACATACATGCTAAGAATGTCACAAATTTAGCCGATCTCATTTAAGCAGGCTCTCATCTTTTCTATCTGCATTTAAAACGTGATAGTGATCACCATCAAGTGAAGAGTTGTAATTCTCCATCATATTTTGATGATCGAAACCTTGATCTTGAAAGAATGTACATAAGAAAAATGAATGAAAACTTAAAAATTTAGCGCTTTTAAAGCACGCTTCGAAAATGGCATCGATTTTGCAACCTAATCATACGAATTTTATTTTTTGTATTACTGAGGTGGCAACGATGAGCTATGTTGCACGAGAATTGAGTCAAAAGCATAAATTTTTGCTTGGTTTTGGATCGTTTTTAATTCCAATTTTAATCTGGTGTGCAGTGAGTTATTTGCCTTTTATTTGGCATCCCCAAGTTCAAATCACAGATTCTGGTAGCACAACATTTTTACAACTCGATAGCCGTGTCAGTAGAGAAGTTTATTATGCTGAAGCGCAATTGGCAGTCGATCAAGGACTGCCACCACCTCGGGGAATTTTGGTCAATCCCATTTACCTACCCGCACCAGATGAAGTCGCTACAGCCTTAGTGACCGCATTTACAACGCCACCCGCTCAAGCAAATGCACCATGGTTTCATGAAAGTTTATGGCACAGCATTAAACTGGTGTTTACCGCATTTTTTATTTCTTCTTTGATCGGGATTCCTTTGGGTATTCTTTGCGGTTTTTCTCATAAAATTTCTCAGTTAACTGAACCTTTTGTAGAGTTCTTTCGCTATCTGCCTGCACCAGCCTTTGGCGCTCTTGCTGTTGCGATTTTGGGCATTAATGACGCACCTAAAATTGCCATTATTGTGATTGGTACCTTGTTCCAACAAATTCTGATTATTGCCAATACCACCCGTCTGGTCGACCGCAGTCTTATTGAAGCTGGATTCACCTTAGGAACTAATAAAATCAAAAGTTTATTTTATGTGGTCATCCCTGCTGCACTCCCAGAAATTTATCGAAACCTTCGTGTACTTTTAGGTTGGGCTTGGACCTATTTAATCGTTGCAGAACTCATAGGAAGTACATCCGGTATCACGTGGTTCATCACTCAACAAGCTCGCTATCAAAACTTTGACAATGTTTTTGCCGCAATTTTGATTATCGGTTTGATTGGTCTGATTTGCGACGTGATTTTAATGAAACTTGGACAGCAATTATTTAAATGGAAAACGGGAGTTCGCTAATGTCTTCAGCACTTCAACCCTCAGATTTTGATGCCCGCGCTTACTTTGACAAAATTTACGCTCGTCCCGTCATTTTAGAAGCAAAAAATCTCACCCAAAAGTTTAGCCACGGAAAAACTGAGCGCACCATTTTAAATACTTTAGATTTAAAAATTCATAAACGTGAATTTATCTGTGTTATTGGTCCTTCAGGATGCGGTAAATCTACCTTTAGCCGTATTGTGGCAGGTCTTGATCCATATACCAGTGGTGAATTACTGGTAGACGGTGAAATCATCACAGGACCGAGTCCAGAGCGTGGCATGGTTTTCCAAGGCTACACACTGTTTCCATGGAAAACGGTAAAAGAAAATGTCATGTTTGGTCCACTCATGCGAGGTGCCAGCAATGCTACAGCTGAGGCGCAAGCCCGTGAATGGATCAACATTATCGGACTTGAAAAATTTGAGCAGCAATACCCTCATGAACTTTCTGGAGGGATGAAACAACGCGTTGCCATCGCTCGCGCGCTCGTGAATCAGCCAAAAATTCTCTTAATGGATGAACCCTTTGGGGCTTTAGATCCTCATACGCGTCAAAAAATGCAAAAGCATCTGATCGATCTTTGGGCCAATATCGATATCACGATTATTTTTGTGACACACGATATGGACGAGGCAATTTTACTGGCCGATCGGATTGTGGCATTGAAGGCCAATCCTGGCGAAATTAAGGAAATCATTGAGGTTGATCTACCAAGACCACGTCAGCATGAATTGATGCTCACTGAAAAATTTAAATCTTTAAGACAACGTGTAGATGCTTTGGTACATTCTGAAGAAGATGAACTTGATCCAGCTCTCGCAGACTTACCTAAAATTCCTAGAATGACCAAGGTCAGTCATTCTAAATAAGGCGCTATATCCTGATCACACAAACGGTCAGGATAAAGCATGCAACATCAATCCTTTTGACCACACCATTTTAAATGCAGCCTTGGATTAATCACGACTTCATTTCATCACTCTCAATTCTCCCATCTACCAATTGAATGGTTCGATCACATGTAGCGGATAATCGTGGATCATGGGTCACTAACAATACCGCACAATTTTGTTGCTCATTTACTTCACGAAACAGCTCAAAGACTTCGCTCGCTGTTTGACTGTCCAAATTACCTGTAGGTTCATCAGCGAGGAGTAAAGCAGGCTGAGTGATTAAAGCTCTGGCGATTGCGACACGTTGTTGTTGCCCACCAGAAAGTTGACTGGCTTTTCGTTGTGCAAATTGACTCAATCCTACCGCTTTTAACAAATCATGTGCCCGATCTAAAGCTTGCTGATTGGGTTTGCCATGCGCCAACATTAGAGGCATCAAAACATTCTCAATAACGGTGAACGCTTGAATCAAATGATGAAACTGAAACACAAATCCAATGCTCTTTCCACGCAATTCCGTTCTTTGTTGATCTTCCATTTGACTGGTTGGTTGACCAAGTAAATAAATTTCACCACTGGTGGGTTGATCCAGTAAACCTAAAATATTTAATAACGTACTTTTACCTGAACCTGAAGGTCCAATTAACGCAGCAAAATCTTGACGATGTATCGCAAAATCAATCCCATGCAGCACTTCAATTTCATTGGGTTGTCCAATGTTATAAGACTTTTTCAAAGCCTCTAAACGTAGTACTTCATCATGATTAGACATGACGGATTGCCTCCACAGGATCTAAACGCGCTGCACGACGGGCAGGAATCGCCGCTGCAATTAAACCGCTCAATGTTGCAAGTAATAAAGCGGATCCAATCAAATAAGGTGAAATTGGAATGTAGAATAACCCTGGGCCAAATTCATTAAATGACCAAACCAATGCATAACTGGTCAGGATTCCAACAATAGAACCAAGTAAGCCGAAAATCGCACCTTGAATGAGAAAGATCATCAAAATTTGTTCTCGGCTCGCACCTGTCGCACGCAAGATTCCGATCTCACGTGTACGCTGTACCACTGTAATGGAGAGTACGCTGGCGATCGCAAATGCAACAGATATTCCAACAAATATAATAATCATATTGGTTGAAAGACTTTGCGCTGAAATCGCATTCATCAATTGCGCATTACTTTCAATCCAACTTTCAGCTTTTAATCCAGTGAGACGATGAATTTGCGTTGCGACCTGATCTGCGGAGAAAATATCAGAAATACGAAGATCAATAATGGTAACCCCACCCGGCAAACCCAATAAAGACTGTGCCCGCTTTAGATCGATATACATATATCGTGAGTCTAGTTCTTTGACTCCGAGTTCAAAAATACCCGTTACATTCATGACGGCGTTAATATCTTGACCGTTATCAACGCGAATTTTACTGCCTACGCGCACACCAAGGTCTTTGGCCAACTTACTTCCGATGAGTACATCATCTGCTTTTAAACGAAGCTGACCAGTTTTTAGATATTCTTGCAAAGGTACAATACGTTGATAACGTGGTAAATCAATCCCCATAATCGCAACTGACTGAATCGCTTCCCCCCGTTTTACCAGTGCAGGTCCTGAAACCATGGGAGAAACGGCATTGAGCGTCTTGATATTGTCTAGATTTTCAAGAACTTCTTGCCAGTTATTGATCGACTTGAGTCTTTGAGCCCTTTGATCTTCATGGATAATGTGTGCTACGCCCTCAGGCACTTTAACGACGCGATTGACCTCATCTGGTGCATGTAAACTAATATGTGCCTGAGTGCCCAACGTACGCTCAATCAAATTGGACTGAAGCCCCTGAATTAATGCACTAATAAAGACAATAACGGCAACACCAATAGCAACACCACCAATAATCATCAGTGTTTGACTGCGACCCTCGCGTAGAAACCCAACAGCGATGAGCCAATTGGTCCATAAACGCTTCATCTTCACAGTGCTTGTACCTGCTTAGTTCTGACACGCTGATCCGCTTTTACTTGATCAGGCTTTATAACGACCTGATCATTGTGATCCAACCCTGATAAAATTTCAGTCATGGTGGTTCCACGCAATCCTAATTTTACAGATTGACGTTGGACCTTACCTTGTCTTATCACCATAACTTCAGCCTGCGTGGTTGAAGGGTCAATAAGCGCATCATTGGCTATTACTTTGGTTTTATTTCGACGTGCTGTTTCGACATTCACTGAGACTGTCATATCTTGCTTCAAAAAATTGGGTACAGAATTCACCGCCAATTTGACTTCAACCGTACCACGTTGAGGATCAATATTAGGTGCAATAAAGTTAACTTCAGCTGGAAATGCTTGCTCTGGATAAGCATCTGCAATCACTTCCGCTTTTTGACCCAATTTCAGATAAGGTAAATTTTGCTCATCGACCGCCACTTTAATTTGCGTTGGACTATCAACTGCGACTGTAAAAAGCACTTTCCCAGGTTGAATCGCATCCCCTTTTTCGACTTCACGCGTCAAGATCGTACCCGATACTTGCGCCCGAATTTCACTTTTTGCCAATTGAGCGCGTAGCGCATTTAATCTTTCGCTTAAGGTTTTTTCTTCCACTTGACCTGGAGCAAGGCTTTGCGCCTTCAGTTTTGCCGCAGATAATTGATTTCTGGCTAAGCGTTCAGCTTCTAAAGCTTGTTCTTTTTCTTCAACAGAAAGCACTCCCGGTTCCGTTTGCTGACGACGTCTTGCTTCGCGACTGGCTTGTTGTAATTGGAATTCTGCCGTTTTCAATTCAACCTGCGCTTGTGGATAGCGAATTTTCCGCAATTCCTCTAGCGCAACTTCTGCTTCACGGACTTGTGCTTTTAAATCATCAGATTGAATAATTAACAGTACATCTCCTGCTGCTATTCGTTGACCTTCTTGCACGCGTCGCTCAATCACCACACCCGAAATTTCACTCCCAATTTCACTACGTGCTACATTTTCAGCACGACCTGAAGCAACCACTGTTTGAATCAGTGGTTTTTCTTCGATTAGGTAAGTTTCGACTACAGGACCTTGCCACCAACGGAAAATGAAATATATCCCACCAATCGAAATGAGCAGAATGAGAATCCACCATTTTCGTTGTTTTAAAATACGCAAAGCTTTATCTCCCAATAGGCCTACTTCAGTTTATATTGTCGAGTACAGTAAGCTCTTAAAATATCTGGTGAGCGCTTGTGAAGATGCTTGGTATTCCGCCCCGCAACACGTTTACGCCACATTTCAAAACTACTTTTTTTTAATTGTTGTCGCATCAATCGAATAACTGCACTTTCGTTTAATCCGTATTCCAGCAGAATGGCTTCAAAGGGTGTCCGATCTTCCCATGCCATTTCAATGATTCTAGAAATATCAGCTGTTGTATACAACGCACATGATCCTTTTTTATACGCATTAAACTTCGATGTTAATTGTTCATTCGTGAAAAATATGTGATTTTTGTTGATTTATAGACACTTCATACACGCTAATGCATTCATCGCATAAAACGATTGATTTTATAATTTTAATCCGTTTCCTAGTTTTTTCATTTTTATCTATTCTTAATCCATACAAGGTAGGCAACTCTGTTGCTCTACCGACCAATCATTCAGTCCAACTTTATGCCCAGTGCAAGCCCCTCTGCACTGGGCTTTTTTTTATTTAAATGATTCAACCAATTTTGGATAAATCAGCCCATCAATATCTAGTTTTACCGTATAAACTCCATTTTCAAGATTAAACTTATTAACATGATAAGTTGATCCATAAATAGAATCTAAAGTTGAGGAGCGTTTAAATACCTTTTGATTTGCCTCAAGATCCAACAAATGTGTGCCTTGAATAAATTGTTCATATTGCTCAGGTTCAACACCAACACGCTTAGACATAATCATCAAAGCATCGTTTCTGGTCTCAGGATCTTGAATATATTTGACGGTTCGATCCCATACTTGTAGCACTTTTTTCCATTCTGCTTGATGCCTAGATAAATGCGTCATATTTACCGTCAACGTATCATAGATCAATCCTGGTTTATCTTGAGAACTATAGATGATTTTGGACCCAGCTACGCTTTTTAAAGCTTGATTTGCTACAGGTTGCCATACAGCGATGGCATCCACATCTGGGCTGCTAAACACTTGGGGTAATTCGTTGGTTGCTGCATTAATCAGTTTGATTTCATTGGCTGATATATTTTGATCTGAAAGTGCGGTATTCAATAAATTATGATCGACCAGCCCTTTTTCGACTGCAATCGTTTTACCCTTAAGATCTGCCACACTATGAATGCCCTCTTTTGCAAGAATGACATCATTCCCTGATGAATAATCAGTTGCTAAAATCATAATGCCACGCGTTCCACCTGAGGCGATGACCAAATTATCCCCATGTGAAACAGAAACCGCATCCAATTGGTTTGCTGCAAAAGCATTCATAGAGGCTGAATAATCAAACCATTTAAACTCTACGTTTAATCCAGCTTCTTTAAACCACCCTTTCTCAATAGCAACTTGCCATGCCACCCATCCCGGCCAATCACTGTAACCAATCCGAATCGGTTGCATTGATTTTTCGGCTTGAGCATGTTGACTTGGTTCTGGAATTTTTGCGGTTTTATCACAACCCACGAATAACAATGCAGTTCCAATGACTCCCCATACCATCGTTTTCATTGCACCACCTCACCAATGCTCGTGCACTTAAATTTAGTATTGGTAAAATTTGAGGCTTGAATATAATCACGCCATCCACCAAAGTGACTGATATCAAGTGCATCTGCTAAAGCATGGTTTTCACATATAAAGCCTTTCACCCATGTTCCATCAATGAGTTGGACATTGCCAATACCAAGTGGTGCTGGGACTTCAGCAACAATGTCACCGAACAATGCTCTTGGTACATCCCACACTTCCACTTCAATAGAATGACCTGATGTATCTCGTTGTAGCCCCGGCTTAGGTGGCTGAGTATTTTTTAAAGCAAATAGTTTGTAATACGGCGCAGTACGCGTTTTTTTAACCAAGGTGGCTTGTCTGCTCGTTAACTGAAAATTCAGCGGCATGCCTGTAAGATGTGCTCCCACCACTGCCAATTTAACGGTGTGCTCAGATCCTATTGATTTATGAATTTGATAGCCTTGCTTTGACGTTGCTAAATTTAATCCTGAAGTCGCATGCCATTGCTGACCGAAGTGTGCCAAAGCTTGATCCATCCAAGCGCCAGCAACTAAAGTGATACCACTTGGCAAACCATCATCACGGATGACATTCGGAAGTGCCAATGCAGATAAATCAGCAAAATTAACAAAATTGGTATAAGCCCCCATATGCGAATTCTTTTGGATCGGATCTGCTTCAACATCTGCAATGCGATAAATCGTAGGAGCTGTTGGCACCATCAACGCATCATAATTTTCTAATTGAAGATTGATCTGCCTAGCCCATTCTGCACGCTGATACTCATCTTGCATCACGTCTACAGCATTGAATTGATCAGCTTGATCAATAATTTGCTTAATTACCGGATGACATTGCTCACGTCGAACTTTGTGTTCGACGGCATGCGTACGCTCCGCAACCCATGAGCGGTTATACAATTCAGCAGCCAATTGATTAAATACTGTGAAATCAATCTCTTCAACTTGAAATCCGAGCGATTTCATTCGAGCAATGGCTGTTTGAAATGCTTGCTCACTTTGAGTATCACCATAAAATTCTAAGTGATCTGGGATTGCAATCTTGCCCTTCGAAAATTGTGTCGGAACTGTTCTCGGATGCTGTCTTGAATAAGCATCGGTCGCATCATAACCTTGCATCAATTGCGCTACTGTCCAAGCATCCTCTACTTGAGTTGCAAAAATTGAGATCACATCAATACTTCGACATGCAGGGATTAAACCTGTGGCTGAAAACCAGCCTTTGGTTGGTTTGAGTCCGACAATATTATTTAAACCCGCGGGAACTCTGCCGGAACCAGCTGTATCAGTACCGAGGGCGAACGGTACATATCCATTTGCTACTGCAACCGCTGAGCCAGAGCTTGATCCACCGCTAATATAATCCGGATTGAAACTGTTTTTTACAGCCCCATAGGGTGAACGCACGCCAACCAATCCCGTGGCAAATTGATCTAGATTGGTCTTGCCCACCACGATTGCACCAGCAGATTTAAGCTTAGCGACGACGGTTGCATCTTGCGTTGCTAAATAAGCCGCATCTGGGCACGCCGCAGTGGTATAGAATCCAGCAACATCAATATTGTCTTTGACAGCAAATGGCACGCCATATAACGGAAGATCAGCAATATCCTGATGGGCCAATGCATCAATCTGCGCCTGTATTTGCTCGGCACTGGCTATTGAAATCCAAGCGTGATCATCATTGGAGAATTCAGCAACATAACGCTTCAAATCATTCAGTTGAATAGTTTGATTTGCATAAGCCTGTTGCCAATCTTGTATAGTCCATAATGTCTGCACGGCGGTGCTCCTTATACGTGTTCCGAATTTTGAGGAATAGGTGGCATGACTGCATCCATCAGCTCTAAATGCCCCTTAATTACCCCTTTTAATGCTTTAAATTGCTCACTGATGGCTTTTAGGTCACTGCTGACCCCTTGCATCAACATCACCTGCATGACTTTGTCATCATCTAATTGGATATGTAGTGAACTAATCACCTGAGTCAAAAACTGTTGCTGTAAATCAATAAGTTGTGTTCTTAATGGCTTTAAACTGACGTCATACAATAAGGTTAAAGTACCGACCATGACTTCATTTCGGCTAACAAGGTCATTGATCAAATGGTGGTTAATCATGTCAACAATGGCTTGAGATCGGCTTTCATAATGTTGATCTACAATTTTTTGATCCATAGCCTGCAATGTATGTTCAGGTAAAGTGATGCTGATCCGCGCCAGCTTCTGTTTAGGCACGTTTGAGCTCCTTAGGTTTTTGAGATTGTTGTAGGTGTAAACCCGCACGGACACTCATCAGTTCAATGAAGAATTGAAGGATGGGATGCTTCGATTGTTTGGATTGATTTGTCGTCATCTGCAGCACCTCTAGGTATTACAAAAAAAAGAATTGGTAATACTTGGTAAATGCAGAAAGCGTGCCAAAACTTTTCTTGAGATATATAAAAGAGAGCTAGAAAAAAAAGTCGTCGGAAAGATTCAAAAATGTGCATGAATCAAAATTGTGCACTTGATTTGTTCAATGTTCAGAAATGCAAAAAGACCGCCTTTCTGGAGATAGACGGTCAACTCGAATGGTTATTATTTTGTCTTCTTGTTCTAATGAAATACTTTACTGGATATCAGTGACGAACTCCTCACGCGGAATACGGAATTTCTTCAATCCAATTAACCAATCTTTTTCTGGATTACGGCGACCTAGTGCCAATAGCACCACAGACTTTAAGCCTTTTTCTTTTAAACCTAATAATTCATCCAGACCGTCTTTATCAAAACCTTCCATTGGCGTTGCATCTACACCTAACTCAGCTGCTGCCGCAATTGCCATACCAAAACCAATATGAGCCTGTTTTGCAGTATGGTGGTATTGCTGCTCTTCAGTAAACGTCGAGAACAGGTTCTTTAAGTTTTGCACCACATCCATGGTCGTATCTAAAGGTAAATGACGCTCACGATTCATTGCGTTATAGCGTTCATCGATACGCTCGTCTGGAATCGTATCCCAAGCCGTAAATACCAAAAGATGCGAGGACTGGGTAATTTGCGGTTGATTCAATGCAACTGGTGAAATTTTCTCTTTAAGTTCTTGGTTGCTGATCGAGATAATATGGAACGGTTGTAAGCCCGCTGAGGTCGGTGCTAAGCGCGCAGCTTCAAGAATTTGATCGACTAATTCTTGCGGTAGTTTTTCACCAGTCATTTGTTTGGTTGCATAACGCCACTGTAAAGCTTCTAATAATTTCATGTATTTACCTATAATATTTAAATGTGAATATTTTTAATTCTTTAAGCGTATAAACTCGCCAACATTGATTTGAGTGATTGGCTTGGACGACCTAAAAGTTTTTCTAAATCTTGGCTTTGAACTTCATACTGTCGATGTTTAATATCTACAACTGTGCCATGTGTGAGATAGATCAGAAATTCGGGCAAACCGATTCTTTTTAACAGCTGTTGATAGGCTTCTTCAGTGAGATCGTGATATTCCATTGGTATTGTTTTAAGTTGACTTAGCTCATCAGCAATATCTTGATAGCTATAAGTTTGGCTGCCGACTAACTCATAGACCTTATTCTCATGATCATTTTGAATTAAGGCATTTGCTATTGCTTCTCCTAACTCTGCTCTTAGCACATAAGGCACTTTTCCCGCTCCTCCAGAGAGCTGGATGCCTGTATCGATGACCCTTTCACCGATAATTTGTGGAATCGCTTCTGCATACATGGTGTTGCGTAGGAGTGTATATTTCAGTCCGCTTGCTTTGAGGTAATCTTCAGTTTGAAAATGACTGATCATCAAATCTTTCACCGCTGAATTTTCAATATTTTGAATGGACAAACCTGTGTAATACACATGTTGAACACCTGCTTCACGCGCAGCATCGATGACATTCTTATGTTGTTCAAAGCGATTCATTTCCATCGTTGAAATGAGAAGTAACTTGTCGATACCATGAAAGGCTTTGATCAAACTTTCAGGTTGATTGAAATCTCCTTCACGGACTTCAATATGTTCATTGACATAAGGTTTGGCTTTTTCTAAGTTTCTCGCCAATACAGCAAATTCGTTGTTTTGTAACTGTTGCTTTAATTGTTGCACTACACTTCGCCCTAAATGGCCAGTAGCACCAGTAACTAAAATCATTCAATAACCTTGGATTATTTTTGCAATGATGTAATTTATAGGCGAGTTAAAAAACGAGATCACTATACTGTTGTATAGTGAATTTAGGATTTCATTTGATTAAATTTTATGACGAGATGGGAGGATAGATGGCTGATTTTATGAAAGAGAATGCTGAAACATTAAGCGAAGATGACCAATGTAATTTGATGTTTATTGTGGCGCTTAAAAATGCCATGAACGTCATTAATGGCAAATGGAAATTAGCGATTGTTGCAACCATGATTAAACAGCCACGCCGTTTTAATGAGATTGAACGTCTGCTGCAAGGCATTACACCCAGAATGATTTCTAAAGAGCTCAAAGAACTTGAATTGAACAATGTTGTTGAAAAAATTGAGTCTGTTGATGAAACTACGGGTAAAACAACCTCAATGTATGATCTGACGCCATCAGGTCGTGGCCTAGAAAAGTTGATGGTTCAAATGGCGGTTTGGGGACAAGAGCATAAAGAGAGTTTGAAATAATTATAATTTTTTATAGATCGTATCAAGGCTGTCTATATCTAAAATCAATACCACAATTTTTGCATCGATAACTTGGTAAACCAAGAAATCGCCTGCCGATCTCAATTTCACTTTATAAACATCATCTGAGTTAGTGATTTTGTTTTTGGGAATCTTAGTGTTTTGTTATCACTTTGAAATTAATAAATTACTGCTAAATTAGCTTCCATGTTTGGGGGCTTTTTATGACAGAAAAATTATATTATTGGGCTGAAAATTTAAAAAATTATAGTTCTGACAATGATACGGAATATGATGAAGTTATAGAAATAAAACGACTTAATTTCTTTATTGGCAAAAATAATGCAGGTAAAAGTAGATTTTTAAGATCACTTTTTAGCACTGACATAAAATTTACAGAAATTAATTATGTCGATCCCTCTTCAATGCTATTGGCTTTAAAAGATATTGCATCTGACATCTATCCAAGGAATTTTGCATTCCAAAATAGTTATGGTGGAAATCTAAAAGAGTCTTTTCTAAATTTAATTCAAACAACATTGAATAATCTAAAAATAAATTCAAGAGTCAATTTTAAAAAAAGTTGGGATAATAATCTAACCGAAATTAGAAAATTTTACGTCACAAATGTAGAAAATAAATTTCCAGATTTATTGGAAATTTATGACCAGCAAACCCAGAAATTTCATCAAGAAAATAATTTTTATTATAAATTTTACATTCCTATATTAAGAGGCATGCGCCCTGTTACAAATCAAGAAAACAGACAACCATACATCGAACGTGCCCAAAAAGATTATTTTTCTGATACAGCTAAATTCAATGCTAAAAATATTATCACGGGTGAAAATCTTTATCATGAACTAAAAGTTCATTTATTGGGTGAGCCTGAACAACGTGAACTCATAAAAAGTTATGAAAAAAATTTAAGCCAATATTTCTTTGATAACGAAGCTGTTTCATTGATTCCTAAACATGATCAAGACGTTGTGAATATTAAAATTGGTAAAGATAAACAATTTGCTATATCTCAATTAGGTGATGGTCTGCAACAAGCCATCATTTTGACTTATGAAGCATTTATCAACAAAGATAAAACACATGCTTTCTTTATAGAAGAACCAGAACTTCATATGCATGCAGGTATGGTTCGTCAATTAATGAATTTCTATTTGAATGAAACTAACCATTATTATTTCTTTACCACTCACTCTAATCACCTTTTAGATATGGCAGATGAATCAGACCAGGTCATGATTCAAAAGTTTGTAAAACAACCTAAAGAAAACTCCAATGAGTTTGAGTTTAAAATTTACCGCTGTGACCGAGATCGTGACTTACTTGCTTCTCTCGGTGTACGCCCTTCTTCGGTTTATTTGGCAAACTGTACAATTTGGGTCGAAGGGATTACAGATCGGCTCTATATCACTAAATACATGGAAAAATATTTAGCTGAATTAGAGGAATCTAATGAGGAGCTTTATAAAAAGTATCGTCGCTTCATGCCCAATTATCACTATACGTTTGTAGAGTATGCAGGCAGTAACTTAGTGCATTGGTGTTTTAGCGATAATTATGCAGACCAACTAGAAGATAAAGGTTTAAGTGCTAAAGCCGTTGCAAGTGAAATGCTACTGATTGCAGATGGTGATATTGAAAATAAAGCTGATCGAATTCAAGTCTTAAGAAGTGAGTTAAAGAAAGAAAACTACCTAATTTTAGAATGTAAAGAAACGGAAAATACGCTACCTAAAGATTCTATAGTTAGAGTAGCTATTCAAAGATTTAATCGAATGAGATCTAAAACAAAAGATAGCTATGATATTTCTTTAATTAATAGTATTACTGATGAAAACTATTTCGTTCATAAAGAATTTGGTATTGGTAAACTTTTGGATATTAAATTAAAAAAACCATCGTCTAAAACCAAAAAATCTTTGTTTGCTGATGGAATAGGTGTAGGTACGATCAAATACAAATTAGATTTTTGTCGTGAAATCATCAAAGATTTTGATGAAAATCCTGATTGGCAACTTACACCAAAAGCTAAAGATTTGTGTGAGCGTATTTTTAAGCATATTGAAAGGTGTAATTCAAATTAGAAAAAAGACCGCCTAAGCGGTCTTTTTTATATCAATTTCATCAAGCCACTGGCGCTAACGTAAACAACACCTGCCCTGTTTTCACAGTTTGCCCTTTTTCAATGCTAATCGCTTCAACCTTCATACGTTCAGGCGCAATAATTGGAATCTCAATCTTCATCGCTTCAATCACGGCAAGCGTAGCGCCTTCTTCCACAATATCCCCTGACTGACATTCAATTTTCCAAATTGAACCCGGCATATGTGATTCCACCGCACAGCCCCCTTCAGGCACTTCCACGCCTTCACTATCATCCACAGTATCAAGGCTTTCAGACACGTATTCTGCAAGTCCTGCCTCATGCCAACGACGACGTTCTGCATCAAAGTTGGCTTGTAGCACAGACTTAAATGCCGAAATGGACTCTTGGTTTTCAGTTAAGAAGTCGTTGTACTCTTTTAAGTTTAATACGCCTTCTTCAAGACGCAGTTTTAAGCGACCAGCTTTAAAGTCCTCACGCATCTGCATCAGTTCTTCTTCAGACACTTCATAGAATTTAATTTGGTCAAAGAAACGCAGTAACCACGGTTTGCCTTGCTCAAAGTCAGCATTTTTACGGTAGCGTGACCACATTTGCGTGGTACGACCAACAAACTGATAGCCCCCCGGACCTTCCATGCCATACACGCACATATAAGCACCACCAATGCCCACGGCATTTTCAGGGGTCCATGTACGTGCAGGGTTATATTTGGTCGTCACCAAACGCTGACGCGGATCAAGTGGTGTTGCGACAGGAGCACCGAGATAAACATCGCCCAAGCCCATGACCAAATAACTTGCGTCATACACCACATCTTTCACAGCTTGTTTATCTTTTAAGCCATTAATACGACGAATAAATTCGATATTGTCCGGACACCACGGTGCATCTGGACGAACGGTTTGCATATAGCGCTCGGTGGCAAGTTGCGTTTGTGAATCTTCCCAAGCCAGTGGTAAATATACAGTCCGTGATGGGACTTGCATCTCGGTCACATCAGGCAATTCAGCTTCAGCCACTTGCAATAAACGCAGTAAATCAAGCTGATCGAGTTTGATCGAGTCAAAATGGATTTGTAGCGAACGAATACCCGGTGTTAGGTCAATAATGCCCTGAATATTCTGTTTTTGAACCCATTGCATGAGGGCATGAATACGGAAACGTAAGTTTAGATCCAGCACCAATTCGCCATATTCCACCAACATGTAGTTGTTGCCGGCAGGACGATACACCACATCAGGCGCACCATTTTCACCTTTTAAGGTATCGAGAACCGCATTTTTTAGAGTTGCGAGTTCAGGATAGAAAGACTCATCAAATGCCACCGCTTCTGTATCTGAAGCTTCTAATTGCGCATGATATTTTTCATTTAAAAGTTTGGCTTGGTGATAGCTTACAGGGACAAATTTCACTTTATCACCCGCTTTAAGCTGACCGAGTTTCCATAGCTCAGAGTTGATCACCACCGCAGGACATACAAAGCCGCCCAAACTTGGGCCATCTGGACCCAAAATAATCGGCATATCACCGGTGAAATCAATCGCACCAATCGCATAGGCATTGTCATGAATATTCGATGGATGCAGACCCGCTTCACCACCATCCTCACGTGCCCATTCAGGCTTTGGACCAATTAAACGGATACCGGTCCGGCTTGAGTTAAAGTGAATCTCAAAAGTATTGGCAAAGAAGGTATCAATATCATTTTTAGTAAAGAAATCAGGTGCACCATGCGGGCCATACATCACCGCAATTTCCCATTCATGACTAAATGACGGCACTTGTTCAGGCGCAAGGCTTTTCACTTCATCACTTGTAAATGCCGTAATTGGAAGCATATCGCCAATCAGTAAGTTACGCCCTGCATGACCGCCAAACTGACCGAGGGTAAAGGTCGCTTGTGAGCCGAGATATTCAGGCACATTCAAACCTCCTTTGATGCCGATATAGGTGCGGCAACCTGTTGTAATTTTGCCACATTTTAAAATCTGACCTTTACGCACATTGATAGTTTGCCACATTGGCACAGACTGACCATCTAGAGTCGACGGCATATCGCCACCGGCAAGCACAATTTGACTGTCACAATGGAATTTTAACGTTGGACCTTGTAGCGTACATTCTAAGCCTGCAGTGTTATACGCATTGCCAAGCAATTGGTTCGCAACATTGAGTGATAATGGATCAATCGCACCTGATGGTGGCACACCAACATCCCAGTAGCCCAAACGTCCTGTAACATCTTGCACAGCAGTTTGAATGCCAGCTTGTAACACTTCAATCTTTTGGGTTTTCCATTCAAAAGTATTTAAGAAACGTGTGGTTTGTGTCCCTACTTTAAACACATCACAGTCGATAATGTTTTGTAAATATTCAAGATTGGTTTCAATCCCTGCAACTGAAGATTTCGCCAAAGTATCCGTCATGGCTTGAATCGCAGAAGAACGATCGCCTGCTGTGACAATGATTTTAGCAATCATCGGGTCATAGAATGACGATACATTCGAGCCTGTTTCTACCCATGTTTCATTACGGGCATTAGCATCAAACTCAACATGTGTCAGTAAACCGGCACTTGGTTGGAAGTTTTTGATTGGGTCTTCAGCATATAAACGTACTTGAATCGAATGACCATTAGATTCCAATTTTTTAGTTGGCGCGGTCCAATCACCGCTGGCTAATGTCACCATCCATTCCACCAAGTCCACACCAAAGACTTGCTCAGTCACACCATGTTCCACTTGTAGACGGGTGTTCACTTCCAAGAAATAGAATTCTTGGGTGTCTGTATCCATCACAAATTCAACCGTACCGGCAGAACGGTAGTTCACCGATTGCATCAGTTGAATGGCAACATTTTGGATATAGGCACGTTGTTCATCATTGATATGCGGTGCCGGGGTTTCCTCAATCACTTTTTGGTTACGACGCTGTACCGAACAATCACGCTCACCGAGTGCGATCACCTGCCCTTGGCCATCACCAAAAATTTGCACTTCGATATGACGGGCATTTTGCACAAATTTCTCTAAGTACAAACCGGCATCTTTAAAGTTGGCTTGGGCTAAATAAGACACGGTTGCATAAGCATCTTTCAGTTCAGCTTCATTCCATACCAAGCGCATGCCGATCCCACCGCCACCTGCGGTACTTTTCAGCATCACAGGATAACCAATACGATTCGCTTCCGTTAAGGCTTCAGCTTCATCCGCCAATAACTGACTACCCGGAAGTAGCGGTACATTGGCTTGAATCGCAAGTTCACGTGCCGTGTGTTTAAGACCAAAGGCACGCATCTGCGCAGAATTTGGTCCAATAAAAGCAACGCCTTGTGATTCACATAGGTCGCAGAATTCAGCATTTTCAGACAAGAAGCCATATCCCGGATGAATGGCTTGTGCGCCGGTTTGTTTAGCAACCTCTAAGATTTTTTCAACGTTTAAGTAGCTTTGGCTGGCTGGTGCTTCACCGATATACACCGCTTCATCCGCTAAAGTCACATGCAGTGAATCACGATCGGCCTCTGAATAGACTGCAACTGATTGGATACCGAGTTTTTTAAGGGTACGAATGACACGACACGCAATTGCACCACGGTTGGCGATCAAAACTTTATTCAATCCATATTTTTTAGTCATGGTTATGCGTCCTCGCCTTCACGGATGATCAATTGAATTTTGGTTGGGTTATAGGCATTACAAGGATTATTCAGTTGTGGGCAGTTGGAGATCAGCACGATTAAATCCATTTCCGCTTTAATTTCCACATATTTACCCGGTGCAGAAATACCATCATCAAACTTTAGATGCCCCTCAGAGGTCACGGGCACATTCATAAAGAAGTTAATATTTGGACCGATGTGACGCACGTTTAAGCCGTGTTTTTTCGCAATCGGATGCTGAGACAATGCAATCATGAAATTATTACGGCAGCTGTGCATTGGATATTTGTCATGTGCATAACGCACCGTGTTACTTTCACATGAACATGCCCCGCCTAAAGTATCATGACGACCGCAGTTATCATCATGAATGGTGGCAATTTTGTTGCCAAAGTTGGTGTATAAGGGTGTGCCTTTTTCTAAATAGATTTGTTGATTAATCGCTAAGGTATCAGTTGCGCTATAACGCTCTTCAGGGTTTGATGTCGAGATAAAGAGCGTATCCACCGCTTGGTTGCCTTCTAAATCCACAATACGGAAATATTGTCCTTTTTTGACTTCGCACATCCATGCTTCACCGGCAGGACATACTTCGCTAAGGACCGTTTTTTCTAAGCTGTTTTGTAAATTAGCTAAAGCTGTCATGATTATTCTCCCCAATTAAGCGCTGAGTGCGTAGTAACGATTATTGTTTTGAAATGCTCTCTGATTTTGCGGGCATGAATCACGACATATATCGTTGCCGCTTAAAGGAAGTGCTTTGTATAAAGACAATTGAACATCGGCAGGAGAATATTCAGCGCTGTAATCTAAAGCATGCGGTGCGGATGATAAAAACACCAAGCAATCCATTTCAATGCGGAGTTCAATCACTTGATTCGTATTGTCAGATGCTACATAGCTGAGATTACCATGGTCATCCGGTTGAACTTTAGAAAACAGATTTAACGTACTGCTCAGGTCTGTTGCAGATAAACCAAACTTGGTCATTTCAAGCAGTAAAGAATCTTTACCGTTACGGTACATGTCGTTGCGTGCATCTTGAAACGTTTTTGAACCAAATTGTTGTTCAATTTGCTGTGCATTGCATGGTGCACAAAATGCATCATTCCAACCGTGGTCATCTTTGACAATGGAAATCATCGCGCGACCAAGGTCCGATGCAAGGATATGCCCAGTGCTTAAAAATGCCGTATGTTGCCCTTTTAAGCTGTCTGGCATGTTATACCGTTCGAGCTTGTCTTCGCTATTGACGCAGTACAGTGCCACATTGGCATTTTTACCTAAGGCTTTGAGTTGTAATACTGCGCCACGCTGAATGCGTGCTGACCAGTGGTGTCCACCCGGTAAACGTTCTGTCCAAAGGACTTGATCTTCGTGATAATTTATTGTGCTCATATGCATCCATCCCAATCTTTTACGGTTTACCTCCCGGGCTTTTATCCCTCCGTGTAGCTTGAGCTTGCAACTTAAGCCGTGAACTCTCGGTCGCAGACCTACATGAAACTTCATGTATCGGAACCCTAGATCACTTTATGATTGAATAGATAGATGCAAAGGCTGTGCCAAAGTAATACTCTTTTGTGTTTTAGTATTACTGTCGCTTGATATATAACATTTCTCTTAGAGCTGATTGTATTGAACAGAACTTAATTCAAGTAAATCTGTTGAATCAGTCGGAGTAAAGAATACTCGGGAAGCACCGAAATTAACCTGCGTGCAATTTTCTTGTGCAAAGAAAAAAGCTAACACATGATTCTATTTTGTTTGTTATGAGCGGTTATTTTCTGATTGCTTAAGTAGGTTTAGACTCTGGTTGATATCACGCACAGTGATTAACCTAAAAATCATAACTAAGCTTCCAAGTGCTACGAACAAAAGAAATACAAGTAAAATGATTAAAGTCATCCCTGTGTTTAATGCACTATCTGAGGTATAACGAGCTAAAAACCAAGTAAAATTTGAAAATATAAAAAAAGCTAAAGAACCGGTGACGGTATATAAGGCACCATACGCTAACCCTTTAAAGACTAATTCCCGTTCTGAATAAATACATTGAATTTCTCCATTTTCAACTTTAAAAAATTTCCATGTAGTGCGAAGGGACTTCACTAAGTAAAAATAGTAATCTGCATATTTGCGTATAAGTATATCGGTTAAGAATGAAGGAATCTCAACACCGCCATTGAGTTGATCACTGGCAATTTTCTTCAAAAAAGGATCTATTGTTTTATTCGGACTTACAGAGATAAATTCTCGAATGTAAAAAGATGCAGCCTCATATAAATTTTTATTTTCATTAAAACTTCTCAGACTCACAAAATACGTTTTTCGACCGTAAAAGACAGCGACGATACCTATAAGCGTCGTACAAATAATCGAAAATAAGCTGAGATAGTCTGAGACTGAAAATGAAGGTATGAGTTGTATCATGGATATAATCTTAAATTTATAATGAATTGAGTTTTATAATTAAAAAAAACACTTAGATAAATGACCAAAATGGTGGACAATGGACTGAGATCAAATCGTTTACTTTCTACAAACAGATGATGAGTCCAATGTCTCGATGTCAGACATCAATCTTAGTTAAAAAAGTATAATCAAAAGCAAAAAAATCGTCTTCATACAAATAATAGCGACTATCTAATTTTCATCTTAACTTCGCTCATTATTTATATGAAGATTCATTCGAGGTTCAATCTTCACTTTATTCAGAATGATTAAACTTTCTTACATGTAATAAAGTTTTCTTGATTCTGAAAATTTAGCTAATTTTTTTATAAATGAATCGAAATAATCTTTTTCCTTATCTTCAGTTCGAAAACCTGCATATAAAGTACGCCTTAACCCCTCTGGTGCAACGCAATCTAGGCGACGTGAAGTGACCCACCCTTTGGTTTCATATTCGTTTACCACCCAATCTGGTAAAGCTGCGATTCCACGCCCACTTGCGACTAACTGAATCAGCATCTGGGTCAGATCTGTGGTTCGAATATTTTTTGGAAGAATATTTGCAGGAATGAACAACTTCGACATGATATCTAAACGATGTTTGTCTACTGGAAATGTAATCAGCGTTTCTTCAGCTAAATCTTGAACAGTAATGTTTTTTGCACGTACCAAAGGATGTGTTGTAGATAAAACAAGTCGTGATTCATATTCAAATACTGGGAAATATTCAACTCCTTTTAATGCAATTGGGTCTGCAGTAATCAACAAATCAAATTCGCCATTTTGTAGCAATTCATGAGGATTTGCTTCAAACCCTGATGCAAAATCTAAATCAACATCAGGATATTGGTTTCGATACTGATTTAATATCGGCATGAGCCAATCAAAACAACTATGGCATTCTGAAGAAAATGTAATTCTACCAGTTTGCCCATGGATAATACGCGTGATATCACTTTGAGCAATCTGAACTTGCGGTAAAATTTCATCCGCTAACTGCAACAGTCTTAAACCAACATTAGAAAAAGTAATTGGTCTCGTCTTGCGGTTGACGACTTCAACCCCCATCCACTGATCAAGCTCACGTAACTGATGAGATACGGCTGAAGGTGTAATGCAGAGATCACTCGCTGCAGCGACTAAAGAGCCATGCTCTCTCAAAGCCAATAGCATTTTCAAATGTTTTAGTTCGATCATATGGGAAAAAACTCAAATCATGATCCCTCTAGGGATATATTAAAATCTTCGCTTTAGCCCACATTAAATGAGCTATCTAGGCTGATAAGACATTTGGGTGAAATTAAATCAATCCTTTTACAAGGAAGATACTTCCTATGATAACCAACAAGACAGCGAAACATTTCTTTAACATTGCTGGCGATAAGGCATGTGCAGTTTTGGCACCAAATTTTGCTGTTATAAAACTCATCACACTAATGCCAATCAAAGCATAAATATGAACATACCCGATGGTATTCGGCACATTGATCTCAGCAGTCATACCAAAAACCATAAACCCTATAGCACCAGCTAGAGCTATTGGTAATCCACAAGCAGCAGATGTACCGACAGACTTTTGCATCACGACCCCATAACGATTCAGATATGGAACGGTCAGACTACCACCACCTATCCCAAAGAGTGCCGATGCAATCCCAATGACACTACCTGCTGCAACTTGCTGACTTGATGAAGGAAGAGCCATTGTTGAATTAACTGCTTTGTTCGCGCCTGTAAACATAGTATACGCCACCCAAATCAAAAATAAGCCGACCATGATTTGAAGATGTAATCCCGGTAACAAACCAGCAATTCCAGCACCTGCAAAACAGCCGATGGCCATGGGTGGAGCTAAATTTTTAAATACAGGCCATAGCACAGCACCATTTTTATGGTGTGCCATTAATGAGCTAATCGAAGTGACAACGATTGTTGCTAAAGATGTTCCTAGTGCCAGATGCATAATTACATCATGATCATAACCCATTTGGGTAAAGACAATAAAAAGTAGTGGCACAATAATCGTACCACCGCCTACACCAAACAGCCCAGCCGCAAAACCAGCAAATGCACCGATGATTAAAAAGGTTATAAGTTCCACAATAGACTAACTTTTAAAAAGATGAAGGGATTAAGGGGTTGAGTTAAGCGTGTTCCAACTGACCCACTTGATGATAAGCACGGTTAAAGTACACCAAACTTTCTTCTTGATTACTTTGCTTTACTGCAGTCACACGGCATAAAAAAATACTATGTGTACCGACTTGTTGAATATTCTCAATCTCGCAATCAAAACTGACTAAAGCATCTTCTAAAATCGGCGACCCAGTTTTTAAATCAATCCAATCACCTAGTCTGAAACGATCTTCTGAGCTGAGCTTGCTTGAAGCAAAAGCATTCGAAAGCTGTTCATGCTGAGTACTCAGTACGTTTACAGCTAAGACTTTATTTTCAACAAAATGTGCATGTGAACGAGAGGACTGATTCATACAGACTAATAGTGTTGGCGGAGTATCTGTGACACTACATACCGCAGATGCAGTAAAGCCATGCATCCCTGCTTCGCCTGTGGTTGTAATCACATTTACCGCAGTTGTAAGTAAAGACATTGCATTTCTAAAGTCTGTTGCTTCAATCATCTCTTTCATCTCAAATATACATATGACGTGTCGTACATTAGACAGAACAAATGATCTTGCGACGATTTGCCCTGATTAATGCAAGACTACGTTTGATTAAGCTTCTAGCTCTTTACGGACAATGGCAGCTCCAGCACTTAAAGCCTCAAGCTTGCCACGTGCCACTTGACGAGAGAGCGGCGTCATACCACAGTTCGTTGATGGATAAAGCTTATCCGCGTCCACAAATTGCAAAGCTTTACGCAGGGTATTCGCGACTTCTTCTGCGGTTTCAACTTGATTAGTTGCCACATCAATTGCACCTACCATGACTTTCTTACCACGAATCAATTCAATCAAATCCATTGGCACACGTGAGTTTTGGCATTCAAGCGAAATAATATCGAGCTTAGATTGTTGTAGCTTCGGAAATGACTCTTCGTATTGACGCCATTCATTACCCAAAGTTTGTTTCCAATCGGTATTGGCTTTAATACCGTAACCGTAGCAAATATGAACCGCAGTTTCACATTTTAAACCTTCAAGTGCACGCTCTAGGGTTGGTACCCCCCAATCATTTACTTCATCGAAGAATACGTTAAACGCCGGTTCATCGAATTGGATAATATCCACGCCTACTGCTTCGAGCTCTAAAGCTTCTTGGTTTAAAATTTTGGCAAATTCCCAAGCCAATTTTTCACGGCTCTTGTAGTGACCATCAAATAAAGTATCAATCATGGTCATTGGACCAGGCAACGCCCATTTAATTGGCTGATTGGTTTGGCTACGCAAGAATTTCGCATCTTCAACAAATACCGCTTGTTTACGAGAAACTTCGCCCACAACAGAAGGTACACTTGCATCATAACGATTACGAATACGCATGGTTTCACGCTTTTCGAAATCTACACCTTCAAGATGCTCAATAAATGTAGTGACGAAGTGCTGACGGGTTTGTTCACCATCACTCACGATATCAATACCAGCAGTGACTTGCTCATGTAATGATAATTTCAATGCATCACGTTTTGCCTCAAGAAGCTCTTCCCCTTCGAGTTTCCATGCAGACCATAGTTTTTCAGGCTCAGCTAACCAAGATGGTTTCGGTAAACTACCCGCAGTTGAAGTTGGGAGTAATAATTTCGGTGGTGTAAGTGCCATGTCTAATCTTCTTTCTCTAAATTCGTGAATCTGTATATCAATTGGATGTTTTAAGCAGCTGTTTCGACTTCGAAATTTTCAGCCCATTCATTTAAAATGTCTTGATAAGGCTTAATGAAATTTTCTTCTGTCCATTTACCTTGTTTGACTGCTAACTCAGCACGTTCTACACGGTCATAAACAATACGAGTTAGTGAGTAGTCGCCATAGCTTAAGCTTGGTTTATATTCCACGCCTGCTGGTGAGTTAGTATTGTAAATTTCAGGACGGTAGATTTTTTGAAAGCTTTCCATAGTTGCAATCGCACTGATCAATTCAAAATCAGTGTAATCACGAAGTAAATCTCCAGCGAAATAGAATGCGAGTGGTGCGTTACCACCTTCAGGTTTGAAATAACGTACACGTAAGCCCATTTTGGCAAAATATTCATCGGTACGTGAATATTCATCATTTTTGTATTCCACACCCAAAATAGGATGTACGTTGGTGGTACGGTAATAGGTTTTAGAGGTTGAAACACTTAAGCAAATTACCGGTTCTTTGTTGAATTCTGCTTTAAATACTGCTGAATTCACCAGATGTTTATACAATTTGCCATGTAGATTACCAAAATCTTCAGGTTTTTCACCCACGCCAAAACCCAACTGAGGCAATACCACACTGAAGTCATAATCACGCACATAAGATGAGAAGCTATTGCCAATCATACCTTCAATACGTTCACCTGTTTGGTGGTCAATCACCACACTTTTCAGTGTTTCAATAAATGGGAAAGTTTGTCCATTGCCTTCGATATCAATTTCTGCAGAAATGATGTCGATCTCAAGTGAATAGCGATCACCTTTAGGATTATCGACAGTCGCCAAGCTATTAAAACGGTTGTTGATCATCGCAAGTGTACGGCGCAGATTTTCCTGACGACTTTCACCACGAGCCAAATTAGCAAAGTTTGTAGTCAAACGTGTACTTTCTGCTGGCGTATAGTTTTCATCAAAACGGATACGTTTAATTGAACACTCAAATGCTGTACTCATGGAGATTGCCACCTAAAATTTTATAAGAAACTAAATTTCTGAATGGCTGTATTTAAACGTGAATAATAAAGTGAGTAAAACGATATAAATTCAGCTTAAGATGAGAATCCCTCATGTTAAAGCATATTCGCTATTTCAGGCTTAACCGTACTAATTCAGCCTCACATTTCCCAAAATCTAAGCATAGATAAGGTTTATTCAATATGAAATTAAATTGTTCATTGTCTTTATAGTATTGACGGATAAAAGTTAATTCTTGCCCGACTGTAATTCTGTCCCAGATGACAGGTTCAAGTTCAGCAATTTTATCTTTTGATGTATATGCTGATACGGTTGTTGAAGTCACTTTGCCTATGGTTTCTTTGCTGTGACGATGGCTATTGGGGGTTTTGATCAACAAGACAAATAACCATGCATCTTTATAAAGAATGTCTTGAACAATGAGATCAGCAACAGGTAATCCTTGTTTTAGTCGATATGTTCTTTGCCGACTGGTTAAATTTAATGAATATCGTTCGGTTAATTTATGAATAATCTTTTCAATATCAATTTTACCTAACTCAGTTTGCACTATAAATTTGCAGTAAAAATATGATCCTCTTGTGACCTTATCTTGAATTTTTTGTGCGGTGTATTTTGTGTGGGGCTGTAATCAATCATTTTATGTCATCCAACTATGCACTTTTCATGTCAATCAACAATCCACTTAAGTCCAAATTTCTTCATCCATTTTTGAATTGTTCATCAACAATAATTTTCTCTACATTTCCCATTTTGCTGAGCGCGTCAGCAATCAGCATTAATCAAATTGCGCTAGCACTGTCACCTCACGTTGTAAGGTGACAATAAAGTAGTTCCTAATGCGCATTACGAACCTTGATCAGCAAATCTTATACTTGTTTAAATAGTATATCAACATTATTGATATATTAAATTAACTTTGATAATATGGCTGCATATCAATCGAATTGTGGATTGACCATCCATTCCAACTTTCTTTTTTGAAGTTGTTTGAATGGCTGACCACCATTCAAAAACTTTGATACATATTGCCCTGAATATAAGACTAACCATCTTCATATTGCCGATGTAGCGGACTGCTGGGGAAACCTCGCTCGGTACGTTGCAACGGGGGCTAGAGGATTGCAATATCCTTTTTCTATCCGTTCATTCACTTTTTAAGAGTTCCAAGCAAATAAAAAGTGGTTGGGCGACAAGGAAACGGGAGCCTATAAGCGATTTATCGTGAAATGGTCATTTGGTTAGTAATAGCCAAGTTAGGTGTGAAATTATGAAAATAGTGGAACATTGAAACCCTGTTCAAAGTGATACAGTCAGGAGCAGCATAGGATGTGCGATAGTCTCCGTTAATAGCTGAATGTGTATGCTTGATCGAACAAGTTTTTTACTTGGAAAAGTATGCTCATTTCCAATCACGATGGCTGCTGAGAGTGCCGTAAGGTACTAGGGCTTTGAGGCTAACGCTGGAAAAGCTGGCACCATTTTGCGCAAGCTGAATGGATCGCTGGATAGCTTAAACGTGTAACGGCATTAATCGATAGATGCTGATTGGAGTGTAAGAGTTTTACCCTTTACAAAGTTGTGTATACATCATATCCCGATATTTTTAAGGAACTACGGTCGGGGGAAACAGGAAGTATGTATACAGGCGAGAGGATAAACGGTCTGCACATTAAGACACTTTGAAATAACTTGGGAAGCACTGAATAAAAAGGCTTAAATTGGTTAAAAGTCTGCTGTATTTTTTCAGTGTGGGAGCGATGGTGAGTAGCGCATATAAAGCAAGTATTTACTTGCGGAAATTGTGATACCAATCTTCATAGTAAGATTTGTATTAAATGAGATAGCTAGCTTAAAGCGAATCCTAAAACATTTCGATTTTTTCAGTCGGGATGCTCATTGCGAAAACTTGAGTCGGCACATGTGTGAGCATGTTGGACAATATGTAGAAAAGAAAGGTTAATGGAACACTGGTCGTGTTTCTCACTCGGGGATTGGTCTCCTTGTCTAGGCCGAGATTGGTACAGTGTAAGTATTCTGAAGTTTGGTCACTGATGAAAATATACTTATACGGGTTTGCCTGAGACTTAAATCAGGATAATGCTACACCAGCATGAAAAAATCGTGGCTTGTTCTTCCAGATTAGACAAGCATAAAACTATTGCCTAGCAGTAGAAATATGAAATGGAATATGGCCTAAGTCGGCATGAAAAAATTGAACCGCCAGTACAGGCGTAATCATCTGCTCAACAAAGAGCGTTAACAAATGCATTAGGCTCGATCCCTTAGGGACGAGCCTTGTCTAACTTTAGGACAAAGCCCTTCCTTTTACCACTCAAAACGTTCATTTCTCAATTTACTATCTTGATCATCTTTTTCTGATTGAATTTCTATACGCTTCAACCACACTTCTTCTTTCAAATTGATAAATGGTAAAAGTTTAGGGTGTGATAGCTTTAGTTTTTCTTTCAAGGGGTGAACCGTACCGGGTTTGTCGGAGACTTTTTTTATTTAAGTTAGGCCACCTGACCTAACGGGTTAATCTTATCATAGTACATTGCTTCAAACTCAAAAGGCGATACATAACCCAGTGCACTGTGTACACGCTTTTTATTGAACCAATCTACCCAGTTTAGTGTCGCAAGTTGTACATCTGCTAAACCTTGCCAATCTGCTTTTAAATATTCAATCACCTCTGTTTTGTATAAGCCATTCACCGTTTCAGCCAGAGCATTATCGTATGAATCACCCGTTGTACCGACTGATGCTCGTAAATTTGCAGCTTCTAAACGATTGGTATAGCGAATAGAAAGATATTGAACACCTCTATCGGAATGATGAATCACATTCTTTGGCATGCCTCGATCGTGCAATGCTTGCTCAAGTGCATCGAGCACCATATCTGTATTCATCCGTGTAGATACTTTCCATCCAACAATTGCTCGTGAGAACACATCAATAATAAAGGCGGTATAGACCCAGCCTGAATTTGTTTGAATATAGGTAAAGTCAGCAACCCACAAGTGATTAGGCTGATCAGCTCTAAAATTCCGTTTCACCAAGTCAGGTGCTCGTTTTTGGTCATCTCGGCTACGGGTGGTTTGTTTGTTCTTACCTCGCCAAACACCTTGTATACCTAGCTTTTTCATTAATCGAGCAACTGTACAACGTGCAATAACATAGCCTTCACGTTTCAGTTGTTGCCAGACTTTACGTATACCATACCGACCTGAACTTTCCTTCCAAATTCGTTTAATCTCCTCAGCATGATGCAAGTCATGTTAATCTCGCTTTGCTCGATGTTCTGGATTTTCGCAGAGATCTAGAGTCCGGTAATAGGTTGAAGGTGCGATCGGTCAAATCCTACAAATCGCATCAACACCATATAAATCTTTATTGTTATGGATGAAATCCACCATTATTTGTGTGGACCGTCGAGCTCCGCCTGGGCGAAAAAAGCGGCTGCTTTACGTAGAATCTCATTGGCGCGTTGCAGTTCTTTATTTTCGCGTTCGAGTTGTTTGATACGTTCTTGGTCTGAAAGCTGCTGTACTTTAACTGGATTTTGTTTATCTAAATATTTTTGATACCAAACACGTAGTGTTTCAGGAGTACAACCCTTGCGCAGTATACTGCTCAGGGAGCAATAGCGGTGATCGCAGCCCAATTCGATGGATAATCTTTTTCAGATTCAATCAATAATTGAACCGCTCTTTCTCTGATTTCAGGGGTATATTTTAATTTTGTCATCAGGATAGTCTCTCAGAATATTGACTCTCCGACAAACCCGGTACGGTTCACAAAGCTTTACATGCCAAGATAGGACATCAGGCATTGCAAATTGATTTTTTAGAAGATGCGCTCAGAAAAATAGGGCAGCTGAGCGACAAAAAATGATCGATAAGACCCATCAACTTTCGGTACGACAACAATCGCAATTGATTCAAATCAATGGATCGAACACGCCCAATGCTCGACGTGCCAGTACAGCCCGCGAATATCTGGATATGGCAAAGCAGAGCCCCAACTTGACCATCATGACGCATGCCACCACCCATAAAATTCTGTTTAGTGGCAAACAAGCAATTGGGGTGGAATACCTGCAAGGTGCAAATCGGCAACAGTTACATCAAGTCTATGCGAATAAAGAAGTTTTGCTCTGTGCAGGTGCAATTGCATCTCCGCAAATTTTACAATGTTCAGGTGTAGGCTCTAGCGAGTTACTGCGTGATCTAGATATTGAACTTGTCCATGATTTACCTGGTGTCGGGGAAAATTTACAAGACCATCTGGAAATGTACCTGCAATATAAATGCACAAAACCTGTTTCGCTCTACCCCGCCTTGAAATGGTATAACCAGCCTGCTATTGGTACCGAATGGTTATTCAATGCAACTGGGATTGGCGCCAGCAACCAATTTGAAGCAGGGGGGGGTATTCGCTCTTCCGATGAATTTTCTTGACCCAATATTCAGTTTCATTTCCTGCCTGTTGCGATTAACTACAATGGTAGCAACGCAGTCAAAGAACATGGCTTTCAAGCCCACGGCGGTTCTATGCGCTCACCCTCGCGTGGACGCATCAAATTAAAATCTAAAGATCCATTTGAACATCCAAGCATTCTGTTTAACTATATGTCCACAGAGCAAGATTGGCGCGAATTCCGCGATGCTATTCGGATTACACGTGAAATCATGCAACAACCCGCATTAGATCCTTATCGCGGTGAAGAAATTAGTCCGGGTAAACATTTAAGCAGTGATGCAGAATTGGATGACTTCGTACGCAATCATGCTGAAACGGCCTACCACCCTTCTTGTAGCTGCAAAATGGGCGAAGATGAAATGGCCGTGGTCGATGGTCAAGGGCGTGTGCATGGTCTGCACAATTTACGTGTGGTTGATGCCTCTATTATGCCGTTAATTATCACAGGGAATTTGAATGCTACGACCATTATGATGGCTGAGAAAATTGCCGATCAAATTCGTGGACTACCAGCATTAGCTCGTTCCGATGCAGGTTTTTATCAAGCTCGTTCATCTGCATAGTTTTCTCACACTCATCAGCAATCAGCAATCAGCAATCAGCAATCAGCAATCAGCAATCAGCAATCAGCAATCAGCAATCAGCAATCAGCAATCAGCAATCAGCAATCAGCCCACATTACTTCGATGAATTAATGTGGTCTTTTTAATTCTTTATATCTTTAAGTGCAAAAAATTTATTATAAATCACTGAAATTAATAAAAATAAAATAACCATCACTCAAATTTATATACATTATATCTACATTTATAATAAAAATTACATAGTCAATACTTATTTCGTCTAAAATAGCAACCGATTAGAAATGTCTAGTTAAACTAAATGCTACATTTTTCTTAATGGTTAGGATTCATGTATTTCACTCCCTCTCTCTTCTGAACTTTTAGTTTACGACCATTTCTGTCACCCTCTTTTTTATATTTTTGTTGCTCTCTATTCGCTCTAAAGCGATACAAAACACCTGCTCACAAGGTCAAAATCGCATGAAAACTTTTTTAAAATACCTCGCGGTATTTATCGTACTGCTTTTGCTTGCAGTGTTGATTTTTTTATTCCGTTCAACTGCGTCTAAAAAAATTCAAACCTCAAATGATGAACCTGTTGTTGATGCCGTTTTAGTTGGTGGGGGCATTATGAGTGCAACCTTAGGCACTTATCTCACCGAACTGGAACCGAACTGGAAAATCCGCATGTACGAACGACTCGATCAAGTTGCTCAAGAAAGCTCGAATGGCTTTAACAATGCGGGTACAGGTCACTCAGGCTTTATGGAAATGAACTATACCTCTGAGAAAGACGGTAAGATGGACATTACTAAAGCGGTACAAGTGGCTGAACAGTTCGAAGTTGCAAAACAGTTCTGGTCTTACCAAGTTAAACAAGGTGTTTTAGGCGAACCAACAAGCTTTATTAACCCTGTTCCGCACATTGCTTTTGTCTGGGGTGACAACGTTAATTTCTTAGAAAAACGTTATGCAGCAATGGTTCAAAATCCAATGTTCTACGGCATGAAGTTTTCAGAAAATCCTGCTGAAATTAAACAATGGGCGCCATTGGTCATGAATGGTCGCGATACTGCGCAAAAAGTTGCTGCAACCCGTATGGATGTTGGTTCAGACGTCAACTATGGCGCGATTACCACGCAATTGGTTAATCACCTAAACAAACAATCCAACTTCAAATTAGAAACCTCAACAGAAGTCACGGGCATTAGCCAAAATGATGACAAAACTTGGACGGTTTCTTTCAAGAGTTTGAAAACAGATGCAACTAACCATGTGAAAACGCGCTTCGTATTTATTGGTGCGGGCGGTGCTGCAATTAAATTATTGCAGATGACTGGTCTTCCTGAATCTAAGCAATATGCAGGTTTCCCTGTGGGTGGCGTGTTCTTGATGACCGACAACCCTAAAGTGACTGCTGGTCATACGGCTAAAGTGTATGGTCGTGCTGAACTCGGTGCACCGCCAATGTCTGTTCCACATATTGATACGCGTTATATTGATGGTAAAAAATATGTGTTATTTGGACCATTTGCGACCTATTCAAACAAGTTTTTGAAGCAAGGTTCTCAGCTAGATTTATTAAAATCTACCAACAAAAACAATGTCTTACCTATGACCGCTGTCGGTTTGGAAAATCTGGACTTGGTTAAATACTTAGTGAGTCAGGTGATGATGACGGATGAAGATCGTTTCAATGAACTGAAAAAATACTATCCAGATGCAAAGCCTGAAGATTGGCGTTTAAGCCAAGGCGGTCAACGGGTACAAATCATCAAAAAAGAAGATGGTAAACCAGCCAAACTCCAATTTGGTACAGAAATCTTCGCTTCTAAAGATGGTGCTGTAACGGCCTTACTGGGTGCGTCACCTGGTGCTTCGACTTCACCCTACATCATGTTGAGTTTGCTTGAAAAGGCCTTCCCGCAACAAGTACAGGGTAAATGGAATCCGAAATTACATGAAATTGTAAAATCGTACCAACAAGAGTTAAGCTCAAACCCTGTGTTACTTGACCAAGTACGTCAATACACCAGCCAAACTTTAGGATTGAAATATACGCCTATGGCGCAAGCAGCAAATAATTCAACACCTGCTCTAAGCAAAGCGCAATAATTTCTTTTCTATCGGAAGGATGAACTACGGTTCATCCTTTTGCTTTTCATATTATTCCTATCTTTGTTTATGTCTTATCTTCAGTCTGAAGCTTTTATTGCTTTTCGTTGTCGTGATTTCTCTTTACTAAGCCTCAATCAACTTTGTTTGGTGCTTGCTGTGGTCATGCAGGAAGTCGCAATTGGTTTTGCACTTTATCAAATAACCCAAGATCCGCTCAGTTTAGGCTTCATTGCCGTAGTAGAACTGCTGCCTTTTATTGGCTTGTCTTTTTTCGGCGGGCATTGGGCAGATCGATATAACCGTCAAAAGCTGCTGCAATGGAGCTTTAGTCTGAGTAGCGGCATTCCGTTATTAATGATTGTTGTTTTTTATGTTTTCCAGACCAAACAGATTGAGCAAAACACGCTGCTCTATTTAGTTTATTTTCTTATTTTTTGCTTAGGCATTTTGCGGGGAATATACAGCCCTGCATTTAATTCAATACGCCCATTTTTAATCTCTCGGCAAGCAGAAAACAATGCTTCCATGTGGACGACTTCGATCTGGCAATTTGGAGCCATTGCGGCTCCGCTATGTGCTGGATTATTACTGAGCCATGTGGGACTTGTTGCAACGCTAGGTGTCATCTTTCTGTTGAGTTGTATTGGCAGCCTTGCTGTTTGGCAACTCAGTCCACGTAGTTTTCCCATCTCGATACACGGCCAAGTGTTGCAAAGTTTAAAACATACTTTTAGATTTATGTTGCAACAACGTGTGCTGTTTTGGAGTATGTTATTGGATCTTGTGACAGCCTTATTTTGTAGTGTTATCGTGCTGCTCCCAATCGTCGCTCACGATGTTCTGCATTTAGGCGCCGAAGGCTTAAGCTTACTAAGAGCAGCACCAGCTATCGGCACGGCTCTAATGATGGGTGTATTACTGCATTTTTCGCCAAGCCAAAAAGCTTGGCGCAATATGTTACTTGCCAGTATAGGAATTGCAATCACGACATGTGTATTTGCTTTATCGACATCACTATGGCTAAGTATCGCTCTGCTTATACTGATTGGCGCTTTAGATAGCATCAGTATGGTGATTCGCCAGAGTTTGTTACAGCAACTTCCTCCTCAAGACTTACATGGTCGTGTGGCGGCACTCAATGGGATATGGGTCACTACAGGCAACCACTTGGGTGCGTTAAACAGCAGTATGGCATCACGTTATTTTTCCATCACGCCTGCGATACTGATCGGAGGAAGCCTATGTTTAAGCATTTGTCTTTTCAGCTTTTTTCGTAATAGAGATTTACTCAAAACACCATCAAGTTATGAGAAGTATAAATACCTATAATAGAAAAAATAGAAGCTTACACAAAATTTGCCCATACTTGTTTCATGCGTAATGAGTTTAGATAAGGATTGATTTTATGGCAAAAACAACCGAATTAACTCACCGACTTTGCACACTCATTTATTTTGTGATCATCTTTGTCATCATGGCGTATTGTCTGCTTAATGCAATGTATACCGTGATTATTGGGGGTACGACATTCTATCTCTTTGCCAGTTTTCTACTGGTTCTACAGCTTATTTTTGCCTTGCGAACTTCGCTTAATAGTCGCATTTACACCAGTTTAGGACTGGTATTGCTGATTGTAGGATTGTTATATAACCACGGGCTGGATTTTTTGAGTCATTTAAAAGCGATTATATTAATTCCAGCGCTCATGCTGACACTATTTGGTCTTGATAGTATATATAAACATCCAACTCGCTTGATGCTCTTGAAAATTGGACTTGTGCTGGGTCTGCTGCTGCTGGCATATAGCCAATATTATGAGTTGGTTGAACTACAAAACTACTATAACTCGCTGCACAATGGTGAAACTTGGCAGCAATTTGGAGCGTTATAGATGATGATTGACCTTCTCCCTAACCAAAAGGCATAGCTATCTACACCTTTAGGCACTTAATGCTTACTGATGCGATGATGTCTTGATCTGTTCGCATGCAATCGGTTTTTTATCATTCTCACCCTCCGCATGATGGTGACGGGCGTTTCATCGGCAGGGATCACCTGCTTATGGTTCATTCCCTTGCAAAGCAGTGCTTCTCAGGTTCACAGTACTCTAGTCGTGATTTTAGAGCGCTATTATTGACAAATGATTGTATTCAAAGTATGTCTAGACGCGGCCTTGCGCAGTATACTGCTCATGGGATAATGCAGTGACTGAAAGCTTCTTTCATACATTAAAAGGTCATGTTGTACATGGCAGTGTGTTTTCGACTCGAAAAGAAGCGAATGCTGTCCCAGCTGAAATACGTCATGCTATTTATACGACGAATGCGATTGAATCACTGAATAGCGTAATCCGCCATTCAACAAAAAAGAGAAAGATCTTCTCTTCAGATGATTCAGTAAAAAAGGTCATTTATTTAGCAACATCAAACGCTGCTAAAAAATGGACGATGCCAGTCCAAAATTGGCGTTTAGCGATGAATTGGTTTACGATTCATTTCGATGATCGATTAAAAGATCATTTATAAAAAATGGAACTTACACAAAATAATTTACAGGCTCGGATAATGTTTTTTCATGGTCACTCCTCTTTCAAGACCATGAAAATAATATGTATTTAATTTTAGCTTAAATCCAGTTTGCTTATTTAGCTCGCGGCTTTCCAGCATCAGAACGTTTTTTGCGCCACTCTCCATCCTTATTACGTGACCGGTTTTGACCCGATGTTGGACCTGTTTTAACTACTGGACCTTGAGTATCTTTAGGAGAAGGCATCATCCCTTCCTTTTATTGATATATGATTAATCTAAACTATCATATGTTTATTCATTTTCAATATCTTAAATATATTGATACAAATGTCTTACTATAAAATTTAATTAACTGATTTTAATAATTATTTGGTAAAGCTATTTTTTTAATAAAGCAATCGGGGGCAAAAAATGAGACTAAAAAGCGTACAACTCACCAATTTCAGGGGATATCAAGATACTGTTTCAATTCCTATCGACCAATGCCTTACAGGAATTGTTGGTCGTAATGATTACGGAAAATCAACAATTTTGGAGGCTTTAGCGATTTTTTTTGAAATTGAAGGCTATAAAGCAGATAAAAACGATATAAACTGCTTTAGTTCAGCATCTGGCGCAAATACATTTGAGATCACTTGTATATTCGATCAAATTCCAGATTCTATAGTTCTTGATGAAAACGTAGAAACCACATTAAAAGAAGAACATCTCCTAAACAAAGATGGGGACTTTGAAGTCGTCAAAATTTTTAAAGCTTCTACTACAGGCAAACCAGATAAAACCTGTATTAAGTGCTTACATCCTCAGAATACCAAACTAAATAATCTTTTAAGTTTAAAAATTAGCGATTTACGAAAATTAGGTGAAGAACTCAATATCTCTGATTATGTTAGTGATAAACGAATAGCTTCATTATGGCGCAAAGCTCTAAGAGCTTCTACTAACTTGCAACTTAGCGAAATATTATTAGATGTTGAAAAAGAATTCTCTGCGGAGAGTAAATCTATATGGGGAAAAATTCAGGATCACCTCCCAACATATGCTCTCTTTAAAGCTGATAGAGAAAGTAGTGATGGAGATACAGAAGCTAAAAATCCATTACAACAAGCTGTAAAAGATGCTCTATCCGACCTGCAATCTCAAATTTCAGATTTAGAATCTCAAGTAGAGCAAAGAGTTCTTGATGTAGCTCACCGAACATTAAATAAATTAAAAGAAATGGCGCCTGAATTGGCTAATGAATTAAAACCACGTTTTAAAGATAAGCCTAAATGGACATTTAATTTTACACTTGATGGTGAAAATGGCATACCTATTAATAAACGTGGAAGTGGTGTAAGACGCTTAATTCTTCTAAATTTTTTTAGAGCTGAAGCTGAAAAATCTATAGATATACATCACCGAAATGTAATTTATGCTATAGAGGAACCAGAAACCTCACAACATCCTAATTATCAAGTAATGTTAATGAAAGCACTGCTAGAGCTTTCTACACACGTTAATAAACAAATCTTAGTTACGACTCACGTTCCTGCTTTGGCAGGTTTAATTCCTATAGAAGGTGTACGCTTTGTCACAAAAGATAATGACTTAAAACCATGTATTAAAATGCCTGACGAACATGTATTAAAAGAGGCTACAGAAAGTTTAGGAATTTTACCTGAAACTGGAATGGAACGTGCTAAAGCAGTAGTACTAGTAGAAGGAAAATCAGATGTAATATTTCTAAAACATACAAGTACAGTCTTAAGAAATGCTGGGCATTTTCCTTTAAGTCTAGAAGAAGCAAAGATTGTCCCGATTGTAGTAGGCGGATGTGGAACGATAAAACACTGGGTTACTCTAAATTTAGCCAAAGACTTAGGTTTACCTTGGTGTGTAGTACTCGATTCAGATATAGGTGCAGATCAGGGGCAAGTGAAATCGATTCTTAAAAGAAAAAAAGAGGTCGAGCAATCTGGTAGGCCTTGTTACCTCACACAAAAAAGAGAAATTGAAAATTATTTATGCCCAGATCTTATTAAGGCCCAAACAGGTCATGAGGTTTCTTATTCGTCTACATGTGATGCAAAAAAGATTATAGGGAAAGCAATTGGAATCAAGCCTGATGATGTAATTGAAAAATTTTGGCCATTGATGACAGAAGATAAGATCATTAAGAGTTCCCTATATCTCTGCCCGACTACTCAGGTAGAAAAATCTGAACTTAAAGAATTAATAGGAAATGTACTTACTCTAATCTAAATAATTGAAGTAAGACCATAGGATTATCAAGTTGATGGACCACATAAGGTCCATCCGAATAAGATATTATCCCTGAACTATACATGTGAAAAACTCCATAAACCAAAGGTTTACGGGGTTTAATAACTGGTGGGCCCAGACAGACTTGAACTGTCGACCAACGGATTATGAGTCCGCTGCTCTAACCAACTGAGCTATAGGCCCTATAAATACTGATTTCTCAAGTATTTTCGAATCAGAATACTAGCCAATATCAAATTCAAAAACAAGGTTTTTCATTTTTTTATCTTCAGCTTGACCAAAATTTATTCATCGCAGTTTACAAATCACGTACGATCTTGATCATCTATAGAATTTCAGTCACAAATATGTGAAAAATTATGAATTTTCGGTAAGCGTCGAGGATGTAAAGTTTGCAAATAAAATCTAAATTTAGTAGTCAATTTTTCTATAATTTATTACTAAAGGGATTGAATTTTTTAAAATGAAGTAAGAAACTCTGCCATATAAAATTCAAATATCTCTGTGAATCATGAAAAAACACATTGCCGAAATGGCATTTAAACTTGCTGGTGTCAAATATCATGTTGAACCGAATGTTCTTGGTGATAAACAAGTCATTATCGGTTTTGAACATACCACGATGATGGATGCTGTACTCTCAATCGCACTGTTTCAAATCTATGATATCCCGATTCACACACTAATTAAAAAAGAACTATTCAAAGGACCTTTTAAGCCAATTCTAGAAGGGGTTGGCGGTATTCCAGTTGACCGTCACTCAAATAAAGATATCGTGGCGCAAATGGTTGAACTCTTCAACTCCAATGACAAATTTAATCTCGTGATTGCGCCTGAAGCGACTCGTGCGAAAAATGGTGAACAACGTAAACCGATCCGCACCGGTTTTTGGCATATCGCAAAAGCGGCAAACGTCCCTATCGTTTTCTTGTTTGTGAACCAAAAAACCAAACAAGGCGGAATTTTTGGCAAAATCATGCCATCAGAGTTGGATCATGATTTGAAATTGATTCAGGAACTTTATAAGGAACATACAGGTTTAGACATTATTATTCCTGAACCGAAGAATAAAGCCTGATCTTGATCAATTGCTAAAATAAGGGTCTTTATTAAAAAAAAGCCCTTATGGTAGAATTTCGCAGATTTGATTAGGCATAAGGCCAATCTACAAGGAGCATATTTCGCATGGCGGGTCATTCCAAGTGGGCCAATATTAAGCATCGTAAAGCTAAACAAGATGCTAGTCGTGGTAAAGTTTTCACAAAATATATTCGTGAAATTGTTACAGCTGCAAAACTCGGTGGTCCTGATGCAGCAAGCAACCCACGTCTTCGTGCAGTTGTTGAAAAAGCATTGTCCGTTAACATGACTCGTGATGTCATCAACCGTGCCATTCAGCGTGGTGCTGGTGGTGAAGACAATGATGATTTAAAAGAAGTCACATACGAAGGTTATGGTGTTGGTGGTGTAGCCGTTATTGTGGAGACAATGACTGATAACTTAAACCGTACCGTACCAGATGTTCGTCACTGCTTCTCTAAAACAGATGGTAACTTAGGTACTAACGGCTCTGTTGCTTTCCTTTTCACTAAACGTGGCGAAATTACTTTTGAAGATGTTTCTTTAGAAGACCAAATTATGGACGTTGCGTTGGAAGCTGGTGCAGAAGACATTGAAGTGACAGAAGATGAAATTCTTGTGATCACCACACCAGAGTCTTTTGGTACAGTGCAAGATGCTTTAGCGGCTGCAGGTTTAAAATCTGACAATGCAGAAGTGGTGATGAACCCTTCAACTAAAGCAGAAATCACAGATATCGATCAAGCGAAAAAAATCATGAAAATGATTGATATGCTTGAAGATTTAGATGATGTACAAAACGTATATACCAACGTTGAGTTCTCTGAAGAAGTTTTAGCACAATTGGATGCTTAATCCATATTCAGAATTAGAAAACGCACCTTCTGGTGCGTTTTTTTAATTAAAAGGCGTCTTTTTTGCTAGCTTGAATTATGCTTTACTCAACAAACCATGACAGTTAAATACATCATATTCTTTAATGACAAAGCTTGAATGCAATGCCACGACATGATCAATTTTACCAATGCGCTGTAACAAAATCTGGCTATAATTTTCCATATCACGAGCAACAACTTCTATAATAAAATCAGCAGATTGCCCTGTGACTAAAAAAGCATTGATCACTTCAGGAATACTTTTAAGTTCATCTAAAAATTTTGCAAAAGTATCTGAGTCATGCTTACTCAATGATACTTGTAACAACACATGTAAATTAAACCCCAATTTTTGATAGTTAATATCACGCTTTAAATTCGTCATGATATTGGTTTCGATGAGATGTTTAATACGACGGTGCACTGAACTTACAGACAGGTTAATACGCTCCGAAAGCTCGTTCAGATTCAAATCTTCATGCGTAAGAATTTCTAAAATTTGTTTATCGTAACGATCTAATTCCATCTTCTTCACAATATTTTCATGGCACACAATAATTATGCGTTATTTTTTCGAAAATATCGATTCAAATGAAAATAAATTAACTAATCAGACAACATAACAGAAAATATGTTTGTTATATCCCGCGCCAATCTACCCGCGCATTTCGTTCATTGGCATAAATACGTTTAACATATTGTCCTATCGGCAAATCAAGCAATTGATTTTGATAATCCACAAATTCAGATGAAACTGGCTGATGATATTCTCTTTCCCAAGGTGTACCAGAGATCTCAAGTAGTGGAGCAAGCATTGAACAAACGGCGATATCTGCCAAACCTAAACGATCTCCTACCAAATATCGAGCTTGATTCTGAATCAATTGGTCGTTTAACTGCAAAATAATTTCATGCATATTTTCTTTAGCAAGCGCAACTTGTTCATCATCAAGTTGGTAGCTAGTTGAAACTAAAGTTTTGATAAGTGGCTTACTGATCTTTTGAAATTTTCTCAGATATCCTTTTTCACCAATCATGATTTCTAGCGGCTCATCGCTCTCAGATAAAGCTTGAGCAAGCCCCCACCGCCTCACTGATACACCCAATTGATTACTCAGGTCATTAATTTCAATTGCTTTTTTTCTTAACTTTAAATCTGATCTGAGCAATGAATGCTCTGGATAGACATCATCCAAATACAGGGCAATTTGGGTTGAATCTGCAATCCACTTTTCTTTATCACGTAATATCGGCAGAGAGTTTTGACCTGTTTTTAATTTTGCGAATGCACGATGTACGCCCGGAATCATATTTTGAGCAACATAATCCAATTCCTTATGATCAAGTAACCAGCGAGCTTTTTCACAAAAGTGAGATAAAGGAAACTGGTAAAGGATGCGCATAAAATCTCCGAAGTCTTGATCAATCATAGGATTTATTGTTTTGCTTACTTTATGCAACCCTATGCCAAAACACAATGTGATAATGCATCAATTGCAACTTAAATTGTTATTTTTGGAAATATGAATCCGTTAAATTATAAATGTTTAGCAAATCTTTATCTCTTTTATTGCAAAGTCTAAATGAATTTAACGTGTTTAGAGCACTGAAATTTATTAAAATTTATTATTAATCAAAATTTTAAGTTTTCTAATATTTTTCAATCGATATCTATATTTGTCTTAAGCATTTTTTTTGCATAGTTCAACGAAAACCAGCATTTAAAAAAAATATTCTATGGGCGTAGCGTATATCTCCTCAAAGAGGAATTGATCTATGTCTCGTTTAATTACTGAAAATGTTCATGTTATTGAAAATGATCAAGACGCCATTCATGCAGCCTATCATGTTGCCGACTATGCGCTCGAAGGTCGCAATCAGCGTGACCAACAACGAGCTTTACCATTTGCAGAAATTGAATTATTCAGCCAAAAAGGTTTAGGAGGCTTACGCATCCCCCACGTCTATGGCGGTGCTGAAGTCTCTCATCGTACCCTTGCCCAAGTATTTCGTATTCTAAATAAAGCGGATTCAAGTTTAGGGCAAATTCCACAAAATCAAATTGCATTGCTCAATATGATCAACATCATGGGAAGCCATGAACAAAAGCAATTTATTTTTAATGAAATTTTAAAAGGTAAGCGTCTTGCCAATGGGGGGCCAGAACGTCATACCAAAGATACCAAGACCTTAGACACACACCTTGTTGTGGAGGATGGGAAATATCGAGTTTCAGGAAAAAAATTCTATTCTACAGGCAGTTCATTTGCACATTGGTTAGCCATCAAAGCCATACACCCTGAAGGTCACGTAGTTTTAGTTTTAGTGAACCGTGAATCCACTGGTGTCGAAGTGATCAATGACTGGGATGGATTTGGTCAACGTACCACTTCAAGTGGCACAGTGATTTTAGACCATGTTGAAGTTGATCCATTACTGATTTTTGATGAAAGAAAATTATTGGACGTCCCTAATTTTAGAGGCGGCTTTTCACAGCTGATGCAAGTGGCTATCGATGTTGGTATTGCTGAAGCAGCGTTTGAGGACATGTTGTTTGCGATCCGTAAAGCACGCCCAATTGTGGATGCACAAGTTGAACGTGCCAGTGATGAGCATTTCACCTTACAAGAAGCTGGCAAAGCTAATGTTTTGTTAGATGCCGCCATTCTTTTGCTTGATGAAGCAGCTGATTATTTAGATTCACTCAGTGTAGTTGAACAACTCACTGATGAACAGATTGCTGAAGCTTCGATCAAAGTTGCTGAAGCTAAAGTCTATGCCAATGATGCCGCACTGCATATCTCAGAAAAGTTGATTGAGCTCGGAGGAAGTCGCGCCAGCCTCAATGTTCATAACTTTGATCAACACTGGCGAAATGCACGTGTACATACCCTTCATGATCCCATTCGCTGGAAACTTCACGCGCTGGGTTCGTATTACTTGAACCATACTTTTCCTGCACGTCATGCCTGGATTTAAGGAGTCATCATGTCATCTTTACAAGCTTTAGAGATCCAAGAATCAGGCAGTTATAGACCAGCTCATATTATTCGCTCTGATGAAGAAGCATTAAAAGTCGCACACGAACTCGCTGAAAAGTTTAAACACCGTGCATCTGAGCGAGATTTAAATCGTGAACTTCCTCATGAAGAAATCGAAGCTTACAGTCAATCTGGCTTATGGGCCATTACAGTACCTCAACAATATGGCGGTGCCGATGTTTCTATTCATACACTGACAAAAATCATCGCATTAATGAGTGGTGTGGATGGCTCTATCGGACAAATTCCACAAAATCATTTCTATGCACTTGAAATTTTGAGGAATACTGGGTCTGATGCTCAAAAAAGACGTTTATTTACTGAAGTTTTACAAGGTGCTCGCTTTGGAAATGCCTTGGCTGAGTTTAAAACTAAGAATGCAGCACAACGCCATACCTCTTTAAGACAAGTCGAAAATGGATATGTCCTCAATGGAGAAAAATTTTATTGCACTGGCAGTCTATTCGCTCACCGTATTCCAACCCTTGCTAGTGATGAACAAGAGCGCCAGTTTCTGGTCTTTGTTCCACGTCATAGCGAGGGCTTAAGCCTAATAGATGACTGGAGTGGATTTGGACAACGCACCACTGGCAGTGGGACTGTTAAATTTGAAAATGTACAGATTGACCCAGAGGATGTAGTCCCTTTTGATTCAGCTTATTCAACCGCCACCATTTCAGGTCCATTTGCACAAATTATTCATGCCTCAATTGAAACAGGCATTGCTCGAGCTGCTTTTGAAGAAACATTAATACGCGTTCGTCAAGCACGCCCTTGGATAGATGCAAAAGTTGAACATGCCACTCAAGACCCTTTGACACTGTACGAAATTGGTCGAATTGCAACAGACGTCAAGGCCACTGAGTTACTACTTAAACAAGCAGCGCAAGCGGTTCAAGACGCCAAGGTCGCCCCTTCAGAACATTCAGTTGCACATGCTTCTATTCAAGTGGCTAAAGCACGTGCACACAGTACCGAAACTGCACTAAAAGTCTCGTCAAAACTAATTGAACTGGCTGGTAGCCGTGGAAGTCAACGAAAAGATAATCTTGATCGATACTGGAGAAACGCACGTGTTCATACCTTACATGATCCAGCGCGTTGGAAATATTTTTTTATTGCCAATTATGTTTTAAACGGCGTATTCCCCCCAAGACGAGGTACGCTGTAATGACAAAAAATAAATCGAATCCTCAAAAACAGATCCTGCTCAATGCATTTGATATGAGTTGTGTGGGTCATATTAATCATGGGCTTTGGACACATCCACGTGATCAATCCTACCGTTTTAATCAATTAAGTTATTGGACAGAACTCGCTCAAACTTTAGAGAAAGGTCTTTTCGATGGATTATTCATTGCCGATATTACTGGCGTTTACGATGTCTATCAAAATAGCATTGATCTAACCTTAAAAGAATCGATTCAACTGCCGAGCCATGATCCAAGCACACTGGTGTCTGCAATGGCAGCCGTCACACAGCATTTGGGTTTCGGTATCACAGTGAACTTAAGTTATGAATCTCCTTATCAATTTGCTCGTCGCTTCGCGAGTCTGGATCATCTGACCCAAGGACGTTTGGGATGGAATATCGTCACAGGCTATTTGGATAGCGCAGCACGATTAGTCGGTCAGCAAGGGCTGAAAGATCACGACTTACGTTATGAACAAGCCGAAGAATTTTTAGAACTCTGCTACAAATTTTGGGAAGGCTCTTGGGAAAATGATGCTGTCATCCAAGATAAGCTCAATCGCATTTTTACCGATCCGAGTAAAGTACATGCGATCCACCATCAAGGAGAGTTCTATAACAGTCACGGCGTCTTCCAAGTCTCGCCTTCAGTGCAACGTACACCTGTGCTATATCAAGCGGGAGCATCACCTAAAGGACTACAGTTTGCCACTCGGCATGCAGAAGCCATGTTTATTGGTGGAGATACCGCTGAAAAAATTGCGTCTCAAACACAAAAGATTCGCCAATTAGCCCATTCACACGGTCGTGATGGTACAGCAATTAAATTATTTGCAGGCATCACTGTCGTCACTGCTGAAACAGATCAACAAGCGCAAGAAAAACTACAGGAATATATTCGATATGCAAGTCCTGAAGCTGGCATTGCGCATTTCTCAAGCTCAATCGGAACAGACTTAGGTCATCTAAAAGATGAGGATGCTATTCTATATAAAAAAACCAATAGCATCGTTTCTGTAAATGAGCGCTTTAAGGAAAACAAAGTCACTTTGGCAGATTTAAAAGCTCAGCATGTACTCGGTGGACGTTATCCCTTATTTGTTGGCAGTGGAGCAACAGTTGCTCAACAGCTAATCGAATTCATTGATATTTCTGGATTAGATGGTTTTAACCTTGCCCGTACAGTCGCTCCAGAGTCACATCAAGATTTTATTCGTTATGTCATTCCTGAACTGCAACAACGTGGTCGCTATAAGATCGCCTATGCTGAGGGTAGCTTAAGGCACAAGCTATTCAATGCGGGAGATCATTTACCACATTCACATCCTGCACATCATTTCCGATGTCCAAGCTCAAAACAAGATATACAACAATCAAATTTAAATCCTATACACCAACATTCAGCTTAAGTTTTTAATATTTAGGGGTCTTTCTATGGCACAAGCTCAGTCTTCTCGACTTAAATGGATCGGCGTTGCAATCGGCATTATTGTGATTGCAGCGTTTGCATGGTCCTTTTTGAAAAAAAATGATCAACAAGAAATTGTAATTGGTATTAGCCCACCTTTTGCAAAACCACTTCAAGCCGCAATTGAAGAAGCAAAGGCTCAAGGCATTCATGTACGTTTGGTAGAATTTTCAGATTGGAATACACCCAACATCACCCTAAATCACGGGGATATTGATGCAAATTATTTTCAGCATCAACCTTTCTTGAATAATGCGTTAAAAGAAACCAACTTTAAGCTCAAACCCTTGGGCATCGGCTCAGGCACACATGTCGGTTTATATTCAAAAAAATATAAAGCGATTAGTGAAATTGAAAATGGCGCTCGAGTTGTACTCCCAAATGATCCTGTGAATCAGGGTCGCGCCCTACTCCTCTTACAACACGCTGGATTAATACAACTTAAGGATTCCAACAACCACTTATCCAACTTAAAAGACATTCAAACCAATCCGAAAAAATTAAACTTTATTGAAGTCGAAGGTCCGCAAACTGCGCGTGCCGTAGATGATGCAGACCTCGTATTTAGCTATCCAATGTACCTACGCTTAGCACAAACGATTGATCCAAATGATGCCTTAATTTTGGATGAAATTAATAACACGCTTTATGCCATCTTATTTGTTGTTCGCGATGACTTTGAACAAACTCAGCCTGAAAAAGCAGCTCAACTGAAAAAATTTATCCAAATTTATCAAAGCTCAGACAAAGTTAAACAAGCATTGAATGAGGATATTGGTGAAAAACTATGGTTCAAAGGCTGGAAATAAGGAGCGTTCATGTCTACTTCAACACAATCATCTAAATTCATCAAAATTGCAGTCGTCATCGTCGCAGTACTGGCGGCCTTAGTGGGATATCGTTATGTCAGTCAAAACTCAAATGATAAAGTGATTAAAATCGGTATTAGCCCACCCTATGCTGAATTACTGCAAAGTGTCGCTGAGGATGTAAAAGCACAAGGAATCCATCTCGAATTGATTGAGTTTTCAGACTGGCAAGCACCCAATGTCGCTGTACAAAATGGTGATATTGACGCTAATTTCTTTCAACAAAGTGTTTTTCTAGCGAATGCAGTGCGTGAAACAGGCTATGACCTTGTGCCTTTTGCGAAAGGTTCAGGCAGTCATGTCGGACTTTATTCAAAAAAATATCAATCCCTACAGGAAATACCTGATCAAGCGAAAGTAGTCGTACCGAATGATCCAGTTAACATGGCACGTGGTTTAAATTTGCTGGCTCGTGCAGGCTTAATTCAAGTCAAAGATATTAATAATGAGCTCACCAGCACCCGAGACATTATCAGTAATCCTAAAAAACTCAAGATTATTGAAGTTGAAGGCCCGCAAACCGCGCATGCTTACAATGAAGCTGACTTAATTATGGGTTTTCCTCATTATTTGAAAATGGCAAAAGTTGCTGATCCTACGTCTGCACTGTTATTAGATCCGATTAATAAAAAATTTGCGATTTTGTTTGTAACGCGTCGAGATTATCAAGATCAGGATGACAAATTAAAAACTGTGGTTGAAACCTTCCAAAACTCTGCAAAAGTCCGTCAGATTCTAGACAAAGACTTTGGACAAGGTTTGTGGTTTGAAGGCTGGAAATAAGGAGAATGATCATGGTGAGTTTTGGTTCACACATTGAATTTGCAGTACCCCATATTACAATTCGTCATTTAAATAAGTATTACGATGTACAAGGAAAACTAGTTCACGCACTCAAAAACATTAATTTGGATATTCCCGAAGGAAAAATTTTCGGCATTATCGGCAAAAGTGGTGCGGGCAAATCTTCATTGATTCGCACCTTAAATGGGTTAGAAACTATTTCTGATGGTAGTATTCATATACATCAACATGATCTAGGGCAGCTTAATCACAATGAGTTAATCGCCCTACGCCAGCGTATTGGCATGATTTTTCAACATTTTAATTTACTATCTGCCAAAACAGTTTGGGAAAATGTCGCGCTTCCATTGAAAATCGCAAAAGTGCCTGCTACTGAGATTCAAACTCGTGTGGATGAGGTTTTAAATCTAGTCGGTTTAGCTGAAAAGCATCATCACTATCCATCACAATTATCGGGTGGGCAAAAACAACGAGTTGGGATTGCCCGCGCATTGGTCAGTAAACCTGAAATACTATTGTGCGATGAGGCAACATCGGCACTTGATCCAGAAAGCACATCTGTTGTTCTATCTTTACTGAAGGAAATTAATCAAAAATTAGGACTCACCATCGTTCTCATTACACATGAAATGCAGGTAATTCGTGAAATTTGCGATCAAGTGGTGGTTATTGATCAAGGTGAAATCGTTGAATCAGGGCAAGTTTGGTCAGTCTTCTCTCGTCCCCAGCAGAAAATCACGCAAGAACTCCTCAATTTGGAACAGCTTGATTTGCCATTCCAGTTACATCAAGAGCGAGCTACACATTTAACGCATACCATTTTGAAAATCAGCTATGCAACTGATTTGAAAAATCCTCCCAACTTAAATGATGTACTTTCTAAAATTACACTGCCTGTGCATTTATATCAAAGCCATGTAGACACTATTCAACATCATCTGGTTGGCTCACTCATCGTAGGTATTCCTCAATTGGATGTTGATGTGCATACGCTCCATCAGCAATTCCCCCATAAAACATCACAAATCGAGGTGCTTGGCTATGCACAACCAGCTCATTGATCTTTTAATTACGGGTACCATTGATACTTTGTTAATGGTCGGTATTTCTGCATTTTTAGCGCTTCTCATTGGCTTGCCTATGGCTGTAATCCTCGTCAACACCTCAGAAAATGGGATTTATCCATCAAAAAAAATCAATCATGCCTTGGGTTGGGTGGTGAATATTACGCGCTCTATTCCCTTCTTAATTTTAATGGTGGCGCTCATTCCCTTCACTCGACTGATTGTGGGGACAAGCTATGGGGTATGGGCTGCGGTTGTACCTTTAACTATTGCGGCTACACCTTTTTTCGCACGTATTGCGGAAGTAAGTCTACGAGAAGTTGATCATGGACTCATAGAGGCTGCACAAGCCATGGGCTGTAATCGCAAACAAATTATTTGGCATGTGCTTTTACCAGAAGCACTGCCTGGTATTGTTGCAGGTTTTACTGTCACGCTTGTAACCATGATCAATTCCTCTGCGATCGCGGGTGCTATTGGAGCAGGTGGTTTAGGTGATATCGCCTACCGATATGGCTACCAACGCTTCGATATGCAAATTATGTTGGCGGTCATCGTCGTATTAGTCGTATTAGTGATGCTGATTCAAGCTTTAGGCGATCAATTGGCATATAGTTTGGACAAACGTAAAATCTAATTCACACCATTGAATTGAGTCTCATCTGTCTTTTCGAGAAACATCAAAGCCATGACCTGACTTTGTCATGGCTTTGATGTAAAATCACCGACAATTTTTAAATAACACTTTGTGAGTCTTTTCATGGGTTTTAATTGCGGTATTGTCGGCTTGCCGAACGTTGGTAAATCTACACTTTTCAATGCATTGACGAAAGCTGCTATTGCTGCAGAAAACTTCCCATTCTGTACCATTGAACCAAACACCGGCATCGTTCCTGTTCCAGATCCACGTTTAGATAAATTAACTGCTATTGTTAAACCTCAACGTGTTATTCCAACCACAATGGAATTTGTAGACATCGCAGGTTTAGTTGCTGGTGCTTCTAAAGGTGAAGGTTTAGGGAACCAATTCTTAGCCAACATTCGTGAAACTGATGCAATTGCACACGTAGTACGTTGTTTTGAAGACGAAAATGTTATTCACGTGAACGGCAAAATTGACCCACTTGATGACATTGCAACTATTAACACTGAGCTTGCTTTAGCAGATTTAGAAACAGTATCAAAAGCGGTTACACGTTTAGCAAAGTCTGCGAAAGGTGGTGATAAAGAAGCTGTTGCAACAAAAGCTGTACTAGAAAAAATTCAGCCATTACTTGATGAAGGTCGCCCTGCTCGCGCAGCTGATCTTGATGACGACGAGCGCAAATTAGTTCGTGGCTTTGGTTTATTAACCCTTAAACCAACAATGTATATTGCTAACGTTGCTGAAGACGGTTTTGAAAACAATCCACACCTTGATGCTGTTAAAAAATTAGCAGCAGAAGAAAATGCCATTGTTGTCCCACTTTGCAACCAAATCGAAGCTGAAATTTCTTTGCTTGAAGATGATGAGCGTGCTGAATTCTTAGAAGCGATGGGCATGGAAGAACCAGGTCTTAACGTGGTTATTCGTGCAGGTTATGGCTTACTTGGCCTACAGACTTATTTCACTGCAGGCGTTCAAGAAGTCCGTGCTTGGACTGTAAAAATTGGTGCGACCGCTCCTCAAGCTGCTGGTGTGATTCACACTGATTTTGAGAAAGGCTTTATTCGTGCAGAATGCATTGCCTATGACGATTTTGTTCAATACAACGGCGAAGCTGGCGCTAAAGAAGCTGGAAAATGGCGTCTTGAAGGTAAAACTTATGTCGTTCAAGATGGTGATGTTTTACATTTCCGTTTCAACGTTTAAGTTATTAAAAAACAGCCGAAAGGCTGTTTTTTTTTGCAAAGATTATTTAAAAGAATGAGATCATGGATTTTGAGTTGAAGTACTCGAGTGATTTACGTGTTTATGGTCCATGTCATAGCGTAATTGTTTAGCTCGAACCAATACTTTCTCTTCCAGTTTCTTACGTAAACCAATAAGAAATATAAATTCTGCTACCACAAATAAAGGACCTATAGCGAGTCCAACAAGATCATCCACAAAAGCTGGTTTTTTCTTTTCATAATAGTGCCCAATAAATTGAATAATCCATCCCACAATAAAAAATCCAGCACTTACCAATACCCAAGAGGATGTCGCTAAAGCTGCTACTTGTGTGGCTGGTTGATAAATTAAAGCAAATAGCACTGCCATTACCACACCAAAAATGAGATCCAAACTCAAGTAATAAATCACTGATGCGACGATCAATAACATTGCAAGATCAATGGAATATCCAGCAACTGTAAATTGCGCTTTGGCTGCAAAACACAAGATCGAAAATACAATCAAGGGAATTCCAATAAAATGCGAAAATACGTTTTTACGATCTAGGTGATAAGCTGCATATTGTCCAAGCAAGCTCTCTAAACGAGTCATGTTATCATTCCTTTTTCTGACTATTTCCTTCAATATATATAAATGTAAACCAATAAGTTGTCGACTAGACGACAAATAAACAGCATAAAAGGGATAATTTTGCTTTTAAATCAATACGTTTATCTTTTAAAAAATAATTGGTGGTTTAGCCAGTTTGATCATGAACTACAACAGCTGATGCTCGAACATGCTCAGCTCATTGAATATGGCAAAGAGCAACTGATATTTTCTAAAGCTGATCAATTTGATGGCATTTATGCCGTGATTGATGGTGCTGTTCGTTTAGCACATATTGACGTAGAAGGTCGTGAGGCGGTGACAGTTATCGCAGATCCCATTATGTGGTTTGGTGAAATTTCGTTGATTGATCAACAACCCCGCTCTCATCATGCGATTACCAGTAAAAAATCCAAAATCCTCAAAATAAGCCGTGTAGGACTTGATCTAATTTTAGAACAATATCCAAAATTTTGGTTTTATCTGGCCCAATTGGTCAGTCATAAACTTCGTTATGCTTTCATGGAGTTAGTCTCTATTCAAACACAACCCCTTATTCAACGCTTAGCCCAGAGATTAATCTTTATCTTAAATGGATACGGTAATCTCAAAGAAATTGAAAAAAACACCATCAACCTATCTCAAGAACAATTGGCACAAATGTTGGTCTGCTCAAGACAGACCATTAATCAAGAACTACAACATTTAGAAAAAATTGGCGCAATTAAAATTGCATTTAAAAAAATTGAGGTGATTAATCTCAATCAACTTAAAGCTTTAGCCGATCAAACTTAACCGACTAAAGATGAAGAGCTTTAGTAAAATCTGGATTAATCATTGTATTGGGGTTGCTAGGGTCACTTAAAATAATTTTGTATACGCCTTGGTGTTTCCTAATTCTGGTTGCTCAATTGCAGTTTTGCACTGGGCTTTATCGCGTTCATAATTGGCTTGACGCTGTGCGAGCTGCCCCTCACTTTCCACGATTGCACGCGCCCAAGCATCTATGGTTGTTAGCGCTTTTCGACAAAGCGCATATTTCCCTTCAGTCACTGAGTCGGTCATTTTGACATTAATACGCCAATCCAACACCAATTGACGCACAGGCTCGCGTACTTGTGATGGTATAAGCGCTTTATTGGCTTGATACAGAATAGGATCAACCTGATTAATCAATTGCCAAGCATGATTTGCATATTCAGTTGCATCATTGGTCAACTTCGGTGCTTCTTTAATTTCAACCTTTTGATCGGCAGTTTCTGCCTGACCACCACAACCGGATAAAGTGAAGATGAGGAATGTAGTCAATGCAGCTAATTTAAAGGGAGATTGAATCGCAAACATGACATCGCTCTAATAAACTATTCGGCACTATGCTAGTAAATTCGGGTAGAATACTCAATCTCGTTTTATACCTTTTGTTCCAATCTCCAATTAGGTTTATCGTGACCCAATCAAGCTCCCCACACATGACACCGGCAGGTTTTTGGCAAGGTGCCAAAGACAGTCAAGCCATCATTTTCACCTATTTGCCTGTTTCATTCGCGTTTGGTGTATCGGCAACTCAATTTGGATTTACGGCGTGGGAAGCATTATTTTTATCCTGTTCGATGTATGCAGGTGCCAGTCAATTTTTGGTGGTTGCCTTACTCGGCAGTGGCACTTCCATCTGGATGACAGCCTTAACTGTAATAGCGCTTGATATTCGACATTTGTTATATGGTCCTGCTTTACAAAACTTAATTCAAGATAAACTCAATCTGAAAAAAACTGCAATTTGGTCATGGGGCTTGACCGACGAAGTCTTTGCATCAGGCATGATTAAACTGTCGCAACGCCGTCAAGAATGGTCTGAATCTTGGATGTTAGGTCTCAGTCTGTTTAGCTGGTTGTCTTGGGCACTCGGATCTTTTCTCGGGGGCTTATTTGCAGATCAAGTCAGTCATCTCCCCCAATTTTTGCAGGCAGCGCTCGACTTTCTATTACCTGCACTTTTCTTGAGCTTCTTACTAGCTGCATTTGAGAAAAAACATACCTTTGTCGTGACCATCACCATTATTGTTTCTGCTATTGCCTGTTACTTTATCGATTTATCTGCAGCGATATTCATTGGCATAAGCTCTGGTATTTTGGCTGGTTTGTTTAAACATTATGTACTGAAGCAACATGATCCTTTGCACACAGGTGAACAATCATGAATCTAGAAATTATTTGTGTCGGTATTCTGGTCGGCATCGCGAATTTCGCCTCACGCTTTGGTCCTTTTTTTGTGATTCAGAAACTACAACAAGGTCGCCAGAAACGCGGTGCTCTTTGGCTTAAAATCGCCCTTGGATCTATCGGTATTGCAGCAATCAGTTCAATGCTCGTGGTCGCGACTTTACCGCCGCTCTTAGAAACACCCAATAAGAGCGTTGCCATGTTAATTGGTTTTATTGTGCTCTCGGGTTTGTATTTCAAATTTAAACAGATTGTACCTGCAACACTCACAGCGGCACTCACATACGGTTTGGTGTATACCTATTTCCCACTTTAAAACATTTCTCGCGTATTATTCATTCAGATTCTAAATTTATAAGCCTGATCCTCGGATAAGGCTTATAAATTTTTATCAATAAAAAAATTAAACGATATCAAAATAATTTCTTGCTTTTTCTTGTATTCATCGCTCTCAAGAGGTTTTAGTTCTGATATGCTAAAAGTCCATAATATCAAGCACGGATGAATCAAATGCTTATTACACTCGGTACTCCACTTCAATCTTCGGCGTTTAAAGTTCTATTATTGGGTTCAGGTGAGTTGGGTAAAGAGGTGGTAATATCATTACAACGATTAGGTGTAGAAGTACATGCGGCAGATCGCTATGACAATGCACCTGCCATGCAAGTTGCTCATCACTCCTACACATTGAATATGGCGGATCCAAAAGAATTAAAAAAACTGATTGAACAAGTTCAACCTCATTTAATTGTTCCCGAGATTGAAGCCATTGCCACTGAAGTCTTAGTGGAAATCGAAGATTCTAAAACTGCCGTAGTTATTCCCTCTGCGAAAGCCGTCAATCTCACCATGAATCGTGAAGGAATTCGTCGCCTCGCAGCTGAGGAACTAGGGCTACCAACCTCGGCTTATCGTTTTGCCAATAGTTTGGAATCATTCCGTGCAGCATGTGATGATATTGGCTATCCAAATTTTGTAAAACCTGTGATGTCATCATCAGGTAAAGGACAGTCACGCGTAAAATCTTTTGATGAAGTCGACGCGGCTTGGGAATATGCTCAAACAGGTGGTCGTGTCAATCAAGGCACTGTCATCGTAGAATCGCAAATTGATTTTGATTTCGAAATTACATTACTCACAGTACGGGCAAAAAATCCTGAAACAGGAGAAATCGAAACGCACTTCTGCGATCCTATTGGACACCGTCAAGATGCAGGTGACTATGTAGAAAGCTGGCAACCTCAACCTATGAGCACAGCTGCCCTTGGTGAAGCAAAACGTATTGCCAATAAAGTCACAGTAGCACTAGGCGGTTGCGGTATTTTTGGTGTGGAATTATTTATTAAAGGTGATCAAGTTTGGTTCAGTGAAGTTTCTCCTCGTCCACATGACACTGGATTAGTCACACTTGCATCTCAATATCAAAGTGAATTTGAACTTCATGCCCGTGCGATTTTAGGTCTTCCAGTAAATACGCAACGTCACAGTGTTGCTGCAAGCGCTGTGATCTATGCAGGTGTTGATGATACGAATTTGTCATTTTCTGGCTTAAATCTTGCTATGCAAAACCCTAATGTCGATTTACGACTTTTTGGTAAACCTGAAGGCTTTAAACGTCGCCGTATGGGGGTTGCAACTGCACGTGCTGAAACAACTGACTTAGCACGCGAATTAGCGTCTGAAGCCGCTTCAAAAGTAATTGTAAATCAAAACAAATAATTCATTAGGTAGGCCATCATTTCATGATCAATACGTCTCCATTAGCAAACTATGTTTCGAGTAATCACGACATCAAGGCAATTAATCAATGGCGCTCAGATGTTGAAAATCAATTACAACATGAGTTTGAAAATGGTAAGGCGATACGTGAGATTATTCTCACTCGATCAAATCTGATTGATGAGGCGCTTAAATTCCTTTGGCAACATGCTGAGTTAGATCAAACCGATCTGGGTTTGTTCGCTGTAGGAGGTTATGGTCGTCGTGAAATGATGCCCTACTCTGATGTCGACATTCTGATCCTTTCAGAAGATGATCTTACACAAGAACAAGAAAATGCCATTACCATTTTTATTTCCTCTCTATGGGATGTTGGAAATTTTAAACCTGGCGTAAGTGTAAGAACCATTCAACAGTGCTTTGAACAGGCCATGAATGACTTAACGGTAGCTACATCTCTCATTGAGTCTCGTTTAATTATTGGCAATGAACACTTAGCGAAATGGCCTCGTCGTGTTGTTTCACAAACTTGGACGGATAAAACCTTCTTTGATGCCAAGATGGAAGAACAAGCCAAACGCTACGCTCAGCACAACAACACTGAAAGTAATTTAGAACCTGATATCAAAAATGCACCGGGCGGCATTCGAGACATTAACCAAATTGGTTGGATTGCAAAACGGCATTTCCGAGTAAATCGTATATACGATCTTGTACATTTAGGTTTCATTTCTGAGTTTGAACTTGGGGTTCTCGAAGATGCTGAGAATTTTCTCTGGGAAATTCGTCATCATTTACACCGCTTAACTAAGCGTGATGAAAACCGACTATTGTTTGATTACCAACGCGATATCGCAGCAAAATTTGGTTACCACAAAGTCGAAGGTGAACATATCAATTATCCAATTGAACAGTTCATGAAACGCTACTATCGAGCAGCTCAGCAGGTTTCAACCCTGAATGAAATGCTACTCGCCTATTTTAATGAGTCTGTCATCACGCCTCGCTTACCCAACTATGAGCGTAAAATTGAAGAAGTGAATGAAAACTTCAAATTGGTGGATGGTAAACTCGCAGTTCAACACCATAAAATTTTTGCAGAGAAGCCTACAGCCATCCTTGAGATTTTCTATATCCTAGCAAATCGCCCTGATATTGATGGTATTCGAGCTCGTACACTTCGATTGCTTACTTTAGCTGCAAAACGCATTGATCAAGCGTATAGAGACAATCCAGTTAATCAAGCCTTGTTTATGGCGATCATCCGGTCACCAAATAACTTATATGAAACATTGCTTGCGATGAAACGTTATAGTGTACTCGGCAACTATATTCCTGCATTTGGGCAAATCATGGGCCTTATGCAATACGATTTATTCCATATCTATACTGTAGATGCACATACGCTCCTACTCTTACGTAATTTAAATCGTTTTAAAGCACCCGAATTTGCTAAAGATTTTCCTGTCGTAAGTTCGGTATTCCAGCGTCTGGTGCGCCGAGACATCGTATTCCTCGCTGCTTTGTTCCATGATATCGCCAAAGGCCGTGGTGGAGACCATAGTGAATTGGGCGCGGTTGATGCCATTGAGTTCTGTAGCAAGCACGGTTTTACTGAGCGTGAGTGTAATCTTGTTGCGTGGTTGATCCAAAATCATCTATTGATGTCGATGACTGCGCAGAAAAAAGATATTTCTGATCCAGATGTTGTAAAAGATTTTGCCGAGAAGCTCGGTGATATGGAACACTTAGACTATCTGTATACGCTTACAGTGGCTGACATTAACGCAACCAATCCTAAGCTTTGGAACACATGGCGCGCATCGCTCATGCGTCAGTTATATACCAATGCTCGTGACGTTATTCGTAGTGGTTTGGGTCGTCCTGTCGATTACCAAATGCTGATCGAAGATACCAAATTTGCTGCAAGTGAATTACTTGTCAATGATTATGCTTTAGAAGCCGTTGAAAAAGTTTGGCAAGAACTTGGTGACGAATACTTCCTCAAAGAAACTGCAGATGAAGTCGCATGGCATACACGTGCAATCCTAGATCATGGTGATAATTCAGCACCATTGGTGATGATGCGCGCGCACCGTAAATCAGCGCAAGATGCTGTGCAGATTTTTATTTACACTCAAGATCAACCTAATCTTTTTGCAACCACTGTTGCAGTTCTAGATCGTATGAATCTAGATGTACAAGATGCACGCATTATTACAGCAACTAAATCCTTTAGCTTAGACACCTACGTGGTGCTTGATCGTTTTGGCACATTAGTGACAGATCCAGAACGTGAAAATACGGTAAAAGAATCATTGGTGCACGCATTAACAGATTCACAAAATTATCCAGGTTTAATGCAACGCCGTATTCCACGCCAACTTCGTCATTTTGATATCGAAAACACAATTGATATTACTTTGAACGAGGCGCTACAGCAAAATATGGTCGAGATCTCTACCCTCGATCAGCCTGGATTACTTGCCCGTATCGGTGGCTTATTTATGATGCAAGGTCTCGATATCCATTCCGCGAAAATCGCCACCTTGGGTGAGCGCGCAGAAGATATTTTCTTTGTAACCAAAAAGAATGGCGAACCTATGAATTTAACTGAAGCTCAGGCTTTTGCTGAACAATTAAAAGCAGCATTAGATGAGGCTTCAAATCAGGTCTGTAATCATCATTAAAATTTAGATTTAACCCGACGGTAACTGTTTCATGAACTCTAGTTTAAACCTATTACATCCTTATCCATTTGAAAAGTTGAATAAACTTTTTCAGGATGTAAAACCTGCAAATCTTCCGTTAATTCCATTGTCAATTGGTGAGCCAAAACATCCTGCACCTGAATTCGTAAAACAAGCTATTGTCGATAACTTCAATCATCTTTCGACATACCCAAACAGTAAAGGCTTACCAGAATTACGTGAAAGTATTTCGCAATGGCTCACACGCCGTTTCAAATTAAATGCTATTAGCGCAGAAGATCATATTTTACCTGTGACTGGCACACGTGAAGGAATTTTCTCATTCGTACAAGCGCTGATCAATCGTGATGAAGCGCCTTATGTAGTTATGCCGAATCCCTTTTATCAAATTTACGAAGGTGCAGCTTTACTCGCTGGCGCTCAACCCTATTTCATCAACTGTACTGAAGAAAATGGTTACCTTGGCGACTTCGATGCTGTCCCTGCGGAAGTATGGGAGAAGACAGTTTTGCTCTTTGTCTGCACCCCCGGAAATCCGACAGGTGCTGTGCTTTCAAAAGAACAGTTCAAAAAATTAATTGCGCTCTCTGATCAATACAATTTTGTCATCGCATCTGATGAATGTTATTCAGAACTATGGTTTGATGAAGCACCAGTTGGCTTATTAGACGTTTGTGCAGAATTAGGTCGTGATGACTATAAAAACTGTATCGTATTTCACTCTCTGTCTAAACGTTCTAATTTACCAGGTATGCGATCTGGCTTTGTTGCAGGTGATGCTAGTCTATTAAAACCTTATTTAAAATTCCGCACTTACCACGGTGCTGCAATGCCAGTACAGCATCAATTGGCATCGATTGCTGCATGGAATGATGAAGCACATGTTGAAGAAAACCGTAAACAATACCGTGCTAAATTTGATTTATTCCAACAAGAATTAGGTCATTTGCTACCACTGAAAAAGCCTGATGCGGGTTTCTATTATTGGTTAAAGGTCGATAATGATGAAACTTTTGCCAAAATGCTGATGGAAAAAGCACATATCAAAGTTTTACCGGGTCGTTATTTATCTCGTGATACTGAACAAGGCAACCCAGGTAAAAACCATGTTCGTCTTGCTCTCGTAGCAGATTTAGACCAATGTAAAGAAGTTGTTAAACGCTTAAAATCAATTCTCTAATCGTGCATGATCTTTAATTTTAAGCCCTCTTTTTAGAGGGCTTATTTTTTTTATTGATGATTCTAGGCATAGTTTGAGCGGAAATTGATATTTTCTAACAAACCTCTCTCTAACACTATCCCAGAGGAGGATAGAATTTAAAAGAATGGTTGTTCACGATAGCGTCTAGGATTGGTTGTAAAGCTATTATTATAGTTTGAGGAGTTAGAGCTATGACAATCTTATTCTGCTTTATCGCTGTGGCTTCAATTATTTATCAGATTATAAATTTGTAAATCCGAGTCCAAGATTCACCCCGTTACTCTTACATATGAGATACGATGCGCCTAAAGGTTGTTATAAAAAATCTATATTTTATGTATGGAAATAAGCTATCTTTAATTTCTGCAATAGTACTTAACACATGATTATAACCAACACTTTCGTGTCTAGATTCATCACCACCAAATCGTTGAAGTTTGTTATGTACAAAATTATCTGATTTAAACTTTTCAATTAATTTCTCTGTGCTTTCCACAACTTTACTATCATTATTTGTAAGTTTTCTTACCAAGTTAGTTCTAGATAAATTTACCTCTTGCCATTTTTTTCGTTTCCCATAAAATTCTTTATAATTATCGCTTTTAAAGTCTGCATTCTTTTCTAAGTTTTTATAAATTCTTTCTAGATCGTCAAGCCTTTCCCAATATGCTTTACATTCACTGGCTGTAACCTCAAGCCCTTTCTGTAGATGCCAAACTAAAAAATACTTAAAGCGACTATATATGGTGTCCATCCTTTAAATGTTACCCAGCCATCTGTAACACAATTATCCATACCTTATCCTTTTAATACTCTATGAACAGTAACAACGTGACAACCAGCAGTTTTAGCAATTTCTTCTTTTGTTAAAACTTTTTAACTCTCTGATTTTACCATATTTTTAGTAGCAACTTTTTCTATTTGGATTGTATCTGCTTCTTACTAAACCTTGTTTAAAACTTTCTTGAGTCTAACAATAATGGTCAGTAGTTCCCTTTAGAGATAATATAACTTTAACTATTGATACATCATAAAATTAAAAAAAACGCCATGAATTTTCATGGCGTTTTAAAACACTTAAAGACTGTAATTTAAAAATTACAAAGTAGCCAGAATGTCTCTTAAAGTTTGATTTGGATTTTCTGATTTAGTAATCGGACGGCCAATCACCAAGTGTGTAGAACCATCTAACATTGCTTGCTTAGGTGTAACAATACGTTTTTGATCATCCGCTGCAGAACCTTCCGGACGAATTCCTGGAGTGACGAGAGCAAAGTTCTGACCTAAAGTTTCACGTAACATTTTTGCTTCTTGCGCAGAACATACAACACCATCCAAGCCACTTTCTTGAGTTAAAGTCGCTAGACGTTTTACATGTTCAAAAGGCTCAATATCCAAACCTAGATCACGTAGATCTTCTCGCCCCATTGAAGTTAATACGGTTACTGCAATCAACTGTGTTTGATAGTTACCTGCTTTTAATCTTTCTACACAAGTTTCCATCATTTTTCGTCCACCAGATGCGTGAACATTAACCATCCATACCCCTTGATCTGCAGCAGCGCAAACGGCTTGTGCTGTCGTATTTGGAATATCATGAAATTTTAAATCTAAAAATACTTCAAAACCCTGATCATGCAATGCTTTTACAACAGTCGGACCTTCATGTGTAAAAAGTTCTTTACCCACTTTTACACGACAAAGTTTAGGATCCAAATTTTCAGCCATTTTCAATGCGTCGTATTGGCTTTTTGCATCTAAAGCAACAATGATACTCAAGGTTGTTCTTCCGTCCATCTAAAGTTGCGTCATTATAAAGATGTTCAACTTAAGCTGCAAAATTAACTTTAAAAAACGCAGCTTAAAATTCAACAGTTTATTTTCAATAAAAAAACCTCTAAAATAAATTTTAGAGGTTTTTTAAATATTTATAAATTACAGCGGATTTGAGTTACGCGGATCTGAATGCACATCTAGTACTGTCTTTTCATGACGTACATTTGCAGCAGCTTCAGCAGCAGCTAACTGAGCATTTTGGATTTGTTCTTTACGAAGATATTCAATATCTTTGCGAAGACGCTTAATTTCCCAACTATTTTGGAATACACGGAAAACTTGAACTCCAAGTAATAATCCAACGATGATCCCAAGTGCCAAAGTCAACAAAAGCAATAAACCTAATCTCATTGCCGGTACTTGAGTGAAGAGAAGATCAACAGTCAGTTCTGTACCATTTTGCAGAACCAATGCCAATGCATATCCGAAGATTACAACTAACAGTGCAACTAATACGTAACGCATAACCACCCCTGAGTAATTTATTATTTTCCTGCTGATTCGTTTACAGCATCTCTTAGTGCTTTACCTGGTTTGAAATGAGGTACAGCTTTAGCAGCCACTTCAACTGACTTACCTGTTTTAGGATTACGTCCAACTCGCGGTTCACGATGATGTAAAGCAAAACTTCCAAACCCACGAATTTCAATACGATTATCAGCTGATAATGACTCAATCATTTGATCGATCATAATTTTAACAGCTTCTTCGACCAATGGCTCAGCCAAATGAGGATTTTTGATAGAAATACGTTCTATTAAGTCAGACTTATTAAGTGCTTCAGTAGTCATCTGCGACCTCTTTAATTATCAAGCTACTCTGTGCATAGCGAGATAATAACCTGTTTAAATACAAAACGGTAGCGCAGTAAGTCAATACTACGCTACCGTTTACAGTATTTGTGTAAAAAGTATTAGTTAAATTACATTAACAATACATTGAACACGAAAGACTTAGTGGTTCATTTGAGCTTTGATCAAATCACCAATTGTCTTAGGACCGTTGTCTTGACCTGCAGAAGCAGTTTTCAAGTTAGCAACAGCTTCTTTCTCTTCAGCTTCGTCTTTCGCTTTGATAGACAAGTTGATTGCGCGTGATTTGCGATCAACATTGATGATCTTAGCTTCAACTTCTTGACCAACTTCTAAGAATTTAGTTGCATCTTCAACGCGGTCACGGTTGATTTCTGAAGCTTTAAGAGAAGCTTCAACTTCGTCAGCCAACTTAATTGTTGCGCCACGAGCATCAACTGCAACTACAGTACCTTTAACAAGAGCACCACGTTCGTTAGCAGCTAAGAAATCGTTGAACGGATCGCTGTTCATTTGCTTGATACCAAGGCTGATACGGTTGCCTTCAGCGTCTACAGAAAGGATAACCGCTTCAACAGTGTCACCTTTCTTGTAACGACGAATCGCTTCTTCGCCTTGTTCATTCCAAGAAATGTCAGATAAGTGAACTAGACCATCGATACCGCCTGGTAAACCGATGAAGATACCGAAGTCAGTGATAGACTTGATTGTACCTGAAACTTTTTCACCTTTGTCGTGAGCCTTAGCAAACTCTTCCCATGGGTTAGCACGAGTTTGTTTGATACCAAGAGAAATACGACGACGCTCTTCATCAACTTCAAGAACCATAACATCAACTTCATCACCAATCTGAACAACTTTAGATGGGTGGATGTTCTTGTTTGTGTGGTCCATTTCTGAAACGTGTACTAAGCCTTCAACGCCTTCAGCGATTTCAGCGAAGCAACCGTAATCAGTTAAGTTAGTTACACGCGCTTTAACGATAGAACCTTTAGGGTAACGGTTCATGATCGCTAACCATGGATCTTCACCAAGTTGTTTAAGACCTAATGATACACGGTTACGCTCTTTGTCAAACTTAAGTACTTTAACAGTAACTTCTTGACCAACTTCAACAACTTCTGATGGATGCTTGATACGTTTCCAAGCCATGTCAGTGATGTGAAGAAGACCATCAATACCGCCAAGGTCAACGAAAGCACCGTAGTCAGTAAGGTTTTTGATTGTACCAGTAACTGTTTGACCTTCTTCAAGTTGAGAAAGAAGAGCTTCACGGTCAGCTGAAGATTCAGCTTCCATAACAGCACGACGTGATACAACAACGTTATTACGTTTAGCGTCAAGTTTGATAACTTTGAACTCTAACTCTTTACCTTCAAGGTGAGTCGTGTCACGGATAGGACGAGTGTCTACCAAAGAACCTGGTAAGAACGCACGTACTGGACCGATGTCAACAGTGAAACCGCCTTTAACCTTACCAGAGATAACACCAGTAACGATCTCGCCGTCTTCAAAGATTTTTTCAAGTTTAGTCCAAGTTTCAGCACGCTTAGCTTTTTCACGTGATAAAACTGTTTGACCCATACCGTTGTCAAGCGCTTCAACAACTACGTCAACTGTGTCACCAACGTTAACTTCAAGTTCACGTTGTTCGTTTAAGAATTCAGAGCGAGCTACTACGCCTTCAGATTTAAGGCCAGTATCTACAGTTACCCAGTCAGAATCGATGCTAACAACGATACCTTGGATGACTGCACCCTTTTCAACGTTGAGGTTTAATTCGCTTGCTTCAAAGAGGGCTGCAAAAGATTCGGTCATGATATACCTAGAAAAGTCAGCGGTCTTGGATCAGACAAGGCCGGTTTAGTTAAGTATCGACATAGTCCATATAGAACTGATCAAGCTATGCTTCCACTAATATTCATTAATTTATCTTATTGCGCATCAATATATGCGGTCATCAGGTTAAATACAGCGTCAATGTCCAGATCTGAACTATCGATAATGTAAGCCCCTTCAGCCGGCTTAAGCGGCGCAACGGTTCTTTCCATATCACGCTTATCACGTGCTTGGATATTAGATAAAATGTCGCTTATTTTAACATTTTGCCCCATGGCCTGCAACTGCTTTACACGTCGCTCAGCACGCGACTCAGCAGAAGCCGTCAAATATATTTTTGCTTGGGCTTCTGGGAAGATTGAAGTCGCCATATCACGGCCATCGGCAACAAGACCTGGTGCTTGAGCAAATGCACGTTGTCTTTCGAATAATGCCTGTCTTAATTCAGGTACAACTGCAACCTTGGATGCAAACTCACCGACTTTTTCAGTGCGAATTTCATCCGTTACATCATGCCCGTTAAGTAAAATTTTTGTTTTTAAATGATCACTAACAAATTGAATATCGAGATGAGTCGCTATTTCTACGCATTTAACCAACACATCTGGATTGTGAATTGAATCAATTAAATTCAGCTGATGTAATGACAATCCCAACAAACGATACAAGGCTCCAGAATCCAATAAATGAAACTGATAATGCTGTGCCAATTTTGCTGCCAAAGTGCCTTTGCCTGAACCGCTTGGTCCATCGATCGTGATAATTTGAATTGTCATTACTTTACCAACTTCGCCTTAAAGGCGTTTTGCTAATTTCTTAAAACCAAGTGTAATAGCAAGTTTGAGTTGTGCAAGAATTAATTTGCTCACAAATGGTGCTCTTGCCTGTAATTCGATCGTGTATGTGACTAAAGTTTTAGCTGATGAAAGCTCTTTAAATTCAATAATTCCAAGATGATGTTTGATTAATGGATTCTTGATAAGTTTGTATTCAATACGCTTATTTGGCTCTAGTACAGTAATTTGTTCTTGAATTGGCTTTATTGGGCCTAATCCCATTTTTCGTACTGACCCAATCCCATCAGGACGGCTCGGATCAGCTGCATCTTTAATGCGTACAACCTGAATCGGTGCAAATACCTCATTATAAGTCGCATGTTTTGATAAAATTTCAAATACACGATCTATAGGCTGGTTAAATTCTTGTTTAACTTGGATTGAATTCATTTTTTATTCCTTTTCATTGAGTCCGCTTCATACTGACAATACATTATGTCAATTTTTCCACAATCAACAATAGCAATCATTCCTGATTATTTTCTATTTTTTGTCGTACACGCTGTTGTTTTTTTTGTTCACGTCTGAATTTAAAAAATTCTGAAAGTTGATGAGCACACGCTGATTGCATGCAGCCCCCTTCAAATTCAAATATATGGTTATAGTAACCTTGATTATTCAATAGCTGTCGCGCACTGACCAGAGAACCCGCCTTCGGCTCTAAAGTACCAAATACAACACGATGAACTCGAGCATGAATTAAAGCCCCCACACACATCGTGCATGGCTCAAGGGTTACATAAAGGGTTGCATCTTCTGGTAGACGATAGTTCTGAATTTGATTACATGCTTGGCGAAGTGCGACCACTTCTGCATGAGCAGTTGGATCATGACTCAGGATGGGCTGATTATATCCTTCACCAATTACTTTTCCTTGACTCACAATGACAGCTCCAACAGGAATTTCTCCCAATTGAGCTGCGAATGCAGCCTGCTCATAGGCACGCTGCATCCATTTTAGATCTTCGGCATCAAATTGGATTTCAGTCAAAATTAAATAATACCGTACTGTTTTAACAAGTTATTCCAGCTCTCGATATTTGTAACTGGTGGGTGCGCACCTAAAATTCCTTTTAAGGACATAGACTCTGCAGGTGTCCATTCAGGAGATAAATCTTTATCCACTAAACGCGCACGCACGCCCTCAACAAAATCAGGATGTCTAATTTTCCAATCAGAAATTTGAGTTTCAAGTTCAAATACTTCTTGCCAAGGATGAACTTGACGCCCCCATTGCCATAACAACCAGGTAATCGCAGCTGTACTTGGTGATCCTTTTGCCAGATTTTCACTCGCTTGTCTTAGCCAGTCACTTCGTGCATCACTTAGACCGATAATTGCTTCGTAGTCATTTTCAAAGTTTGCACCACGACAGACACTGTGAATCACGTCTAACGAGATTTGCAGTGGCCCTGGAGAAACTGGTCGATGCAAACTATTTAAAGTGTCATCTAATGCCCTAAAATCACCAGCAGGATAATGATCCCAATCGATATTAATCAACTTTTGTAAAACAACATCGCGCTGAGCATCACAAATATGAGTCGCCCAACCAATACCATAAGCTCCTGCCGCAGTCATGATCGATCCAGTTAAACCTGTAAATAGACCTATTGGACCACGATCTGCCAAGAAACGACTAGCACCAACATCTGGATATAAACCAATATTTACTTCTGGCATTGCAAGGCGCGAATAAGGTGTAACGAGTCTAAATGGCGCAGCCATAAATAGACCAAGCCCACCGCCCATCACATAACCTTCACCCCAAACGACTATCGGCTTAGCGTAGTCATGCAACAAAAGATCTAGCGCGTATTCTTGTTCAAAAAATTTATTTGCGGCATCAACCTCATTATTGATGACCAACTGACGGAGTTTGCGTACATCCCCACCGGCACAAAAAGCTTTAGGGGTTGTTGAATCAAACCAGATCGCTTTAACCGCATCATCATGATGAAACTTTTCAAAAACAGCCAATAAAGCCGTTACAATAGATTCATCAAGTGCATGTAAAGATTTTGGACGATTTAATCGAACCACTCTCCATCCATTCTGTGCTTCTTCAACAATTAAGTCAGGATGATATTGATTCGTCTCAGGAGATATTGTCATGCTTCCAGCTGCCATTTAATTGGCTCAATGCCATTTTGTTTAAGATAATTATTTGTTTTTGAAAAAACTTTACACCCAAAAAAACCACCTCGGTTTGCTGCCAATGGTGATGGATGTGCTGCTTTTAAGACCAAATGCTTATTTTGGTCAATTCGTTGACCTTTCTTATGCGCGTACGCACCCCAAAGAATGAAAACGATCTTTTCACGTTGCTCATTTAGAACATCTATCGCAGCATCGGTAAAATCTTCCCAACCTTTCTTTTGGTGTGAAGTCGGCTGGCCCGCTTCAACAGTCAATACACTGTTCAGCAACAAGACACCCTCTTCAGCCCATTGGGTTAAATCACCATGCTTGGCAGGCGCTATTCCAAGGTCAGTGCTGAGTTCGTGATAGATATTACGCAAAGACGGCGGTAATGCAACACCCTTTTGCACTGAAAAACTCAATCCATGTGCTTGATTTGGACCGTGATAAGGATCTTGACCGAGAATCACGACCTTTACACGATCTAAAGGTGTAGTGTTGAACGCATTAAATATAAGGGAATTAGGTGGGTATATCACCTTATTCGCCTGTAATTCAGATTTGAGAAAAGCTTTCAGCTGATCCATTTTATCGCTGAGCAGAAAATCTGCTAAAGCATACTTCCAACCATCCTCTAACCGAACTTGATTCAGTTGACTTAATTCTTGTTCGGTGAGTTGCATTGTGTTCATCCCTAAATCAATCACAGCTTTAAAGTTTTACTTGTAAATCTACACTTGGGTTCTTAAAAGTGAATCCTTGTTTCAATTGTTCGTACATTTTAGGATCAGACCATTCATTTTGAATTTGTTCTGAGAATACGATTTGATCAAGCGCCAATAAGCCCATCTGTTCATTTAAGATATCTTCAGCAAAACTTTGCGCATAGCCTGTGTCAGTTTCATGCACGATCACTGAATAGACTTCAACATCACCTTCACCATTTTGCGTGATAGTTGATTTCAGTACTTGTTCTGCCAAATAAAAGAAAATTCGAGAAAATTGTTCAGCAGAAGGTGAAACAGGCAATGAAACCCAACGCGCACTAAAAGTTTTACATGCTTGAATATATTCAGCTGAATCCTCTTGCCAAAAACAAATCGCATGATCAAAACTATCATAAAGTTCTTTGATCACACCTTTCAGCAAACCAAAATCATAGACCATTTGACCATGATCTAGCTTTGAGGCTTTCAATAATAATTCGACTTTATAGCTATGACCATGAATTGAACGCTTACAGCGGTCTGATGTGCAATTTCGCACAATATGCGCGTTTTCAAACTTAAATAATTTTCGAATTAACATATGTCAGAGCAATAAAAAATCATGGATTAAAATGATTATAGTGCATATTCACACAACTCATCATTAATTTTAACGTTTTAAGCAATTGGCAAAACGTATTAAAAACAAAAAAATAAAAAGCTATCATTCAATTTGTTTAAATTAATAGTTTAGCAATTTAATCAATTGGTTTGAAGAGGTGCCAAACTTCTTGAGAAGACATAAACCTTATCTTCATCACGCATCAGATAACTCGAAAAATATCGCTTTCGATCAGATAGCATGATTTCAATATCTGCTCGATAGAATGCGGATTTAACATCAAAATTATTTTTTGCTGTGCTTTTTGCTTCTTCACTTAACTGACTTAGAGTGTTGAGTTCCCAGAGCTGATCTACGGACTCATAAAATTCACCATTGGCTTTTTTCTGATCCAAATCACGCTGTACATTTTGCACATCCAAACTTGGGTCTATAGCAGCAATAATCATCGCTGGTGCTGTATTAATATTAATTTTAATTTCTTTTAAAGGAATCGCTGTAACATAAGGTTTTATCAATAAAAACTTATCACCTTCAAATCCTCGCACTTGCTTCAACTCTTCCACGCTATGAAAAGGACCATTCGCTGGCAAATAAGGACGCGTTAAACTTAAATAATAATTACTCTCTGCACCCATCGCGCCAATCGTCAAATCATCTTGATCTTGCCAATCAATTACCGCTTCACTCAATTCTTCTGGTAAACCAAGCTTTGTTAATAATCCCTTAAAGTAATTCACCGCATTATCATTCGGCACACCATCATCTTTGACCAAACTGTTTAAATTAAACTTACCCGTTTCATCAATAATTCGCCCTGCAACATAACCACCATCAATTGGAAATGGTGGCATCGGTTGAGCCCAAGTTTCTAGAAGATTATCTGATTTTGAATTGGATTTAGCATCTTGAACCAATAATTCTGAGAAAAAAGCTTCAGCACTTTTTGCATAATACAGTGCTTGGTTTTGACGAATCACATAGGCCGTATTTTCACTGGTATTATATTGACGATGGGCAATCGTCGCAGCAATGATAGTTGCCAAAGCGACTAACATTAAAATCGTAATCAGGGCGATTCCTTTTTGCTGCTTCATGCATTTTCCTAATGATTATTGACTAGAGGCCGGTTTTAAATAGTCAGTATTAAGCAAACTGAAAATCCACTCGTATTCAACATCTTGTTGCTTAAATCTAATTCGCATACCTTTAGGCAATAGTCGAGCAACACCATCTTGAGCATCATTACCATTAGAACTTATTGTTGATGCATCCGGCCACGAATTCAATTCATTCGGGTTCAAAATTGTGATTTGAAACTCATCCACATTCTCTAGGATCGTACTGGATAAAGGTTGGGTTGTTTGAAGAACATTCAGATTGGGATACTTTAAACGATAAACTTTTCGATCTTGTGCATTATAACGATATTCTATTCTCTCAAATGGAGACAAACCCTGTTTCAGCGGATCTGTGACCCCTGCCTTACTAAATTGTAAAGACTGATCATCCAGTAAAAATGCAGGTTGGATTTGTCCTGCGATATTTGCAGTCAGCGGTACAATTTGCAAAGCATCTCTTTGCATTTGTAAATAACTATCTTGCAAACTGAGAAGCTGCTGCTCATGCACCGCATTGCGATCTTTGACTTTATTTAAATAATCAAAAATTTTCCATCCCAAAGCAGACAATACTGCAAAGATGGCTATGGCAACCAAAAGCTCTACCAAGGTAAAACCTTGTTGTTTACTCTTGATCATGAGTTGGATTGCTCTCTGATAGGATAGTTATAAAACACCATGGTGGTGACACCAGATTCAACTTTACCTAAATCATTGTTATATAGACTCACTTGCACTTCTATTTTCTGAACATCTGGGCTAATAGTCGCTTCTGATTTTTTATCAATTTGCCAACTTAACCCTTGAGAGGTAATTTGCTTCGATTGAGTTCCCTCTAACCATTCACCACTAATTTGCATTGCAGCGACTTCATTTTGTGCGACGAATTGTGCTTTTGTTCGTAAAATTGCATTCGCAGTCGCCTGTGTGTACTGCATAGCTACCTTCGTCAATGACATTGCTGCTACAGCGAAAATAGCCAAAGCCACCACTACCTCAATCAAGGTAAATCCTTTAAGCGCCCGCATCGATTTTACCCAAGTAATCTATTTGAATAAGATCACCAATTGCTTTTTGTTCATAATACATTTGAATTGTGACAGGTTTAACCTCGCCATTGCCCAACCAAATTAATTTCGGTGCATTATTATTCATCAAGTCTGCATTCGTTGCATTTTCAAAACTATAGTCGCTACTTTCAATTTGAAATGAAACCTTAGCAGGGAGTTCTCTCGCAGAAAACTCGGGCATTTCAACCCAAATGGAAGGTTGACGATTATTGTTCGATACAAGCGTCTGCTCAGGACGAGTTAAATCATTATATTTTTGAAATGTATAGCTAAACTGATCACCATTCCATTGTGGCACCAATGCAACCACTAACGATTGATCAACAGCCTCTCGTTGAATACGTTTTAAATCTAATATTAAAGCTTCTCTAGCTTGCATTGCCTTACGTTGATCAATCCCACCAATATTCATCACCACCAATGCCGCCATGATGCTGATGATCACAATGACCACCATCAATTCGATTAAAGTAAATCCGCCTTGACGGTGATCTAGAGATTGCATATTAGGCCACTGAATCTGTCAAATTAATCTGTTTAGGTATCATCAACGCTTGATCAATTAAAGCAACCCTTAACGTATCTCGACAACCTAAATAGCGTTGATAGAAACTCGAGTTTAATATCGCAGCACCACCATGAGTAATCGACCAAATGGATGCTAGATAATCCCGAGAACTCATCTTACTTTGAATGGATGCTAGATGATTTTCTGTCATACGAATGATAATTCTGAGTCTACTTTTGCGGATCTGATACATTTCATTAAATAAATGATTAATACCCTGACCAGTTGTAGATAATCGTTCTTCAATTTGATGAAAGAGTACAGTACGTTCTGGATGATGCAAATGGTGCAACATAAAAAAAGCTAAATGTTCAGGAAAGCCTTTTTCAGTATCTCGAACCATTTCTAATAACATGCGCTCATTACGAATAATAAGCAACATGTACAATTCATCTTTACTTTGGAAGTGCTTATAGAGTGTTCCTTTTGCTAAATCTAACTCAGCGGCCAATGCATCCAATGTCATGCCCGCTTCGCCGTTTTCCAAAAGAAGTTGTTCTGCGACCTGAAATATTAATGCTTCTCTCGCTCTAAACTGAGCCTGACGATCCATCTTCACTCTATAAACTCTCTTCTTTCTATTTTCCGTATTAAATTTTTTACTACATTCGTAGAAGATTCTCGAAATTTTGCGTTGTAATAAAGGCAATCTCCTCGACTGACTTATCATATACATCACTTAATGCTTTGGCTACATATGGGACATACTTTGGTTCATTAGACTTTCCTCTATATGGCATTGGTGCTAAATAAGGGCTATCAGTCTCAATTAATAGTCGATCTAATGGAACTTGCTTGGCCACATCACGTAAATCCTGAGCATTTTTAAACGATACTATTCCTGAAAATGAAATGTAATAACCGCAATCTAGAACCGCTTTTGCCGTATCCCAATCCTCAGTAAAACAATGCAAAATTCCATGTGTCGACTTTTCAGCTCTTATAATATCTATCGTATCGTTTTTAGATGAACGTGTGTGTACAACCACTGGCTTTTTCACCATCTGTGAAGCTTGAATATGTCGTGCAAAACATTCTTTTTGTTCTTTAACAAATTCAGTACTGTGATAATAATCTAGACCCGTTTCACCAATTGCCCAGGCCTTATCTTTACTCGCCAATTCAACCAAAGTTTCAACAGTAGCACGCTGCATGACTGCTGGATCTTCACATGGATGCACCCCAACACTGTAACCCACTCCTTCGTGTCGAGCTGCAATTTCTGACAGAACAATATGATCATCCAAATCAACGGATATCCCCATCATTTTTGTGACACCAGCATCAATCGCTTGCTGAATTGCTAAATCGATATTTCCCTCGTAAGGTTCAAGATTGAGCATGTTTAAATGACAGTGTGTATCTACAAACACAAGGACACCTTTTAATTTTTTAAGTCAGAGCCTACATTGTAAAGCTTGCGCGTGCTGTTGACATACTTCCAGCGAGTATTTTTTCTGCTTCCATCTTGTAATAGGCTCCTTTATCTCCAGTTAACTGCAATCCAAAACCTTGTGGTTTAATGCCCGATTGCTTATAGGAAATCCAAATCACCTTACCCGTAATTGGTATTTTTTGGGTTTGATTAGGAAGTGTTGCCAAGATAAAAATCTCTTCACCCATTTTGACTGGATGTTTGGTTGGAATAAATAATCCACCACCCTCAACAAAAGGCATATAACTGGATTGCAGAGTTTCGCGATCATTAATATTGACTTGTAATAAACCGCCCGGACGTGGCTGCATCTCTATCCCCTGTATTCAAACATGATTATTGAACATTCATTAATTTTATAAAAAGCTGATCAACAATTAAATTTGATTGAACATTCTGCTCAACCATTTGTTTTGCTTGATGCACATCGTTATAAATATCAAATAATTGCTCTAATTGATATTGCTCAGCCAACAAACTAAAGTCTAAATCGCTATTTTTTACATTTTGTTCCATTTTGTATGCAACAAGATCAGCTAATAAGTACTCAAACATAAAAATCAACTCGGAAAAGTTGAGTTGCTTATTCCATTTAGAAGCGTACTGCATTGGCATATTTTTTTGACTGACTAAATGATACCAATCATTTATAAACTCACTTCGCAGAGTTAACCATTCACTTGAGGCCAACTCAATAGCAGCTAAAGGCATACCATTCGAAAGGTTAAGCAACAGTGTGCTCAAAGTCTGCTGCTCTGCATTCAAATGTTCATTCAAATATGCATTGGCTTGATCATCAGTCAGCCGATCTAAGGCGTAATGTTGTAAGCGACTTCGTATAGTGGCTGGTAATTTTAAATAATGATCCGCCAAAAGAATAATCACAACACGCTCACCTGGTTCTTCAAGTGTTTTCAATAAAGCATTTGACGATGCAATATTGAGCGCTTCCGCCGGTTCAATCACAATAACCCGCCAACCATCGACGGTTTGTTGCACGAATGGCTGTAATTCACGAATTTTCTCAATTTTAATTTTAGCGTTTTGTTTCTTATTGTCCTCATCCGTCGTGACGTAAACATAATTTGGATGAGTATCTGATTTTAGCCACAAACAACTCGAACACTGACCACAAGGTTGATTTGGCTGCTTATCTAAACATAGCAGCCAAGTAACAAATTGCTGGGTAAAAGCTTCTTTACCACAGCCTTTTTTGCCATAAAAAAGTAATCCATGACCAACTTGAGGAAACCGCTGAGTCAGTGTGCTCCATACATTGAGTTGCCAAGGATAAACATGCTGAGTCTGAGTCATTGACTAATCTATACTATTGGAAATGAGAAATAGGCATTGCATTAAGACGGTCTAAATCTTGTTTCGTATCCACACCTGGTGGTAAGCTCACCTCTGCCACATCAATTGCGATTCGATGACCATTTTCTAAAACACGCAGTTGCTCAAGGCTTTCTAAAACCTCGAGATCTCCCTGATCCCATGTCACGTACTCTTGCAGCAACTTCACTCGATAGGCATATAAACCAAGATGTCGGTAGGCTTTAGGATGTAGTAAATGTGGTTGTTGCTTTGATCCATCACGATCATATGGAATGGTTGCACGACTGAAATAAAGCGCTTCATTGAACTTACTCATAACGACTTTCACAATACTATCGCGCTTAAATTCTTCTAATTCTTTGATCACTTCACACAAAGTGGACATTGAACATTCAGGCTTTTGCTCTAACAAAGAAGCAACCTGTTGGACTAAAGATGCAGGCAATAATGGTTCATCACCTTGCACATTTACAATAATATCTTCACTCGCCCAACCTTTGATTCGTGCAACTTCACTCAATCGGTCGGTTCCAGAAGGGTGTTCTGCACTGGTCAACACAACATCAATTTGTTCTGCCTTACAAAGATCAACAATTCTTTGATCATCAGTAGCAACACATAAATCATCAAACCCAGTCACTTTTCGCGCCTGATCTACCACACGTAAAATCATTTCACGCCCGTGTATTTTAAGTAGTGGTTTTCCAGGTAAACGCGAACTTGCAAAGCGAGCAGGTATTACAATATGTTTCATGGATATTCCTTATGTGTTTACGATACCGAGTTTTGCAAGCTGTTGATCCAGCAAATCATAACAAGCTGATGATAAAACTGCTTCAACAGGAACCACCCAAATTTCACGACTAAATTCTGGATGTTGTTTTAACAAAGGGAGGAGTTTTACAGCATCTTTTTCAGTGGTGATGATTGGATTTGAATCTTCAAATTGTAAATCGTCAATCTGATAATCATAATGATCAGGAAATTCATGGCACTGAAAATGCTTTAAGCCCATACTTTCAAGGGTTTTATAAAACCGTTGCGGGAATCCAATACCAACAACCGCATAATAATTCAAATCAGTGGCAAAATATTCAACTTGATCTTCGACTGGATTTAGCAAGTACGGCGCTGCGACTTGTAATTGCATATAAAGATCTGAACTTGGTTGTTCAGCATGTTCAATTACTGTACCACTGCATAACCGTGCTACTGGCTCACGCAAAAAGCCTTCTGGCAACAGTTTCTGATTGCCCAAACCACGATTGTTATCCAGCACAATCCATTCTAATTGACGATCAAGTGCCCAATGTTGCAAACCATCATCACTAATGATCAAATCAAGTTGATGCTGAGAGAGAAGTAACTCTACACTTTTCTGTCGTTGCCCACCTACGACCATCGGCACGCCAGTAGATTGCACAATTAAACAGGGCTCATCACCTACTTCATTTGGCTCAGAATCGAGATTCACGCTTGCAGGAAAAGGACCTTTACCACCATAGCCTCGACTAATTACTCCAACTCGAATATTTTTTTGTTGAAGATATTTAACCAATTGAATTAATAACGGTGTTTTACCACTGCCACCTACCGTTATATTGCCAATGACCATGACAGGAACTGGTGCAGTATAAATAGGTTTTATACCATGTTGATACAAGGCTTTATTCAGGGAAAATCCTAATCGATAAAGCAATGACAGGGGTCGCAATACAATCAACCACTTGGATTGCTTATTCCAAGCGTTTTGAATGACCTGCGCAATAGACATAACTTATTCCTCAAAATTACGTTGATGCAGTTGGAAATATGCACCACGCAAATCGAGTAATTCCTGATGTGTTCCCTGCTCTAATATCCGACCTTTATCCATTACTACGATAAGATCTGCATTCTCAATCGTTGATAATCGATGTGCAATGACAATCGTGGTCCGATCCTGCATAGCTGCATCAAAAGCACGCTGAATAAAGTATTCAGACTCATTGTCTAATGCGCTTGTCGCTTCATCAAGAATTAAAATTGGAGCATTTTTTAAGATTGCGCGAGCAATTGCAATACGCTGTCTTTGTCCGCCAGATAAATTTAAACCTTGAGCACCTAATGGTGTGTCATAGCCTTGAGGCAGTGCCATAATAAAGTCATGGGCATAAGCAGCTTTCGCAGCAGCAATAACCTGCTCTTCCGAAGCATCTTGTAACTGACCATAAGCAATATTCTCACGAACAGTACGGTTAAACAGCACGACTTGCTGATTGACCATAGCCACTTGTGAGCGTAACGCTGTAACTTCAATATCTTGAATATCATGGCCGTCAAATTTGATTGACCCTGAACTTAATTCTTGAAAACGAACCAATAAGTTAACTAAAGAAGACTTACCAGCCCCCGAACGCCCCACCAACGCTACAGTCTGCCCAGCTTTAACATTTAAATTGAAATCATGGATGGCATGGAAACCATCGCTATATGTTAAATTTGCCTGATTAAATTCAATATTGCCTTTGAGTTGTGGTTTTAACTGCCCTTCATTTTTTTCTTCAGGCATATCCAATAACTCAAATACTGAATGTGCTGCAGCCATTCCTCGCTGTAATTTTTCATTGATATCGGTTAAAGCTTTAATCGGCTTACTCAACATACCGGCTGCAGTAATATACGCAACAAACTGACCCGCTGAAGTATCCTGTAATATCTCAGGTCTTAAAGCAATCCAAATCACAATACTTAAAGCGATCGCCATAATAAGTTGTACAACAGGACTATTTAATTGTTGTACTGCAACCATTTTTAAACCACGACGCAAGTTTTCGAGTGAGGTTTCTTTAAAACGAGTTTGCTCGTATGCCTGTCCACCAAACCCTTTAACAACCAGATTACCATTCACGGTTTCTTGCACTACATGGTTTACATCACCCATCGTATCTTGCACTTGAGTAGACAGCTTACGCATACGTTTAGCAGCTTTTCTAATCAACAAACCGATTAATGGCGCAAAAATCAAAATACATAAAGTCAAGCGCCAGTTGGAATAGAACAAATATCCTAACAGCGCAATGGTGATCAAACCTTGTTGTAATAAGGTTCTTAATGACTCCGTTGAGGCAGCAGTCAGCTGTTCAACGTTGTACATAATTTTGGCAGTAATATGACCACTAGTGTTATCTAAATAATATTGCGACGGCAATCGCATTAACTTAGCAAAAACTTCTTGGCGAATATTAAAAATTAGATTTCGAGAAATCACCGAAGTGTAGTATCCACCTAGAAATAGCCCCACTCCTCGTACAAACATCAAAACAACAACCAAAAATGGGAATAAGTTCGTGAAACTTCGATCCTGTTCTTGAATGGCATTGATAATATACTCTAATAATTTCGCAACAGAAACTTCAGTCGCGGCATTCAGCACAAAACCAAATACAACAATCAATGCAATCGTCCAGTACTGTTTTAAGTAACTCAACAAACGCATATACACTTTAAAATCTTGCTTCACTCACAACCTCTAATTGGTACGGTATCCTTAAACACCTAAACAGATTCAGCACGTATGCAATTTAATCATACATAATTCGAACATCGAATGCTAAAGTCTGCCCCACTCTAAAATCAATGACCTGATTGTATGGAATGATCAAAGTAAACCTTAGCTCAATTGGAGTATTGAGACCTAAATGACTTAAATCTCAAACTCATCTAAATAAATCACATTTACTGCTTTTAAATTAATTATTTTTCATCTAAACAGATATTTAGAATACCATCTAACTCATCAAGTGAATGGTAATGAATCACAAGCTTACCTTTACCTTGCTTATTGTGATCAATTTTAACATCTGCACTGAAACGTTCAGAAAGACGCTGAGTCAGTTGCTCTAAATCAGCTGAAATTGATGGTTTTGGCTTATCCTGTTTTGGTGCATTAAAATCACGCACTAACTGTTCTGTTTGACGAACAGAAAGGTTTTTTTCAATGACAATTTTTGCAATTTCAATTTGGTCTTTTGCACGCAAAGTCAATATTGCACGCGCATGCCCCATATCTAATTGACCTTGTTGGATATGGTCTTTAATCGGATCCGCTAAGCTTAATAAGCGCAATAAATTACTTACTGTAGTACGTGCCTTACCCACCGTTTCAGCAATTTCTTGGTGACTTAATCCAAACTCTTCATGAAAACGCTGCAATGCCATAGCTTGATCAATTGGATTTAAATCTTGGCGTTGAATGTTTTCAATTAATGCCAACGCAATTGCAACTTGATCTGACAAATCACGAACAATTGCAGGAACTTCATTTAGTCCAGCGATTTGAGCTGCTCGCCAACGGCGCTCCCCTGCAATAATTTCATATTGATGTACATCATCCTCAATTGGACGAATGACAATCGGCTGCATGATGCCATGCTTTTTAATAGAAGATGCTAATTCCTGAAGGTCTTCTTCATGAATAAAGCGTCGCGGCTGATAATTACCACGTTTAAGAAGTTTGACATCTACTTGTTTGAGCTGACCATGATCTAATGACTGTGCTTCTAATTGTAATTTTTCTTTTTGAATAGAGCCCAATAACGCATCTAAGCCACGACCCTTTGCTAAGCCTCTTTTCTTCACGGTCATGCTTTACTTCCTTTTTTCACTTTGGTTTTTTTTAACATTTCAGCAGCAAGATTCAAATAAGCCACTGCACCCTTAGAACTTTTTTCAAAATAAATAATCGGCAACCCATGTGCTGGCGCTTCCGCTAAACGCACATTTCGAGGAATAACCGTTTCGTATAATTTTTTACCAAAATACTGCTCCAACTCATCCGACACATCACGTGTCAGCGCATTTCGAGCATCGTACATGGTACGCAATACACCAATGATTTCTAAATCAGGATTTAACGCTTGTTGAATACGATCAATCGTTTGTGTTAAATCCGCCAAACCTTCCAAGGCATAATATTCACACTGCATTGGAATGATCACGCTTTTAACAGCAGCCAATGCATTTACCGTGATCAAACTTAAGCTTGGTGCACAATCCACAATGATGTAATCAAACTTATCTTCAATTTGTTGGATCGCATCACGCAGAATAAATTCACGACCGTCTTGCTCAGCAATGGCTAATTCAACACCTGCTAAATCACGATTGGAGCCAATTACGCGATATCCAACTTCAGCTTTAGTGATGGCAGTTTCAATTGGCACTTCACCCAGTAAAACATCAGTTACTGAGTATAAGAGATCATTCTTTTGAATACCTGAACCCATAGTGGCATTGCCTTGAGAGTCCATATCAATCAACAATACTCGCTTTTTAAGCACTGCTAATGATGCAGCCAAATTTACAGCAGTCGTGGTTTTACCTACGCCACCTTTTTGGTTCGCAATAGCAATAATTTGAGCCATGGTAACCCCAATCCCTAGATTTTTTAAATTTGTTTAAGTAGCAATAAATGACGTTGTTCATCTAAACGAGGAACGTGAAGCTCAATAATTTCGCAACTCAACTCATCTTTATGGTTTTCAATTTCCTCAACAGGAATTAAACCTTTCATAGAAGCAATAACACTGTTTTCATGCATAAAAGGACGAGAAGCAGTAATAAAATCTGTCAGTGAGGCGAAAGCACGACTGGTAATTACATCGAATTTACCCAGTTCATTAATACTCTCTTCATTCTCTACTCGAGTTTGAACTGCCACAACATTTTTTAGTTTTAGATCAGCAATAAACTGTTTGAGAAAACGAATTTTTTTTCCATTCGAATCCAGAAGCACACAGCTTCGCTCAGGTTGACATAGCGCGATGATCATCCCCGGCATACCACCACCGGTACCGATATCAAGCAATCGCCCTTGAGGCAAGTCTTTCAAGATGCTGAGGCTATCCAATAAATGCTTAACTAACATTTCTTTAGGATCACGAATCGCGGTCAAGTTGTACGCCTTATTCCACAATACAAGCGCATCTTGATATTTTAATAATAAACTCAACGCCTCACCAGTGAGTGATAAACCTAGTTTTTGACTACCTTGTTGTAACTCATGAAAAAAAGGATGCATAAACAGTAAACATCTCAATAAAATTAATCAAAGTATACCGTTTTATGCATCGTGGAACACTATTTAACGCTTAGTGAATACTCAGTTAGTTAAATTGTCCTTCTCGAATTTGCTGATCCAACTGCATCAACCTTTCTGGAGTACCCACATCCACCCACGTTTCTGCCATTTTTGCAGCAGAAATTCTGTGGTTGTGCATAGCATCTTTAAGCAAAGGTGCTAAAGGACGCTTGCCCCATTCTAGACCTTGAAATAAACGAGGATGAATCACCGCAATACCACTATAAGTCAGATTTTCGCCCTCTTTTTCTTGCTCAAAAGTATAAGCACGACCATCTAATAGTGTGAAATCACCTTGAGGATGTTGTAGCGGATTTGGTACAAGTACCAAGTGTGCTAGATCTTCTTGTAAATCAAGCTCAAGCAACTGAGCAAAATCAAACTGAGTCCACACATCCCCATTGACGAGAATAAATGGTTCTTCACCCAACAACGGCAAAGCATTGATGATTCCACCAGCTGTTTCCAAACCCTCATCTTCACGCGTCCAGCGAATGTTCACACCAAACTGAGAACCATCGCCTAAAGCACCGATCAATTTGTCGGCCAGCCATGCCGAATTAATAATAATTTCACTAACACCAATCGACTTTAGTTTTTCAATATGCCATACAATTAAAGGCTTTCCACCCACTTCCAACAGTGGCTTTGGTTTATAAAGCGTCAAGGGACGCATACGGTTACCCAGACCGGCTGCTAAAATCATGGCTTTCATGCAGCTACTACCTCATAGTGACCATACTTGGCTTCAAATGCATGAAGCACTTTATCTTCAACCCATTGAATAAATGGAGTGAGTTCAGCGTAAGGCTTCGACTCTTCGAGTAAATACCACATGACACGAGGCAGGTCTTTTAAATAGCCCGACTTTCCATCACGTTCAAACAATCGCACAAAAATACCTAAAATCTTTAAATGGCGTTGAATCGCCATGAAGTCAGCATCTTTAATGAAGCGCTCTAAATCACGATCAATTTTTGAATCATCTGGTAATAATTCATAGAAGGTTTTAAACCATTGTTTTACACGTGCTGGAGGCCATTGCACGTATGCATCACGTGTAATTGAAATCAAGTCGTAGGTATCCGCACCGATTACCGCATCTTGAAAATCAATTACGCCTTGTTCTTGTTCATCATTCAACAACATGAGATTACGACTGTGAAAGTCTCGATGAACAATCACTTGTGGTTGAGCTAAAGCCACATTTGCCAATATCGCAAAAGTACGCTTAATCAAACCTTGTTCATCAGCATTTAATCGAATATTTAGTGATGGAAGCAACCAATCTGTGAATAACTCCATTTCACTGATTAATTTTTCGTAACTATATTCTGGAAACTGATCCACACCATGAATAGACTGTAATTGAATGAGTTGTTTAAAACTCTGTAAATAATGCTGATCTACCGTGTCATTGTTTAAATGGTTCGCTAAAAGCTCATCCCCAAAATCTTCAAGAAGCAACAACCCTTGCTCTAAATCCTTTGCAACAATATGTGGAACACGAACACCATGACGATCAAAGAATTCATCAATCGTCACAAAAGGTACACAATCTTCTTTTTCTGGAGGTGCATCCATTAACATAAATGATTTATTATTCAAGGTGATTCGCGCATAGCGACGGAAACTGGCATCGCCTGCTAAATATTTTATTTCGAACTGCTCTGATTGAAGTACAGATTGCACCCACGTATGTATCAATTGTTCACGTTGTGTATTCATTTGCTATAAATTCTAGTACAGGCTGAATATTTAAAGTGCTAAGTGTAGCCACTAATCCGTTTTTTCTCTATGATGCGACAATAATTAATTGCAATTTGCATACTTGGTTAATGATATAAATGAAGCATCAGTTTACTTTCAGCCCTTTGGCGACTGCTATTTTAACCTTATTGTGTGGTAGCACAGTCTCAAGTTATGCCGACTCTAAAGACAGTACAACTGAGGTGGACAATCAAGCACTTCAAACTGCAATTAAAGAAAGCTACCCTGGTCAGCGCTTCTTTGATCAATATTATGTCAATAAAAATTCAGCCGAAGCGCAACAACGTAGCACGTTCTCCCCAAGCTCGAAATTTTGTGCTCAAACTTGGTTGACACCTATCAGCCCTGATACTAAAGCAGTTGATCCTGAGCAAGCAACATCGATCATCACCGCTGATCGTGCATATTACAATCCAAATGGTGATTCAGAATTAGAAGGCAATGTCATCATCGATCAGCAAGGTCGTATGGTTCGTGCAGATAAGATTAAAATTGACAACACTCAAACCCATGCCAAAGCTTCTGGCAATGTACAGTTGGCACAAGCGGGTTTATTGGCTCAAAGTGATCAAATTGACTACAATTTAAAAACCCAAACGGGACGCCTCAATAACAGCTTTTATATTTCAGAAGCGACACATGGGCATGGTCGTGCAGAAAATATTGAGCGCACCTCACCCAATATTTTACTCCTTCAGAATGCAACTTATAGCACGTGTCCACCTGAGCAAAGCCCAACATGGAAGATTCAAGCCAATTCGATTGAGTTAAATCAAGACACTGGGCGTGGCGTGACCAAAGGCACTAAACTATATATTAAAAACACACCAGTGCTGGCTGTGCCATATTTCAATTTCCCTATTGATGATCGTCGTACCACTGGCTTATTAAACCCAGGTTTTGGTTATACCAACGATGGTGGTTTAGAACTTGAGGCGCCAATTTATCTCAATTTAGCACCCAATTATGATGCGACTATAACTCCACGTTTCATTGGCGGCCGTGGATTGATGGCTGAGGGTGAGTTCAGATATCTGACTGAACAATATGGTGGAGGTCGTATTTGGGGTGGTTATTTAGCACAAGATCGTAAATATGATGATGAAGATCGTAAAGATTTACACCTCTTGCATAATTGGAAAATCAATGACCAATGGATGACCAATTTAGAATACAACTATGTTTCTGATAAAGACTTCTTTGCCGATCTAGACAGCAATCCGAATACAAGAACGGAGTTAAACCAACGCCGCGCTTGGGATCTTAATTACGCGAATGGAATTCCAGGGTTACGCGCGCAACTCAAAGTTGAAGACTTCCAGACGCTAGACCCTGATGTTGATGATGTTGATCGCCCCTATGCACGACTACCGCAATTGCTCGTCAATTATATCACTGGTAATCCGCAAGGACTGGAATATGAATTTAATAACGATACAGCATATTTCCAAAAAGATATTAATGACTTAAATGCTTCAGACAACTCAAATATGGACACCATTTATCAACCAAGTGGTACACGTCTTTATAATGAGTTTTCTGCTCGATATAATTTCCGCAATCAATGGTCATTCTTTATACCTCAAGCATCAGTTCGCTCTATAAATACCTTCTTTGATCAAAATACGATTGATCGTATCACCGAAGAACAAAGAAAAAATACCAAAGACAATGCAGTTATAGTTCCAGAGTTTACTTTAGATGCTGGTCTTATCTTTGAAAAAGATGGAAAATTCTTACAAACCATCACACCACGTGCATTCTATGCTTATGCACCACATAGAAATCAAAACAGTTCACCAAACTTTGACTCAACCGCAGCGTCCCTGAATTACGATCAACTCTTTAATCCACGTCGCTTTTACGGTCATGACCGCCTAGAAGATAATAACTTCTTATCACTCGGGGTAAGTTACAGCCTCTTTGATACTATCGGATTAGAACGTTTACGTGCCAGCATCGGACAAAGTTACTATTTTGAAGACCGTAAGGTGACTTTGAATAATAGTCAAAATGACCCATTTAATACTGAGCGTCAAACTGGTCCTGTGATCAGCATTGCCAGCCAGCTTTCTCAGAACTTTACTGTGAATGCAAACTCAATGTGGATGTCTAACGGAGATAATGCTCAACGTGATCTACAAGTGTATTACACAGGTGATCAAGGTAACCTATACAACTTTGGTTATTTTAATCGTAAGCGACTTGAAGATCGTCAAGACCACTATGACCAAGTTACAGCATCCTTTATACAACCTGTGAAAGGTAATTGGAATTTGATGGGTCATATGCAATATGATCTAGACAACAGTGTTGCACGCGAGTACCTTTTAGGTATTAATTATGAGTCGTGCTGCTGGGGTGTTTCGGTCTATGGTCGCTCTTATTACAATGACTTAGATGATGTTAATGCACCAGACACCAAACAAAAACGTGCTGTAATGGCAGAGTTTACACTTAAAGGACTTGGTGGCTTAAACAGTAAGTTAAGCTCTTTACTGGAAAATCGAATCTTGGGTTTCGATAAAGTTAAACAAAATTGGACGAATTAATGAAGATGCAAAATTTAAAACAACTCTTTAAAGCTTCAGCGTTAGCACTTGTTATTTCTGCATCAGTGTCAAGTTATGCAAACCCATCAGATCAAATCGTTGCTATTGTTGGCAAAAGCGCCATTTTAAAAAGTGACATTGCACAAGGTGTCGCTGAGCTACAACATCAGCTTAAAGCTCAAAAACAGGATGTACCACCACTTCAGGTACTTGAAAATCAAGCTCTGAATAAACTTATCATCCAAAATGCGCAACTTGAACAAGTAAAACGCTATGGCATTCAAGTTGATGAAAAAACTTTAAATGATGCTGTACTTAATGTTGCTCGCCAGTCGAACAGTAATAGCCTAGAAGACTTCCAGCAAAAGCTTGACCGTATGGCTCCAGGCACTTATGAAAACCTACGTGCTAAAGTCGCTGATGATCTTGCTATTCAGCGCTTACGTCAACAACAAGTGATGTCACGCATCAAAATCAGCGACCAAGATGTTGAAAACTTCCTCAAATCACCGGAAGGTCAAGCTGCTGTGGGTACTCAAGCTCACGTGATTCACTTCAGAATTTCTGGTGAAGCCTCTCAACAAGAACTCACTCAAGTCGCGCAACAAGTTCAAGATGCACTTCAAGCTTCGAATGATGTAGATGCGATACAGAAACAATTTTCTACATCTACAATTAAAGTTGAAGGTGCAGATATGGGCTCGCGCTCAATCGCAGATATTCCAGAAGAACTTGCATCGAGTATCGCTTTAGTTTCACCAGGCAATACTACTGATTTAATTCAGGCTCGAGATGGCATCCACTTGTTGAAACTCTTAGAGCGCAAGTCAAATCAGAAAAAGACAATTGTGCCACAATACCAAACTCGCCATATTCTGATTAAGACTTCTGAAGTGGTGAGTCCTGAAAATGCCAAACACACTATTGACAGTATCTATAGCCGTGTAAAGGCAGGTGATGATTTTGCAGTCCTTGCTGCAACTTATTCTAATGATCCAGGTTCTGCACGTGATGGTGGTAGCTTAGGTTGGGTTTCACCAGGTATGATGGTGCCAGAGTTTGATCAAAAAATGCAGACTGCGAAAATTGGCGAAGTCAGTGAACCTTTTGAAACACAGTTTGGTTGGCATATTTTGCAAGTTACTGATGCACGTCAGCAAGACATGACTCAGGAACAGCAAAAACGCATAGCGCGCCAAATTCTTGGTGACCGTCAATTTGATGCAGAGTTAGATGGCTGGTTAAGAGAGCTTCGCGCAAGTACATACGTTGAAATTAAACAACCCAACCAAAACTAATTTTTCTTAATTGAGAGCCTCCACTATGGGGGCTTTAATTTTAATTTTTAGGCTGTTCATATAAAAAAAGGCACCTTCATCAGGTGCCTTTTTGATTACTCAAAAATTAACGATTGTTATCGTCTTCTTGAGCATCATCAAATTTTGTTTCGCCATCAAAGTTTGGTGTAGAAGTCGCACCAAAGCCACCTTGACCACCGAAGCCACCTTGACCACCGAAGCCGCCTTGTTGACCACCGAAGCCACCTTGAACACCAGCAGGAGCGCCAGCAGGAGCACCAGCAGGACGTGGATTACGTGCAGGTACAACTGTTGAAATAGCGTGTTTGTAAACCATTTGGCTTACCGTGTTTTTTAATAATACAACGTATTGGTCAAATGATTCGATATGACCTTGTAATTTAATACCGTTGACTAAAAAGATTGAAACTGGAATACGTTCCTTACGGAGAGAGTTTAAGAACGGATCTTGTAAAGTTTGACCTTTAGACATGTTATACTCCAAAAAATAAAATCAGCGCAAAAAAACTATCTTTATTTTTCAATTAAAATTTATAAAAAAGATAGTGAGTAAATTTTGCTTTATCCATATAAGTTTCGCAAGTCTTCTTGAGCTTGCTTTATCGTCAAAAAAGTTTGAAAACTGTGCGCTTCTTGCAAAGAACGTAACCAAGTGTATTGACGTTTAGCCAGTTGTCGTGTTGCAAACAAACACTTGTCTTCCATATTTTGCTTAGATTTGAGACTTCTATCACTATTTTTAAGAAAATCTAAAGCTTGGCGATATCCAACAGATCTCGCCGATGGCAAATTATCGTTTAAATCGTATTTTTCAATCAGGTACTCTACCTCATTTAAAAAACCGATATCCCACATTATTTTTAGGCGCAGTTCAATTCTTTTGTGTAATTCTACACGATCAGGTAACAGCGCATAATTATGAAAATTGTAACGATATGGCTGTTTTTTGGGCTGTTCTGCTTGAAGCTCAGTGATAGGTCGACCTGTCAGACGATAGACTTCTAGCGCGCGTATAATGCGCTGACGATCACTCACTTTAAACTTCTCACCTGCCATAGGATCGACACATTTTAACTCTTCGTAGACGCTCTCCCAACCCAATGCCATGGCTTCATTTTCAATTTGTTGACGTACCTTTTCATCAGCATTAGGGAGATTCGTTGCCAAGCCTTCCAACAGTGCTTTGTAGTACAACATCGTCCCACCCACCAAGATTGGGGTCTTACCGCGTGAATGTATTTCATCAATCAGCAGCGATGCATCTTCAACGAATTGAGCTGCCGAATAAACCTCGAGCGGTGTAATAATATCAATCAAGTGATGTGGATATCGCTCCTGCTCTTCTTTTGATGGCTTTGCCGAACCGATATCCATGTCCTTATAGATTAACGCAGAATCCACTGAAACAATTTCAAAATTACCGCGCTCATATAGCTCACATGCCAAAGCAGTTTTCCCACTCGCAGTCGGCCCCATTAAGTTGATGACTGGCATTTGATTTGACATGTGCAATTACTCTCCTCGAGCAAATAATTTATCTAATTGACTAAGTGGAAAAGCTCTCCAAGTTGGTCGTCCATGATTACATTGACTTGCAAACTCAGTTTGTTCCATCTGCCTCAACAGTGCATTCATTTCAGAAATACTTAACATGCGATGCGCACGCACTGCGCCATGACATGCCATTCCTGCCAAGATATGGTCTCTTTTTTGTTGTAAAGCACTGGCCTCATCATTGGGATCAAGATCATTCAAAAGTTCTGGGATTAATGCATTAAAATCGGCCTTGTGCAAAATAGCAGGCACACCTCGCACTATCACTTGCTCATCGCCATATTGATCAATTTCTAAACCAAGCCGCGCCAACTGAGGCTTAAGGTCCTCTATACGCGTGGCTTGCATGCGTGTAATTGAAATCACTTTTGGAATAAGCAACTGCTGTGATGTCCAAAATTCAGGTTTATCCCAAGCAGATTTCATTTGCTGTAATAAGATCCGCTCGTGCGCGGCATGCATATCTACAATGATCAAACCTTCAGAATTTTGCGCCAGAATATAAATTCCATGAAGTTGTGCAATTGCAATCCCCAAGGGGAACTCATCAACTCTAGACGATGTTGATTCCATCTCAGCATCATGAGGAACTTCAAAATTAGATGACGTTTCTTTCAAAGGTGCCAAATAAGACTTGAGTGCATTACTGATATTAGAATTTGAATAAGGCTGGCTCGGCGCACTATATTGAACTGATTGAGGCTGTTTAACACTAAAATCTGTTAAATACCCCTCATGACTCGATTCCTGCAACGTCTGGGACATAGGGGGCGATGCTTGAGCATTTTGATGCAAATTAAATTGCTCTTGATAACGTGGTAGCTGAACTGATGGTGCGATGACATCTTGATCAAGCTTTAAAGCTTGGGCTAAATCCGCAGTCGCAGTCTGAAATTGCGACAATGTTTCTTTGGCAAAATGACGTACAAATTCGTGTACTTCACGTTGATTCAAAAAACGAATTTCATGCTTAGTCGGATGCACATTCACATCAATAAATTCAGGATCAACTTCTAAGAACAACAAATAAGCTGCATGTTGATGCCCATGTAAGATGCCATCATAGGCCATTCGCAAAGCATGAGAGATTGTTTTATCTTTTACGATACGACCATTGACGTACACATACTGCAAATCACTTTGTGCTCGAGCATCAGAAGGATGACCTAACCATCCTGATAAGCGCATATTGACACTATCAGCATCGATCCAATACGCATTTTCCGTAAATTGTCGGCCTAAAAGCTGCTGTACACGTTGAAATCTGAGTTGACCACTGTCTGCGACAGGCAAATTTAAACGGATAGTACCATTATGTTCCAGCACAATCCGAATATCGAAATGCGTTAAGGCTAAGCGCCGTACGATTTCTTCAATGTGACCAAATTCCGTATTTGGCTTTTTTAAAAACTTTCGTCTTGCTGGCACATTAAAAAATAAATCTTGTACACGTATGTGTGTGCCTTGCTGAGTAGCAACAGCTTGAATCTCTTGATGATCAAAGGCCGTGCCGTTTACTTCGACCTGATAACCAATTCCTGAATCATCACGACTACTGGTCAAGGTCAAGCGCGAAACAGCAGCAATGGAAGCCAAGGCTTCTCCGCGAAAACCTAAGCTCACAATTGCATGTAAATCTTCAGCAGTTTGAATTTTACTGGTCGCATGACGCATGACCGCAAGCGGAAGATCCTCAGGATGAATTCCTTTGCCATTATCGATAATCTCAATCAGCGTACTACCGCCTTGTTCGACTCGAATGATTAATTCAGTCGCACCTGCATCAATGGAGTTTTCTAGAAGTTCCTTCACCACTGATGCAGGACGTTCAATTACCTCTCCCGCAGCAATTTGGTTTGCTAATGCAGGAGATAAGGTTTGAATTCGATTCAAGCTAAGATCATGCGCCATAGATTTATTTAAAACTGTGTCTTTAATTTTGCGAGTAAAGCTTCATCATTTGAAGAAATCGTGACATGACGCACTGACTCATCATCAGATTTCTCAATATTCAAGATAACATCTGCTTCTGGAATTTCGTCACCACCTTTAGAGGGCCATTCAAACAAGAATAGCGCATCAGCAATATCCAGATAATCACGAAGACCCATCAACTCAAGTTCATAAGGATCATTCAAACGATACAAATCAAAATGAAAGACATCCTGCTGATTGATTTTATAGGGTTCAACCAGTGTATAAGTCGGGCTTTTAACCGCACCACGATGACCTAAATTTTGCAGCCAATAACGCGTCAGGGTGGTTTTACCCGCACCCAAATCTCCAATGAGGTATATGACACCCTTTTCAATACACTGCCCTAAACATGCAGCTAATTTTTGAGTATCTGCTTCATCATTTAAGTTGAGTTGAAAAGAATATTGCATCTGGATCACATTAGACATCTGTTGAAGAGGTATAATAGCATGCTCCTGAACAGTGCCTATCTAGACTTGTTCAAAAACTCATTCATCTGATCATTTTTTTATTCTGTTGTCTTGTTATGTCAAAATCAAATTCAGAAAGTGCCCCAAGTTTTACGCCACCGATGATCAATGGTGTAACAGCCAGCAAAGTATTTCTTCCAAATCTACAAATCTCCCCGATCACGATTTATGATTTTCTCATTCAAGCCTTTTCTCATATAGACGCACTGGAATGGCAACAACGCTTTCAAGATGGTCTTATTTATAATACAGATGGCAACAAACTTTCCATCAACTCGGCGTATCAACCCAATTCTCATATATTTTATTATCGTTTTTTAGCAGACGAAATTCATGTTCCATTTAAGGAAAAGATTTTATACGAAAACGATGATCTGCTCGTGGTGGATAAACCTCATTTTTTAACCATGAGTCCGACAGGTCAATATGTTCAAGAAACCTTATTGGTGAGATTAAAGCAGTTCACTGATAATCCTCATCTCACTCCGATTCATCGTTTAGACCGCGAAACAGCAGGTGTTGTTTTATTTTCAAAAAAAGTTGAAAGTCGCGGAGTATATCAACAACTTTTTGCAGATCGTAAAGTATCCAAAACATATCAAGCCATCGCACCTTACTCAAAAGACTTAGTCTTTCCACGAACAGTTGAATTGCGCATAGAAAAGGGAAATCCATTTTATATAATGAAAGTATGTGAAGGCGTTACCAATTCTGTCACTCAAATTGACCTGATAGAACACAACTCACAGTGGGGACGATATATTTTGAAACCGCTGACTGGTAAGCAACATCAACTTCGCGTTCACCTCAATGCACTCAATATTCCAATCAAAAATGATCCTTTTTATCCGGTAATCGCGCATAAAGCTGAGGATGATTTCAGTGCTCCGTTGCAATTACTTGCTGATGAGCTTCAATTTATTGATCCGATATTAAATATTGAAATGCACTTTAAAAGCACGCAAACACTGACATTGTAGATTCATTGTAATGACAAATTTATATAATTTTCACGTTCAGACATTGAAATTACATTTACTTAGATTAAAATAAGCACTTAAATTTAGAGTCGTTTGGTTTTAATTCATGAGAAAAACAGAAGTTTATCAAGTTCGACTTGACTCACAAGAAAAAAAACAAGCCTTTGCAGTTTTTAAGCAATTGGGGATTACACCAGCGCAAGCAGTGCGTTTATTTTTCAAACAAGTTGTACTGACAAAGTCCATTCCTTTTGCAATCGAAAATCAAACGATCAACATGGATCAATTGTTGAAACTCAAAAAGCTTAAGCAAGAACAACAAGATTCCAACACTACAACTTCGAGTTTAGATGACGACGATTTTTTTGCAGAATTGAATGCACTTTTGGGTGAAAGCGATAAAGATTAATTTTTGACATAAGTTAACTTTGTCGTATTTTTAAACAATTTAATTTACAGCGCCCTGCGCAAATATGTTTAGCTCTTCATCATAACAACATTAAAAATAATGATCTGAGGAGAGCTCAACAGTGATAGTACGGAAAGCCACAACAGAAGATCTCAATCAACTCGCTGTACTTTTTGATGAATACCGACAGTTTTATGGTGCATCATCCAATATTCAACAATCCTATGATTTTCTAAAACAGCGATTCGAAAACCAACAAAGTGTTATTTTTATTCACATCAAAAATGATGTAATCACTGGGTTCGTGATTCTTTATTTAGGTTTTTCGTCCCATGCTTGTTCAAGCTACTACATTTTAGATGATGTATATGTCACTCCAATTTATAGAAGACAAGGTTCAGCTAAACAACTCATTGACACTGCAATTTTGTTTGCACAATCCGAAAAAGCCAGTCGAATTTCATTAGAGACGCAACGAAGTAACTTTCAATCTCACCAACTTTACGAAAAGATGGGCTTCGTCAAAGACAATGAATTCCAAACCTATCATTGCTTTCTATCTTAAGGCATTACATAACATATCGTCTTGAGAATAGAGTCTTTAGCATTGATGATTTAAATCTCAAGGAGTTGAGCATCAGGACTTTGATTTTTTGCGGCGAGTATTTGCTGTTCAGTGAGATAGCAATATTCACCTTCAGCAAGCTGATCTAATTTTAATTGTCCAATTTGCAGTCGATGCAATGATTCAACACGATTTCCCACAGCAGCAACCATACGCTTTACTTGATGATAAACGCCTTGATGCACTGTAAATTGTAGGTGTTGATTGCTTATGAGTTGAATATCTGTTGCTTGAAACAATCCTGTTTCATTGCGAAGCTCTACACCTTGACCCAATTGAATGATTTGCTGCTCAGTGACTGGATCTGCTGTATGCATTTGATAAACTTTAGGAACATGTTTTTTAGGATGAGTCAGCGCTTGCAGAAATTGTCCATCATCTGTAAGTAACAATATACCAGTCGTGTCTTGATCTAAACGTCCGACTGTTTGCACTCCCCTTTGCAACAATATGTCATCGATTAATTCAAACACGCTGAAGTGATGCGTCGCTTGATGCGAGCATTCATAGCCTACAGGTTTATTGAGTGCTATATAAACTTTTTCACGATAAGTATATTCATCGTTATACACGTGGAAGCTAAGACCTTGAAGCTTCAGTTTATATTTCGGGTCCGTGATCACAGTACCATCAATGACCACTGCACCAGCTTTAATTAATTGTTGACAATATTTTCGTGATCCAAAGCCTTGAGACTGTAACATTTTTTCCAGAACCATGAATCACTTCCATTACTTACAATATTCGTTGAAATTTAAAGGATGCCATCTGAATGCAGACTTTAAATCAGTTAAACTATTATAACTTTCAAGTACTGTCCTGATAAGCACTGGATCTTCTTTATGTCTCAATTAGACCTCAATTTAATCGTTCTAATCATTTTATTGGCATGTGGAATATTCAGTCAAAATACAGCTGTCACAATTGCAGTCGCAGTACTTATTGTTTTTCGTATCACCCCTTTAAACGTGTATTTTCCATTGCTTCAACAGCATGGTTTAAATATCGGCATTATTATCCTCACCATTGGCGTACTCACGCCAATTGCCAGTGGCACCATTCCGGGTAAAGATATCCTCAAGTCATTCTTGAGCTTAAACTCAATTTTAGCCATTGGAATCGGTTTATTGGTGGCATGGCTAGGTGGTCGTGGCGTAACGCTTATGGCGAATCAGCCAAATATTGTCGCTGGACTTCTGATTGGTACTGTAGCAGGTGTGGCTATTTTACGTGGTGTCCCTGTTGGACCTTTAATTGCAGCAGGAATACTTTCCATTATCATCGGCACTTCTTGAAACAGGTTGCTTTCACGACTGAACAGTCATTTCACAAACGCAACAGTCATCATTTGTTGGTTTGATCTTTTAGAACTGCGGTAAAGTATTTTGATTACGGATACTTGCACAGTTTAAATTATGCAAAAAATTAAAATTATTCGTCAGGATCAATACGAACTTGCTGCTACCTTTTTTCCTGCCGAGCATTCAAAGCGTCTTCCTGTCTTGGTGTGCCCTGCCACTGGAATTACTCAAAAGTTTTATCATCGATTTTGCGAATGGCTTAACCAACAAGGCTATGCCGTAATGGTGTTTGATTTTAGTGGTATTGGTGCTTCTCTTTATGGCCCATTGAAGCAATCCAAAGCAAGTATTGTGCAATGGGGGCAGTTGGATATTCCCGCTGCAATTGATCAACTCTTACAACTCACCCATGCCAAGCAAGTTATTCTTGTCGGTCACAGCGCTGGCGGACAACTCATTGGGATTACCCCCAACCATGATAAAGTTGCAAAAGTCGTTGCAATTGCAGGTTCGACTGGGCATGTAAAAGGGCTCAAAGGTCGTACGAAACTACTTGCCCCTGTGATGTTTAAAGGTATTTTTCCTCTCGCACGTATGACGCTCGGTTACGGCCCTACCCAAGCCATTGGTATGGGGGAAAATCTACCGAAAGATGTTGCACGTGACTGGGCTCAATTTTGTAGTCAACCTGGCTATGTTATTAATGCGATTGGGAAAACGGTTACCCTAGATCAAGACTATCACAAAGAGATACGAATTCCTGTCACAGCCATTTGGGCAAGTGATGATGAGATTGCAACTGAAGCAAATGTTCAGGATTTACTTCGTTTATACCCTAATGCACCTACCGAAGCGATCGAACTCAAACCTAAAGAGCTGGGACATAAAGCAATCGGACACATGATGATGTTCAAACAGTCACATCAAAATATTTGGCCGATGATCGAATCTCAACTGCATATATAAATCTCCATAAGTAAAAAACCGCCTTAAAGGCGGTTTTTTAAACTTGCTCTATCCCAATATTCCAATCGAAAGCTGGATCACTATCGCATTTACAATATCAATGAAAAAAGCACCTGTCAGTGGAATGAGTAAGAATGCTTTGTGTGAAGGACCATAGGTATTGGTTACTGCTTGAATATTGGCAATAGCCGTTGGCGTCGCACCCATACCAAAACCACAGTGACCTGCTGATAAAACTGCAGCATCGTAGTTGCTCCCCATCACTTTAAATGTCACAAAAGCAGTGTATAAAATCAATACCAGCATTTGCACAATCAGAATCGTGACTAACGGACCTGCTAAATCTGCTAATAACCACAGTTGTAATGATAACAATGCCATAGATAAATAGAGCGATAACGATGCATTTCCAAACACATCAATCGCACGATCAAAAATATTCACTTTGAATACATGCTCAAGCAGATTTCTCAAAATCACACCTGAACCTAACGCCCAAACAAAGGTTGGAAGCTCAAACCATTTACCCTGACTAAAATCTGTCATTAAGTTTGCTGTGAATATACAAAGTGCAAACATACCAAGGGTCGAAACCGCATTACTTGCAGTAATTAATCGTGTCTTTTTTGGATATTCAAATGGTGCAGATTTTAACTGATCATCCAATTGTGATTCGTTTTGATCATTGTCAATTTTGTCAGCCAGTTGATGACGTTTAATTAAAAATTTAGCAACTGGACCACCAACGATACCACCAATGATCAGACCAAAGGTCGCACTTGCCATACCCAATACAATAGCACCTTGAATGCCATGCTGGGTTTCAAGCACTTGGCCCCATGCACCTGCCGTGCCATGACCACCCGTTAAGGTGATTGAACCTACAATTAAACCGATGAGCGGATCTAAACCTAATACCGTCGCTAAACTCACCCCAACAATATTTTGAACGATCACAAATCCGATCACACAGAACAAAAATATAAATAGGGCTTTACCACCATCTTTTAATTTAACAAAATCTGCACCTAAGCCCACAGAGGTAAAGAACATCAGCATTAAAATGCTTTGAATTTGCGCATCAAAGGTGGCACTAATATTAAAGAATTTAAATAAGATGAATGCTGTAATTGCTGCGACTAAACCGCCAATCACAGGTTCAGGTAAATTGTAGTTTTTAAAGAATTGGACTCGGTTGACAAGGTATCGCCCAATAAATAGAAAAAATACGGCAATCACGATGGTGCCAAAGGCATCAACTTCAAAATTCATTGTATTTCCCTAATGTTTTAATTTTAATCAATTTTCACAAAGAATTATGCTTTATTCAGCTATTGAAATGTAATTTTCCAGTGATTTATAGGCAGTACATTTATTTGTACTGCCCTGTTGGTTTATTGCGCCTGTTTTCTTCTTTGTTCTCGAATTGATTCGCGAACTCGATTTGGCTCGACTACACCTAAGTGATGCTGATTGTAATAGCGCTGTTTATCGTATTCAGACATGTTTACTGTTTCATCTTTATATTTCTGATAACGTGCGTCTTCTTCTGAATCAGAATTTTTAATCTCTGTAGTGGTTTAATAAAGTTGGACACTAAATTAGGTGATAATGTATTCACCAAAGAGGTGCTCAATGAAAACAAGACGAACATTCACTCCA